>NZ_LT629788.1:5787450-6092441 GCF_900105805.1 Pseudomonas moraviensis | reverse complement strand
GCGGCTGTTCTGGCGTCATTCGCGAGCAGGCTCGCTCCCACAGGGGTCCGCATTCCTATTGTGGGAGCGAGCCTGCTCGCGAAGAGGTCCGCCTGACAACGCAAACTTGTGCCGAATAGAAAAGCCCCGACCACCACCGGCTCGGGGCTTTTGCTTTCCAGCCTTCAATCAATCACGCAAATCAGACTCATGAATCGGCTGATCGCGATGGGTCGCGCGTTGGTATTGCGCCGGCCACACCGCCTTGCGCCGCCCAGATCATCATCGGCGTGTAGCGGCCAGTACGGATCACGCAGCAGCTCGCGGCGAGGAAAATGATATCGGCCTGGCAGGTGCGCAGAATGTGCTCAGCCTGCGCAGGCTCGGTAATCATTCCGACAGTGCAGTGGCAATGCCTGACTCCTTGCGTACACGCTCGGCGAAGCGTGTCTGATAACCCGGCCCGACCGGAATCTCCGCGTTGGCCGCAGTCCCGCCCGACGACACGTCGATCAGATCCGCCAAGGGTGTGCAGACGCCGCGCCAGCTCCACGGTCTCATCCGGATTCCAGCCATCTTCAACCCAATCGGTCGCCGAAACGCGGACGAATACCGGCAGTTCTTCAGGCCACACCGCCCTCACCGCTTCTGTGACCTGCAGCACCAGACGGATGCGATTCTCGAACGAACCACCGTACTGATCGCGGCGTTGATTGCTCAGCGGCGACAGAAACTGATGCAGCAGATAGCCATGCGCGGCATGTACCTCAACCACGCTGAAACCGGCCGTCAGCGCGCGTTTGGCCGCGTCGACGAAGGCCTGGATCACTTCAGCGATCTGCCCTTCATCCAGCTGTTTCGGCTGCGTATGCTGCGGATCGAAAGCAATCGGCGATGGCCCGACCGGGGTCCAGCCGCCATCTTCGGGTTTGACGCTGCCATGCTTGCCGATCCACGGCCGGTGAGTGCTGGCCTTGCGCCCGGCATGGGCCAGTTGAATACCGGCGACCGCGCCCTGGGCGGTGATGAAGCGGGTGATGCGTTGCAGCGGAGCGATCTGTTCGTCATTCCACAGGCCGAGGTCTTCGGCGGTAATGCGCCCGTCGGCAGTGACCGCCGTGGCTTCGGTGAAAACCAGCCCGGCACCGCCCACCGCGCGGCTGCCCAAGTGCACCAGATGCCAGTCGTTGGCCAGGCCGTCGACGCTGGAGTACTGGCACATCGGCGACACGGCAATGCGGTTGGGCAGGGTCAGTTGGCGAAGGGTAAAGGGTTCAAGCAGCAGACTCATGGGGCACCTCTCGAATCAGTGGGCAGGCTCCAGGGTTCTGTTTGAAAAGTCGACGAGTGACAGAAAAAGGGTGCAGCACCCGCCCCGCGGGCAAAAAATTCGACAAGACGTCACAAGGCCAATCAAGCAGTGCTTAGAGCCTAGTCGACAACCGGGAATGACGGAGGGTTCAGAGTAATTCAGTGTGTGAAAGGACACTTTCGCGAGCAGGCTCGCTCCCACAAAACTGCACCGTACCTGTGGGAGCGAGCCTGCTCGCGAATGGCTTAACGCGGTTCGATGTGAGCAATCATCAACTGCACAGTCTCGTTGCCACGAAACTCGTTAACGTCAGTTTGTAGGCCAACTCGACCCATTGAATCGTCGGGTTCGGCCAGATATCCCGATCGATCCCAAACGCGATGCCATCGAGTTTCACCGAGCCGCATTCGCTTTTCAGCACCACTTTCAAATGCCGTTCGCCAACCACGCGCTGCTCGACCAGCTGAAACACGCCGTGAACAGCGGTCGGGAAAATGCTGACCCCACGGCCCGGCGTGGCGCAAGGCGCGGGCCAGTTCGAGGTGGAACTCTTCGACGGCCAGCGTGCCGTCCGACAACATGCGCCCGGTGAGGTCTTCCTCGCGAAGTTGCCTACGCACTTCGGCGTCGAATGCCTCGGCGAACAGCGGAAAATTCTCCTGCGGCAAGGTCAGACCAGCGGCCATCGCGTGACCACCATATTTGGCGATCAGGTTTGGATGCTGCGCCGCGACCACGCTCAGCGCATCACGTATATGGAAGCCTGCACCGAACGCCCGGAGCCCTTGAGCAACCCATCACCAGCATCGGCGAAGGCAATGGTCGGGCGGAAATAGCGCTCTTTCATGCGCGAAGCGAGAATGCCGATCACACCCTGGTGCCACTCCGGATCGAACAGGCACAGACCAAACGGCATCGATTCGACCGGCAGATCCTTGAGCTGCGCCAGGGCTTCACGCTGCATGCCCTGCTCGATGGATTTGCGATCCTGGTTCATGCCGTCCAGTTGTGCAGCCATTTCCCGGGCCAGATTGGCGTCGCCGGTGAGCAGGCATTCGATGCCCAGGCTCATGTCGTCCAGACGTCCTGCGGCGTTGAGGCGCGGGCCGACGATAAAGCCAAGATCGGTGGAAGTGATCCGCGCCGCCTCGCGCTTGGCGACTTCGAGGATCGCCTTGATCCCCGGCCGCGCCCGCCCGGCGCGAATCCGCTCCAGACCTTGATGCACGAGGATACGGTTGTTGGCATCCAGCGGCACCACGTCCGCGACGCTGCCCAGCGCCACCAGATCCAGCAGCTCGCCAATGTTCGGTTGCGGTTTGCTCTCGTACCAGCCGAGGCTGCGCAGGCGCGCGCGCAAGGCCATCAATACATAGAAAATCACCCCGACGCCGGCCAGTGCCTTGCTCGGAAACTCGCAGCCTGGCTGGTTCGGATTGACCAACGCGTCGGCCTGCGGCAGTTCATCGCCGGGCAAGTGGTGGTCGGTGATCAGCACTTTCAGCCCGGCGCGCCTGGCCGCCGCGACGCCTTCGACACTGGAAATGCCGTTGTCGACGGTGATCAACAATTGCGGTTCGCGGGTCAACGCAACTTCGACGATTTCCGGAGTCAGGCCATAGCCGTATTCGAAACGGTTCGGCACCAGATAATCGACATGCGCCGCGCCCAACAGGCGCAAACCGAGCACACCGACGGTGCTGGCGGTGGCGCCGTCCGCGTCGAAGTCGCCGACGATCAGAATGCGCTGGCGTTGCTCCAGTGCCGTCACCAGCAGGTCTACCGCCGCATCAATGCCTTTGAGCTGCTGAAACGGGATCAAGCGCGCCAGACTTTTGTCCAGCTCCGCCTCCGACTGCACGCCCCGCGCCGCGTAAAGCCGGGTCAGCAGTGGCGGCAGATCACCGAGAAAAGGCAGTGTGGCAGGCAGTTGGCGAGGTTCGATACGCATGGGGTGACGGAGGCTTCTCTTTGATTCGTGGGAAATATCGGCGGTGTCGCGACTTTAGCCGCGCTCACCTTGCAGCCATTGCAACTGGACTTCGTGCTGACCGGATCGTCGGTGACGAAGATCGTGCCTTCGCTGATCATCACGTCCCACTTGATGACGCGCGGCATGTCCTTGGCCAGGGTTTCCAGCACTTCCTGCGGGACGGCAGCGATGTTGACGTTTTTCAGATTCTTGATCGCCGGGATCACCTTGGTCTCCCACACGCGCAGGCTGCCGTAGGCCAACAGGCTGGTG
Organism: Pseudomonas moraviensis; assembly: GCF_900105805.1. Lineage (NCBI taxonomy): Bacteria > Pseudomonadati > Pseudomonadota > Gammaproteobacteria > Pseudomonadales > Pseudomonadaceae > Pseudomonas > Pseudomonas moraviensis. The sequence goes on along the minus strand of NZ_LT629788.1, from coordinate 6,088,905 downwards.
CGTTCGGTACGGCGCGAGCACCAGGTCAGGCGGTCGGCATCCGGCTGGCCGACTTCGATCCAGTGCAGGACGCGGTCGTCCAGGCTTTTTTCCCACAAGGCCGGTTCATCCACGTCTGACAGACCACGGCCGAACGACAGCTGCTCGTTATACCAGAGCGCGTAGGCCAGCAGCCGCACAGTCATGCGTTCTTCGGTCTCCGAAGGATGACGGGCGATGGTCTGCTTGACGCTCTCGTAGACGCTGCGGTCGAGGTCGGTGAGGTTCAGTTCGAATTTGTAGGTTGTGGACGGCTGGGCCATGAACGGGCTTCTTGATACGAGGAAAGTCGGCAAGTCTAACCGATGCCACAGGCAATCATCGAATTGATGGCACTCAAGCTGCGGCGTCGGACAGCCGGCTATGTTAAAACCCTCTATCCGCTCAGCCTTGTCCTACAGGATTTCGCATGCCGTTCACCAGCAAACCGCTCTCGGGTCTGAAAGTCATTGAATTGGGTACGCTGATCGCCGGGCCTTTTGCCTCGCGCATCTGCGGCGAGTTCGGCGCCGAAGTGATCAAGATCGAATCGCCGGACGGCGGTGATCCCCTGCGCAAATGGCGCAAGTTGTACGAAGGCACCTCCCTGTGGTGGTTCGTCCAGGCGCGCAACAAGAAGTCGCTGACCCTCAATCTGAAACACCCCGACGGCTTGGCGATCCTGAAACAGCTGCTTGGCGAAGCCGACATCCTCATCGAAAACTTCCGCCCCGGCGTGCTGGAAAAACTCGGCCTGAGCTGGGAAACCTTGCATGCGCTGAACCCGAAACTGGTGATGGTGCGCCTGTCCGGTTTTGGCCAGACCGGGCCGATGAAGGATCAGCCAGGCTTCGGCGCGGTTGGCGAATCCATGGGCGGCCTGCGGTACATCACCGGTTTCGAGGATCGGCCGCCGGTGCGCACCGGGATTTCCATCGGCGATTCGATTGCCGCGCTGTGGGGCGTGATTGGTGCGTTGATGGCTTTGCGTCATCGTGAGGTCAAGGGCGGACTTGGCCAAGTGGTCGACGTCGCCCTGTATGAGGCGATTTTCGCGATGATGGAAAGCATGGTGCCGGAGTTCGACGTCTTCGGTTTCATCCGCGAACGCAGTGGCAACATCATGCCGGGCATCACGCCCTCTTCGATCCACACCAGCGCCGACGGCAAGCATGTGCAGATCGGCGCCAATGGCGATGCAATCTTCAAACGGTTCATGCAGGTCATCGGGCGCGACGACCTGGCGAACGACCCGGCACTGGCCAGCAATGACGGCCGCGACAGTCGTCGCGACGAGTTGTATGGCGTGATTGATCGCTGGGTCAATTCGTTGCCCCTGCAAAGCGTACTTGACCTGCTCAACCAGGCCGACGTCCCGGCCAGCCGGATCTTCAGCGCCGAAGACATGTTCAACGACCCGCAATATCTGGCACGGGAAATGTTCCTGCATGCCAAGCTGCCGGACGGCAAGGATTTCAAGATGCCCGGCATCGTGCCGAAACTCTCCGAAACGCCGGGTTCGTCGGAGTGGGTCGGACCACAGCTTGGCGAACACACCGCGCAGGTGCTTGGCGAACTGGGCTACGACGCGGCGCAGATCGCCAGGTTGCGTGAAGACGGAGCCATTTAAGCACCGCTGAGCATTCTGGTTTTCGAGCAACCCAATGCGCAGTGAGCAAACGCCAGGCAAAAAGAAACCCCGAGAAGTGGGGAGACGACTCGGGGTTAAACGTGGTCTGCTTCGAGACCCGTAGCAGCAAGCGACAAGCACCGGAGCACAATGCTTGATCCTGCTGTTATGGGGTCTGACTGACAGGGATGCAGGAAGGTTCCCACAAAAAATATTTCATCTTTACAGGGCCGGACGCTTGTCCAGTGCCGCATTGCGCAACGCCGCGATGACGCAGGGTTCCAGCCGTCCTTCGGCGATCATCACGTCGCGGTGCAGGCCGTCCACCACATCTGTCAGCAAGCGCTTGTCGCTCAACTGGGCCTGATTGAATTCGCGTTCCACCACAATGGCGCCGCTGCTGTTCTTCAGCGTCACCAGACATTCACCATGGCTGCCGCGAGGGGTCAGCGTCACCTGATACGGGCTCAGAGCCTCACCGAGCAATAGACTGATACTTTCCATCTCGATCTCCACTCAATAGTCCGAAAACACAGTGCTTGGGGCGTGTTCACATTAAATGACCACCGGCCCGAGAAGAAAGTTCTGCCTCTCACGCCCCAATCTCGTGGGGGCTGCGTCTGACAGAGCATGCACGGCGAAGATGACAGAAAAATAACCGTCCCCTTCAGGCCTCGATGAGTTCCGGCGGCGAGATCAGATAACTGTCCAGCAGGCCCCTCATCAACACTGCCGAGACCGGCGTTTGCAGACGCCCCAGCAGGCGCAGGCGTTGCTGGCGAAGCACCGGTTCCAGGTCAGTCAACAGGCTCTGCGCGACCGAGCCCAGCAGAATCAGCGCCCGTGCCTCATGGTGCGCGGCCAGATGGTGGATCAGGGCCAGGCCATCCCCACCCTTGAGTTGCGGATCGCAAATGGCGATATCGACCGCACCGCGGTGCCCTAGGGAACACAAGGCTGACGCTAACGAGGGCGCGGTCAGGACGTCGTAGATGCCGATGGCATTGAGCATTTGATGCAATGCCATCAGCTGGAACGGATTGGGTTCAAGAATCAGGACTTTAAGCGAGCGCATGGGCGACCTCTGGAGCGATCATCGCGGACTCTCACCGCAGTTGTCGTCCACTCTAGGCTAGGCGTCTTAAGCCTCCCATCAGAAAAGTAGTCGCGTCTTGCAGGACATTTCCCTTCTTCAATGCAGACATCGGCAGCCGCTCTCAGTCCGGCGTTGAGTGATGTCGGTCCAGCCACCCAACAAGCCGCGCAATTTGCCGTCACCGCTGTAAAACGGCACCGTCCACTGATAGACCTCACGTGGGCCGCCATTGAATAGCAGCTCGCGCTTGCTGAAGCGCGACTTGCGAGTCTGCAACTGCGCGATGAACTCATCGTGCAGCATCCGCGCGGTCGTTTCGGGAAACGCATCGACCTCGATCAACAACCGCCCCTGCATCTGGTCCAGGCGCACCGACAGCGCCTCTTCATAACTGCGGTTGCAGATGATCAGACGCCCCTGGAGATCGCGCACGAACACCGGATCCGGCATGGAATCGATCAGGGCATGTTGAAACGCCAACTGATCACCCAACTCCTTCTCCGCCTCACAGCGCAACTTGATCACCGCCGCCAGACGCCTGTTCCACACCAGCGACAGTATCCCGAAAACACCGATCACCCCCATCGCCCAGCATCCCCATTCAACCAACTGCTGCCAGATCGATGGCACGGGCGCCGGTGAAATGCCTTCGAGCCACTTAAGCCGGATCGCTCGCAACTCAGCGGCCGGGAAAGCTTCCAGTGCCTTGTTGAGAATACTCAGCAGCTCGGGCATGCCTTTTCGTACAGCCAGGTGATCGGCTTCCCACTTGCCCTCCACCAAGCCACCGACTTTGAGCATGCCCAGCGGATAGAGCTGCGCGCCGATTTCGTTTTCGATCGTGGCGTAGGCTTCACCACTTTCAACCAGCGCCCGGGCTTCGGCGTAGGTTTTCACTGAGCGTATTTCAATCGAAGGGAAATCACGCCGAATCACATCTTCCAGTGCGTGCCGGGCAGGTAGCACCAACACGCGCTTCGCCAGTTGCTCGAAAGAGTCCACCACTGGCGCATCCGCATGGCCGACAAAAACCCAGCCCGCACCACCGAAAGCGTGGCTGAAATCAAGGAACAGCTTGCGATCATCGCTCATGGCCAGGGTCGTACTGATGTCCGCAACCCCGCTTTGCAGGCGTTCGAGCATGTGGTCGGTGGAAAAGGATTCCTGGTGCTCGAATTGCAGCCCGGTCATCGCGGTGACACGCTTGAGCACATCGTTGTTCAGACCGTTCCACTGCCCGTGCTCGTCCTGAAACAGATACAGCGGGTATTGCACTGATGCCACTGTCACCTTCGGGTTTTCGCGAATCCATTGACGTTCGCGTGCGTCCAGTTCGACAGGCTGCACATTGACGGGCGCATTCGCCTGATCAAGTACCATTTGCGCTGCCATGGCGCTGTGCATCCACCCCAGCACCGCCGACAAAAACAACCAGCCCAGTGCCGGTTTCAAACCTCTGTAAAACAGCATTGCCATTTCCTTCGTGATCGACTCACCCGTCCTTCGTGGGTGAAAACCCGAGCAGTGTGGCAGCAGAAACAAAAAAGCCCGTCAGGAGACGGGCTTCAAAATGTGACAGCTTTTTCAGGCTTAGAGTGGCTTGCCGCGGTTGCCATGCTGGCTGACAAAGGCTTGCACGGCTTTCAGGTCGTTCGGCAGAACCGTGCAGCGCTCGTTTCGCTCAAACAAATCAGAAAGATGTGCAGGTAGTTCGAGCGCTTTTCCTACACCCGCTTTCTCCACTGCCTCGGGAAACTTGACCGGATGGGCAGTGCCCAGAATCACCATCGGGATGTCCAGACTGCGACGGCACTCGCGCGCGGCTTTGACGCCGATGGCGGTGTGCGGATCGAGGACTTCACCGGTCTGCTCGTAGACTTCGGCGATGGTTTCACAGGTCTGGGCGTCATCCACCGCCAGCGAATCGAACAGTTTGCGCGCTTCGGTCCAGCGCTCTTGTTCGACGCTGAAACTGCCGTCCTTTTTGAACGAGCCCATCAGGCCGGCGATTGCCGCACCGTTGCGACCATGCAGGTCGAACAGCAGGCGTTCAAAGTTGGACGAAACCATGATGTCCATCGACGGCGACAAGGTCGCGTGCAGCGTTTCCTTGACGTACTGGTTGCCGCTCATGAAGCGGTGCAGGATGTCGTTGCGGTTGGTTGCGACGATCAACTGGTTGATCGGCAGGCCCATGTTGCGTGCCAGGTAACCGGCGAAGATGTCGCCGAAGTTGCCGGTGGGTACCGAGAACGACACCGAACGCGCCGGACCGCCCAACTGCAGGGCCGCATGGAAGTAGTAAACGATCTGGGCCATGATCCGCGCCCAGTTGATCGAGTTCACCGCCACCAGACGCGTGCCTTTGAGGAAGCTCTGGTCGGCGAAGCTGTTCTTGACCATTTCCTGGCAGTCATCGAAGTTGCCTTCGATGGCGATGTTGTGGATGTTCTCGCCGAAGATCGTCGTCATCTGCCGACGCTGCACCTCAGATACGCGCTGGTGCGGGTGCAGGATGAAGATGTCGACGTTCTCGCAGTGCTTACAGCCTTCGATGGCCGCCGAACCGGTGTCACCGGAAGTGGCACCGACGATCACCACGCGCTCGCCGCGCTTTTCCAGCACGTAATCGAGCAGACGCCCCAGCAGTTGCAGGGCGAAGTCCTTGAACGCCAGGGTCGGACCGTGGAACAGCTCCAGCACCCACTCGTTGCCGTTCAACTGACGCAGTGGCGCAACGGCACTGTGGGCGAACACACCGTAGGTTTCTTCGAGGATCTTCTTGAAATCGGCATCCGGGATACTGCCGGTAACGAACGGGCGCATCACCCGGAAGGCCAGTTCGTGATAGGGCAGGCCGGCCCAGGAGGCGATCTCTTCCTGAGTGAAACGTGGCAGGTTTTCCGGGACGTACAGACCGCCATCGGTCGCCAGACCGGCCAGCAGGACCTCTTCGAAATTCAGGGCCGGGGCCTGGCCGCGAGTACTGATATATCGCATTTTTTTCAAACCTTCGGTTTGAGCTGCAAGCTGCAAGCTGCAAGCTGCAAGTAAAAGCCAGACTGCTTCTCTCTTGCCGCTTGCCGCCCGAAGCCTGCCGCTGCTTTTAGTTCAAGTGTTCGACGCGGATCCGTACAACCGGGCCGTCGACGCCAGCCAGTGCTTCCAGCGCAGTAATCGCATCGTTGATACGTTGCTCGACCACGCGGTGGGTCAGCAGGATCATCGGCACCAGGCCGTCATGCTCTTCGACTTCCTTCTGCATGATCGATTCGATATTGATGCCGCGCTCCGACAGGATGCTCGCCACCTGAGCCAGTACGCCCGGGTGGTCCTTGGCGTGAATGCGCAGGTAGTAAGCGCTTTCGCAGGCTTCGATCGGCAGGATCGGATGTGCCGACAGCGAGTCCGGCTGGAAGGCCAGGTGCGGCACGCGGTTTTCCGGGTCGGAAGTCATCGCGCGAACCACGTCGACCAGATCGGCGATCACCGACGAAGCGGTTGGCTCCATGCCAGCGCCGGCACCATAGAACAGCGTCGAACCGGCGGCGTCACCGTTGACCATCACTGCGTTCATCACCCCGTTGACGTTGGCGATCAGGCGATCGGCCGGGATCAGCGTCGGGTGTACGCGCAACTCGATGCCGGCGTCAGTGCTGCGCGCCACACCGAGGTGCTTGATGCGATAGCCCAGCGCTTCGGCATAGTTGACGTCGGCGGTGGTCAGTTTGGTGATGCCTTCGGTGTATGCCTTGTCGAATTGCAGCGGAATACCGAACGCAATCGACGCCAGAATGGTCAGCTTGTGCGCGGCATCGATGCCTTCGACATCGAAGGTCGGGTCGGCTTCGGCATAACCCAGCGCCTGCGCTTCGGCCAGCACGTCTTCGAACGTACGGCCCTTCTCGCGCATTTCGGTGAGGATGAAGTTGCCGGTGCCATTGATGATCCCGGCGACCCAGTTGATACGGTTGGCGGACAGGCCTTCGCGGATCGCCTTGATCACCGGAATGCCACCGGCCACCGCGGCCTCGAACGCCACGATCACGCCTTTCTCGCGGGCCTTGGCGAAAATTTCATTACCGTGAACGGCAATCAGTGCCTTGTTCGCGGTGACCACATGCTTGCCATTCTCGATGGCCTTGAGTACCAGCTCGCGGGCAACGGTGTAGCCGCCCATCAGCTCTATGACGATGTCGATCTCAGGGTTCGTGGCCACTTCGAAGACATCGTTGGTAATCGCAATACCGGTCGTCTGGAACTGAGGCTTTGGCGTGCGCGTGGCAATTTGTGCCACTTCGATTCCACGCCCGGCACGACGAGCAATTTCCTCGGCGTTGCGCTGAAGTACGTTGAAGGTACCGCCACCGACGGTCCCTAACCCACAGATGCCTACTTTGACCGGATTCACTGTGAACTCCCCATGAAACGGCCGACGCAGGGTCGGCCGGAAAACAACCGCGTGCTCGCGGTTCTCTGTTGATGGCCCGGCGTTGTTGCTGCCGGACCACGATCGTCAACGGCTGCCCGTGACGATGCGAATTACTTCGCGCCCAGCGCCAGTTTGGCGACTTGTGGCGCAGGCTGGTAGCCCGGAATGACCTGGCCGTCAGCCAAAACGATGGCCGGTGTGCCGTTCACGCCGATCGACTGACCGAGGGCGAACTGCCTGGAAACCGGGTTATCGCACTTGGCGGCCTTGATTTCCTTGCCATCGACCATTTTGTCCATGGCAGCTTTCTTGTCTTTCGAACACCACACCGCTTGCAGCTGTTCGTCGCCCGGCGAATTCAGGCCCTGGCGCGGGAACGCCACGTAGCGCACTTCGATGCCGCGCTTGTTCAGCTCGGGCACTTCGGCGTGCAGTTTGTGGCAATACGGGCAGGTGGTGTCGGTGAACACGGTGATGTGCGATTTGGTCTCGCCCACCGCCGGGTACACCACGGTTTCGGCGACCGGAATGGCATTGATCAGTTTGGAAATGCCCAGGCGTTCGGTCTTCTCGGTCAGGTTGACCGGTTTGCCGTTCTCCAACTGGTACAGGTTGCCCTGCACGATGTACTGGCCATCGGCGCTCGCGTAGAGCACGCGGCTGCCTTTGAGTTTGACTTCGTACATGCCGGGCAACGGGCTGGCATTGATGCTTTCGACCGGAACCTCGAGTTCGAGTTTTTCCAGGCTTTGACGAATGGCTTTGTCGGCCGCGTCGTCGGCGACGGCAAAGGTGCTCACCAGCGCAATAGCGGCGGCGGCGAAAATCTGGGTCAGACGCATGAGTACTCCTGAGGGCGGGCCAATGAAACGATCAGAACGCCCGTGCGAAACACCGGGTCATAACCGTCCATCGTGCAAACCGGGAAAGCCTAACACATAAGGCCGCGAGGGCCGAATGCGCCTGTCGCCACACATTTGAACGTCACCGCAGAATCCTTGTAGGAGTGAGCCTGCTCGCGATAGCGGTAGTCCTGCCGACACGGCTTTGACTAACAGACCGCTATCGCGAGCAGGCTCACTCCTACAAGGGTTTGGTGTTCAGCCGCGGGGGTGGTGCTTGGCGTGCAGGTCCTGCAGGCGGGCGCGGGCGACGTGGGTATAAATCTGCGTGGTGGAAAGATCGCTGTGGCCAAGCAGCATCTGCACCACGCGCAAGTCCGCGCCATGGTTGAGCAGGTGCGTGGCAAACGCGTGGCGCAAGGTATGCGGAGACAGCGACTTGTTGATCCCGGCGACCTTGGCCTGGTGCTTGATCCGGTGCCAGAACGTCTGCCGGGTCATCTGCTCGCCGCGCTGGCTGGGGAACAGCACATCGCTGGGGCGGCCACCGAGCAATTCCTGACGGCCATCACGCATATAACGCTCGACCCAGACAATCGCCTCCTCGCCCATCGGCACCAGCCGTTCCTTGCTGCCCTTGCCCATCACCCGCAATACGCCCTGGCGCAGATTGACCTGCTCCAGCGTCAGGCTGATCAGTTCGGTCACGCGCAAACCACAGGCATACAACACTTCCAGCATCGCGCGGTCACGCTGGCCGATGGCGTCACTCAAATCCGGCGCCTTGAGCAGCGCGTCGACATCGGCTTCCGAAAGCGACTTGGGTAACGGCCTGCCCAGTTGTGGCATGTCGACGCGTAACGTCGGATCGACACTGATCAGCTTTTCCCGCAGCAGATAGCGATAAAAGCCACGCACCCCGGAGAGAAATCTGGCGGTCGAGCGCGGCTTGTAGTTCTGCTCCAGACGCCACGCCAGGTGATCGAGGATCAACTCTCGGCCGGCATTGATCAGTTCGAGATTCTTCTCCTGCAACCAGCCGTTGAACAGCGCGAGGTCGCTTCGATAGGCGTCGCGGGTATTGTCCGAAAGGCCTTTTTCCAGCCATAAAGCGTCGAGGAATTGATCAATCAGCGGATGGTCGATGGCAGGCATGGGGGCTCGGGCAGGCTGCTTTTCGCGCGGCGTGCAAATAGTCATTAAAGGGGCGCCAGTCTTTCATAGCCGGCCAGTTCAAGAAACAGGCAGCTTCATTAAGCGAGGGGCGTGCAAGGCGTCCGGTAAATCGCAGGCAACAAAAAAGCAGCCCGTAGGCTGCTTTTTTCTGCATCGGAAGCTGGGCTTAAGCCAGTTTTTCCTTGATGCGGGCTGCTTTACCCGACAGGTCACGCAGGTAGTACAGCTTGGCTTTACGTACGTCACCGCGACGTTTAACAGCCATGCTGTCGATCTGCGGGGAGTAGGTCTGGAAAGTACGTTCTACGCCAACACCGTTGGAGATTTTACGAACGGTGAACGCACTGTTCACGCCGCGGTTACGCTTGGCGATTACAACGCCTTCGAACGCTTGCAGACGGGAACGATCGCCTTCCTTCACTTTCACCTGAACGACAATAGTGTCGCCTGGGGCGAAGGTAGGGATTTCTTTGGTCATCTGCTCTGCTTCGAGTGCAAGGATGATTTTGTTGGTCATGCTGTGCTCCTAAGGTAAATCGTTCGATCTACCATCGATACGTTGTTAACTATCGTCCCGCTCGCGGATGTATTCCTCGAGCAGCTTCTTCTCTTCTCCAGAAAGCGAGCGGCTTTCCAGAAGATCGGCGCGTCGTTCATAGGTCCGACCAAGGGACTGCTGTAAACGCCAACGCCGGATATGCGCGTGATTGCCGCTCAGCAACACGTCGGGAACACGCTGATCCGCATACACCTCCGGTCGGGTGTAGTGCGGGCAATCCAGCAGACCATCCGTAAAGGAATCTTCCTCAGCGGAATCCGCATGCCCTAAAGCTCCAGGCAGCAGTCGTGTAACCGCATCGATCAGGACCATGGCCGGCAGCTCGCCGCCAGACAGTACATAGTCGCCAATCGACCACTCTTCATCGACATGAGCCTCAATAAAGCGCTCGTCAATGCCTTCGTAGCGGCCGGCAATCAGGATCAATGCATCCGATTGTGCCAGCTCGCGTACCGCCGACTGAGTCAGTTGACGGCCTTGGGGGGACAGGTAAATCACCTTCGCCGCCTCCCCGGCTGCTGCCTTGGCCTGGGCCAGAGCATCTTCCAGGGGCTTGATCTTCATCACCATGCCCGGACCACCGCCAAACGGGCGATCGTCCACAGTGTGATGCCGATCCGTCGTGTAATCTCGCGGATTCCAACAGGTCAGCTGCAAGAGCCCCTGTTTGACCGCACGACTGGTGATGCCGTAATCGCCAATGGCGGAAAACATCTCGGGAAACAGACTGATCACTTCTACGCGCAAGTTAGCCACGTTCAGAAATCCGCGTCCCAATCCACCTTCATCTCGCCCGCTTCCAGGTCGACGGCCAACACGCATTGCTCCGTATAGGGCAACAGGCGTTCGCGATCATCCAGGCTGCCAGCGCAAGGCTTGACGACCATTACATCATTGGCGCCGGTTTCCAGAAGATGATCGATTTTCCCGAGCAATTGCCCAAGAGTGTCGATGACCTTCAGACCTTCCAGCTGGTACCAGTAGTACTCGCCTTCGGTCAATTCAGCGAACAGGTTGCGCGGCACGCAGATCTCATAACCGGCCAGAAGACGAGCTTCTTCACGATCATCGAGACCCTTGAGCTTGGCGACCAGGAACTTGTCGCTCCCGCGTCCACTGACCAGCTCGACCTGTTTGACATTGCCTTCGCGCTTGAGCGTCCAGGTTTTGTACTGCAACAGGTTTTCAGTCGGATCAGTAAAGGAATAAACCTTCACTTCGCCGCGAACGCCATGAACAGAATAAATTTTGCCAATAACGATCAAATCATCGGCAGGAGCTGGCGTCGCGTTCATATTGCTCAGGCCGCAGCCTTGGCAGATTCCTTCAACAACTGAGCAACGCGCTCAGAAGGTTGTGCACCAACGCTCAGCCAGTAGGCAACGCGCTCTTGGTTCACGGACAGACGGATTTCCTGACCACGGGCAACAGGGTTGAAGAAACCAACCTGTTCTTTGTGGGAGCCGTCACGCGGGTTACGCGAGTCGGTTACGGTCAGGTGGTAAAACGGGCGCTTTTTGGAGCCGCCAAGGGCAAGACGGATTGTTAGCATGTGAACATCGTTCCTGTAGTCGGTGCTGCAAATCTAAATGCACAGCGGGCATGGGTGCCCGAAAGGCCGCATATTCTAAGGAATATCCGGACTTTTGCAAATGCCTTTTTCCGGCGCCCATGGCATGCCGTGCAGATTTGCATGGAGAGCCGTCGATGAAAACGGCCAGTCAGCTCCCGCCGAGTGCGGGTTTGCTGTGGATCCTGCTTCCTTGCAGGGTCTGCGCCGGTGCGACGACCGGCGCGGATCTTGTGCCCGCCTTACCCATTTCTCTCGCCATATATAAGAAGAATGGATCAGACAGAACGTCTTACATCTTCGGCATGCCGCCGCCGGGCAACATACCGCCCATGCCGCGCATCATTTTTGCCATACCGCCCTTGGCGGTGAATTTCTTCATCATCTTCTGCATTTGCTTGTGCTGCTTGATCAAGCGGCCGATGTCCTGCACCTGAGTGCCGGAACCCATGGCGATCCGACGCTTGCGCGAACCGCTGATCAGCTCAGGGTCGCGGCGCTCGGCCGGGGTCATGGAATTGATGATGGCTTCCATCTGCTTGAACTGCTTCTCTGCGGCGTTCTGGGCATTGCCCATCTGCGACAGGTTGACGCCGCCGATGCTCGGCAGCTTGTCCATGAGCCCGCCGAGGCCGCCCATGTTCTTCATCTGTTGCAGCTGATCGCGGAAGTCTTCGAGGTCGAAGCCCTTGCCCTTCTTCAGCTTCTTGGCCAGTTTGTCGGCCTTGTCCTTGTCGAGGGTCGCTTCGGCTTGTTCGATCAGGCTGAGCACGTCGCCCATGCCGAGGATCCGCGAGGCGATCCGCTCAGGATGGAACGGGTCGAGCGCCTCGCTCTTCTCGCCCATACCGATGAACTTGATCGGCTTGCCGGTGATGGCGCGCACCGACAGCGCGGCACCGCCACGGGCGTCGCCGTCGACCTTGGTCAGGATCACACCGGTCAGCGGCAGCGCATCGCCAAAGGCCTTGGCCGTGTTGGCGGCGTCCTGACCAGTCATGGCGTCGACCACGAACAGGGTTTCCACCGGGTTGATCGCGGCGTGCAACGCCTTGATCTCGCCCATCATCTCTTCATCGATGTGCAGACGACCGGCGGTGTCGACGATGACCACGTCGATGAATTTCAGTTTTGCTTCTTTGATAGCCGCGTTGGCGATGTCGACCGGCTTCTGGCTCAGGTCGGACGGGAAGAACGTCACGCCGATGTCGTTGGCCAGGGTTTCCAGCTGCTTGATCGCGGCCGGACGGTAGATGTCCGCAGACACGACCATGACCGACTTCTTCTTGCGCTCTTTAAGGAAGCGCGCCAGCTTGCCGGCAGTGGTGGTTTTACCCGCACCCTGCAGACCGGCCATCAGAATCACGGCAGGAGGAACAGCGCTCAGGTTCAGATCTTCGTTGGCCGCGCCCATCAGGCTTTCGAGTTCGGCCTGGACGATCTTCACGAACGCCTGGCCCGGCGTCAGGCTGCGCGACACCTCGGTGCCGACAGCGCGCTCCTTGACCGAATTGACGAAGTCCTTGACCACCGGCAATGCGACGTCAGCTTCGAGCAACGCCATGCGCACTTCACGCAGGGTGTCTTTGATATTGTCCTCGGTCAGCTTCGCCTTGCCGGTAACATGGCGCAGCGTCTGCGAGAGACGGTCGGTTAAGTTTTCAAACATTGCGCGATCCTTTCAGGCCCTGTACAGACCGGGATAATGGCGGCCCAGACCGGAATCAACATGTGCTCGGCGAGCCTGCGGCGTGGGCAGGTCGCGGATTATAGCGAAGACTGCGGCCGGCGGACACCTCGCCATCAGCTTGCGGAGTCTTTCGTGCCATGGCGGTTCTATGCCAAACTCAGCGCCTTTCGGGCTCGCCTAACAGGATTTATGCTCCCCTTGTCACCCAGTTTGCTGACCACCCTCGCCGCCGCCCTGCTCTATGCCGCTGCGACCGTCTATCAAAGTACCCGCCTGGCCACCGGCGCCAAGGCGAACAAGCGCCTGCTGGTCAGCCTCGGCGTGTTCGCCGTGCTCGCCCACGGCGCCAGCCTGCTCACTCATCTGTTGACCCCGATCGGCCTGGGCCTGGACTTCTTCAGCGCCTCGAGCCTGATTGCCGCCGCGGTGATTGCCCTGACCCTGCTCGCCTGTTCGCGGATCCCGGTGGAAAACCTGCTGGTGCTGCTGTTCCCGCTGGGCGCGATCACAGTATTGCTGGCGCAGTTCGCGCCGACCGGCACGGTGCAGATCATCGATGAAGAGCCGGGCATCCTCGCCCACATTCTATTGTCCATTCTCGCCTACGGCATGTTCACCATCGCGGTGTTCCAGGCTTTGCTGCTGCTGGTTCAGGATCATCAGCTCAAGCACAAGCACCCGTCCGGGCTGATCAAGAACTTCCCGCCGCTGCAAACCATGGAGAGCCTGCTGTTCGGTTTTCTCTGGGCCGGCTGGACGCTGCTGTCGCTGTCGCTGATCTCCGGCTGGCTGTTCGTCGAGAACCTGTTTGCCCAGCATCTGGTGCACAAGACCCTGCTGGCCTGCCTGGCGTGGATCGTCTTCAGCGTGCTGCTGTGGGGCCGCAACCGTCTGGGCTGGCGTGGCCACAAGGCGATTCGCTGGACCCTCGCCGGTTTCTGCCTGCTGATGCTGGCGTACTTCGGCAGCAAACTGGTTCGTGAATACATTCTGCACATCTGACGGGCGGCATAAATGGACGGTTTGCCCATAGGGCCGATGCTCGCGGTATTTGTCCTGCTGATTTTATGGTCGGGGCTGTTTACCGCCGTCGAAATCGCGCAGCAGTACCTGCTTGCGCAACGTGTCGCCTCGCGCGCCAGCGATAAACCGCTGGCCAGGCTGAGCTTCCCGCTCGACAGCCTGATCCTCTGCAACACCCTGTGCCGCGCCCTTGCGGTGATCATCGCGACGCTGCTGGCGATCTTCCTCTGCGAAGAAAACGGCCCGTGGGCGGCCTGCCTTGGCGCCGGCGCCATCCTGCTGGTGTTCGCCGATTATTTCCCGCGCGCCGTAGCCCGGCGCTATCCCGACGCCGTTTTGGCGTTCGGCAACGCCCTGCTGGCCGTGCCGATGAAAATCGTCTACCCGTTCGCCTGGCTGCTCAGCCGTCTCAGCGTTTTGCTGACGACTCCGTTCACGCGAACGGCTCAGGTGGTGCAGCAGAGCGAAGATGATTTGCCGGCCGATCCTGACGACGCCCCAGAGCACCCGGTTCGCGCCCACCCGGTCGCGGGCATTCACGCGCTGGACAACATTACGGTCAACGACATCCTGGTGCCGCGCAGTGATGTCGACGGCATCAATCTCGACGATTCGATCGAAGAGATCATCGAGCAACTGCGCAACAACACACGCACGCGCCTGCCGGTGTTTCACAGCGACATCAATCAGGTCGAAGCGGTGCTCAACACCCGGCAGATCGGCCATTTGCTGAGCAATGGCGAACTCACCCGCGAAGCGCTGCTGGCCGCCAGTTACGAACCCTACTTCGTCCCGGAAAGCACGCCATTGCAACTGCAATTGCTCAATTTTCACAAGCAGCAGCGCCGCCTGGGCATGGTCGTCGACGAGTATGGCGAAGTCCTCGGCATCGTCACCCTCGAGGACATTCTCGAAGAGATCGTCGGCGAATTCGAAAGCGAACACAGCCTCGACAACCCACATATCCATCCACAAGCCGACGGACGCATGCTGATCGATGGCGCCGCGTCGATCCGCGATGTGAACAAGTGCCTGGGCTGGCATCTGCCAAGCGACGGGCCGAAGACGCTCAATGGCCTGGTCACCGAAGCGCTGGAAACCATTCCGGAAAGCGCGGTGTGCCTGAAGATCGGGCGTTATCGACTGGAAATCCTCGAGACCGAGGAGAACCGGGTGAGCAAGGTGCTGATCTGGCACACCTCTTCTGCTCCTGCTTTGGTGCCCGCCAGATAAAAATCAAAAGATCAAAAGATCGCAGCCTTCGGCAGCTCCTACCCTGCGATCTTTTGCGCTTGTTTGATCGTTAGCCCCCTTCCTATAATCGAGGCGCTTACCCAAGCGCCGTCGATCCCTGTGCCTACCCGGCACTACCCGGATCCTGACTGTTTCCGCTGCAAACCGACGACTGTTCCTACTCGAAACAGCGCTCGCGCCCTACCCCACATCCCTGGGTGTTCGACCATAATAATTCGCTCCACTGGAGCTCATGACTGTCAGGGATCACCGCATGACGACCCATACCGCTTACCGCGAAACCGCGCCTGCCCAGCCGACCAATTCCGCCACCCGCGTGGCCACGGCAAGCTTTATCGGCACCGCTATCGAGTTCTACGACTTCTACGTCTACGCCACTGCTGCGGCGCTGGTAATCGGGCCGGTGTTCTTTCCGCAGACCTCCGGCACGGCGCAGATGCTTTCAGCGTTTCTCACTTTTGGTATCGCCTTTCTCGCCCGACCACTGGGTTCGGCACTGTTTGGCCACTTCGGCGACCGCATCGGTCGTAAATCCACGCTGGTTGCCTCGCTGCTGTTGATGGGGGTTTGCACAACCTTGATTGGCGTCTTGCCGGGCTACGACAGCATCGGTGCCTGGGCGCCGATTCTGTTGTGTGTGCTGCGCTTCGGTCAGGGTCTGGGCCTTGGCGGGGAATGGGGCGGTGCGGCGCTGCTGGCCACGGAAAACGCGCCGAAGGGCAAACGGGCCTGGTTCGGCATGTTCCCGCAGCTTGGGCCATCGATTGGTTTTCTGGCGGCCAACGGCCTGTTCCTGACCTTGGCCATGACCCTGGATGACGAGCAATTCCGCAGTTGGGGCTGGCGCATTCCGTTTCTGCTCAGCGCGGCGCTGGTGATGGTCGGCCTGTACGTGCGCCTCAAGCTGCATGAAACGCCAGTGTTTGCCAATGCCATCGCCCGTCAGGAGCGGGTGAAGGTGCCGCTGGTCGAGTTGTTCAGCCAGTATTGGGCGCCGACACTGCTCGGTGCAGCAGCGATGGTGGTCTGCTATGCGCTGTTTTATATCTCGACGGTGTTTTCGCTCAGCTACGGCGTATCCACGCTGGGTTATAGCCGCGAGACGTTTCTTGGCTTGTTGTGCTTCGCCGTGTTGTTCATGGCGGCGGCTACGCCATTGTCAGCCTGGGCCAGCGACCGTTACGGGCGCAAACCGGTGCTGATCATCGGTGGTGTACTGGCGATTTTGTCCGGATTTCTGATGGAGCCGTTGCTGACTCAGGGCTCGACCTGGGGCGTGGCGCTGTTTTTGTGCATCGAGTTGTTTTTGATGGGCGTGACGTTCGCACCGATGGGCGCACTGCTGCCTGAACTGTTTCCGACCCATGTGCGTTATACCGGCGCGTCGGCGGCGTACAACCTGGGCGGCATCGTCGGGGCCTCGGCGGCGCCGTTCTTTGCGCAGAAACTGGTGGCGATGGGTGGGTTGAGCTATGTCGGCGGGTATGTATCGGCGGCGGCGGTGTTGAGTCTGATTGCGGTGCTGTGTTTGAAGGAGACGCGCGGCAACGACCTGAATCGTGTCGCTTGATAGATAGCTATCGCGAGCAGGCTCACTCCTACAGGGGAACGCATTTCAAATTGTAGGAGTGAGCCTGCTCGCGATCGGCGCGACTCGCTTACAGCTCTACAACAACAGCCTTGGAAGCACGGGTCGCCTTGGCACGCGCCGCCTCGATCGATTCATCCCGCGCGAGCGCCACGCCCATGCGGCGCTGGCCGTTCACTTCCGGCTTGCCGAACAAGCGCAGCGCCGTGTCCGGCTCGCTCAGTGCAGCGCCGAGGTTGGCGAATGCAGTCTGGGTCGACTGGCCTTCCACCAGAATCACCGCCGACGCAGACGGGCCGAACTGACGGATCAGCGGCACCGGCAGGCCGAGAATGGCGCGGGCGTGCAGAGCGAATTGCGACAGGTCCTGGGAAATCAGCGTCACCAGACCGGTGTCATGCGGACGTGGCGAGACTTCGCTGAACCACACCTGGTCGCCCTTGATGAACAGCTCGACGCCGAACAGACCACGGCCACCCAGCGCTTCAGTCACTGCTTTGGCAACGCGCTCGGATTCAGCCAGGGCAATCGGGCTCATCGCTTGTGGCTGCCAGGATTCCTGATAGTCACCTTTCTCCTGACGGTGACCGACCGGCGCGCAGAACGTAGTGCCGCCGATGTGGCGCACGGTCAGCAGGGTGATTTCGTAATCGAAATCGATGAAGCCTTCGATGATCACCCGACCTTTACCGGCGCGACCGCCCTCTTGCGCGTAATCCCAGGCTTTCTGCACGTCTTCGGCGCTGCGCAGCAGGCTCTGGCCCTTGCCCGACGAACTCATGACCGGCTTGACCACGCAAGGGAAACCCAGATCCTGAACGGCTCTGCTGTAGTCCTCGAATGTGTCGGCAAAGTGGTACGGCGAGGTCGGCAGGTCCAGCTCTTCGGCGGCCAGACGACGGATGCCTTCACGATTCATGGTCAGTTGCGCGGCGCGCGCAGTCGGGATCACGGTGAAGCCTTCGGCTTCCAGCTCGACCAGCGTGGCGGTGGCAATGGCCTCGATTTCCGGCACGATGAAATGCGGCTTCTCCGCTTCGATCACTGCACGCAGGGCGGCGCCATCGAGCATGTTGATCACGTGGCTGCGATGGGCGACTTGCATGGCCGGCGCGTTGGCGTAGCGGTCGACGGCAATCACTTCAACGCCCAGGCGCTGCAGTTCGATTACCACTTCCTTGCCCAACTCACCACAGCCACACAGCAATACGCGGGTCGCGGTTGGCGACAATGGAGTTCCGATACGGGTCATCTCAGGTCCTCAAAGGAAGCGGATCATCGAGGAAAGCCACGCAGGTGCGCTTTCCATGGGGAGAAAGCGCGGCATTTTACATGAACCCGAGGGTTTGGCTTCAGCTGGCGACAGCCTGTTTGCGATCACGCCAGGCCATGATCAGCCAGACCGCCGTGACGCCGGCGAACTTGGAGGCCAGCGCAGTGATGATCACCGGTGGCGTCAAGGCGTCGATCATGCCGAAAAAGATGAAGGTATCCAGCGGAATGCTCAGCGCCGAGCTGATCCACAAGCGGTCGCGCAACGGCCGCTTGGTGATGCTGAACACCAGCCAGTCGATGCACTCGGAGACCGCAAACGCCGTGGCGCTGGCCAGTGCGATGGAAGGGTCGGAGGTAATGTAGGAAAGCACCAGCGCCGCCAGCATCGCCACGATCGCACCATGACCGAAGCGCGTTTGCACCATGTCGCGCAGTACGAACACCAGCCCGCCCCAGGCCGACCAGATGATGTCCAGGTGCGGCGCGGTGGAAAAGGCGAAGTTGATCAGCACGACGCTGCTGATGTAAGCGATGAGGAAAATCATGGAGGCGACCTGGCAGATTGGCGCACAGATTACTTCAGCCAAAGTAGAATCAAAAGATCGCAGCCTTCGGCAGCTCCTACAGGGAAAACGCATTTCAAATGTAGGAGCTGCCGAAGGCTGCGATCTTTTGATCTTAATGCCCGGTTGTCTTACCAATCATCCAAACCAACCCACTCGCCTTCGCCCGCTCATGACACAACCCCAGCACCGCCCGACGCTCGTCGTTGCTCATGCGGCCCCAGCGGGTGATCTCCTCGACCGTACGCTGGCAGCCGGTGCAGATATCGTCTTCATCCAACGCGCAGATATTCACGCATGGCGAGGCAACAGGTCGTTCGACGCTGGTCATTCTTCCTGCTCAACCAGATCGCGGGCGTAACGCTGCGAGTTATGCACATAGTGCGCGGCGCTGGCTTCGAGCATCTTTTTCTGCGGCTCGGTGAGTTCGCGCACAACCTTGCCCGGTGAGCCCATCACCAGCGAACCGTCAGGAATTTCCTTGCCTTCGCCGATCAGCGAATTGGCGCCGATGATGCAGTTCTTGCCAATCTTCGCGCCATTGAGAATCACCGCGTTGATACCGATCAGGCTGTAATCGCCGACCGTGCAGCCGTGGAGCATGGCGTTGTGGCCGATGGTCACGCCAGTGCCGATGGTCAGCGGATAACCCATATCGGTGTGCATCACCGTGCCGTCCTGCACATTACTGTTCTTGCCGATGAGGATCAGTTCGTTGTCGCCGCGCAACACGGCGTTGAACCAGACGTTGGCGCCCTCTTCCAGGCGGACCTTGCCGACGAGCACGGCATTGGGCGCGACCCAGCTCTGCGGATGGGTTTCGACACGGGCGTCGCCCAGGCGGTATTTCATCTTGTTTTCCTCGGGGCTCACGGCCGTTCGAACGACGGCTCAGGTATCGATAAAACTTTTCGGCGGTTGGTGCAGGCTGATTTTGGCGTCATAGAGCAGGTTGATCAACTCGACGATCATGATCGCCGTCAGCCCCCAGATCTTGTACCCGCCGAAGCGATAGCTCGGCACATACCAACTGCGGCCCTGATAGTCGATGCGATGGGTGTGCTCACGGGGATCTTTGCGGAAGAATTCCAACGGCACGCTGAAGACGGCGGCGATTTCGGCATCGTTGGGTTGGTATTCGACAAAGTCGGGAATCACCCCGACATACGGCGTTACCTTGATACCGTGCAGGGAAATCAGCGGACTCAGCGGGCCGATGACTTCGACCAGCCCCGGCGGCAGTCCGATTTCTTCTTCGGCTTCACGCAGCGCAGTGAAGATCAGGTCCGGGTCTTCCGGGTCGCGGCGTCCACCAGGGAAGGCGACTTCGCCGCCGTGGGTCGAAAGCCCGCTGGCGCGCAGGGTCAGGACCAGTTCCGGTTCGTCACTGCGGGTGATCGGCACCAGCACGGCGGCCTCGGGGAAACGTGCGTCGGTCTCCAGCGTGCGCGGTGTGTGGTTGCTTACCCTATGCAGTAGCTCGTCCAGCATGAGTGTTCTCGATCGGTGCCTTGCTCCGCATCATGCACCAATCAAAGCGAGCGCCCAAGCCCCCGAAACCCGTCGTGTCGCGAAACGACAACTTGCCGACCGGCCCCGCTGCACGCCAAGATAGGCGCAGCATTCAGGAACCCAAGCATGAAATTTTGCAGCCACTGCGGTAACCCGGTCACCCAGCGCATTCCCGAAGGCGACTCGCGGCTGCGATTTGTCTGCGACAGCTGTCAGACCATTCACTACCAGAATCCCAATATCGTCGCCGGTTGCGTGCCGACCTGGGGCACGCAAGTGTTGCTCTGCCGCCGCGCCATCGAGCCGCGTCTCGGTTACTGGACGCTGCCGGCCGGCTTCATGGAAAACGGAGAGACCATCGAACAGGCGGCCATCCGCGAGACCGCCGAGGAAGCCTGCGCCCGGGTGCGTAACCTGAGCATCTACACGTTGATCGACGTGCCGCACATCAGTCAGGTGCACGTGTTCTTCCGCGCCGAACTGGCCGACCTGGAGTTCGCCGCCGGCCCTGAAAGCCTTGAAGTGCAGTTGTTCGATGAAGCCGACATCCCGTGGGACGAGCTGGCTTTCCGCACGGTCGGGCGTACCTTAGAATGCTTCTTCGCTGATCGGCGCGTCGAGAACTACCCGGTGCGTTCGGAATCGATCCCGCCACTGGTGCAGCCGGTCATTGTTGGCTAGAAGATCAAAAGATCGCAGCCTTCGGCAGCTCCTACCTAAAACCTGATTGCGTCACTCCCTGGGGAATCGTTTCAATGCGCTGGTTGCTTGCCCTGTTCTGCCTGTCGTTCGTCAGCGTTTCGCAAGCGTCATTCGTGACCACCGTGACGCCATCGAATACCCCGCTGATCGAAAAAGTCCTGGTACTCAAATCGGCCCACCAACTGCAGTTGATCGCCGACGGCAAGTCGCTGAAGACCTATCGCATTTCCCTGGGCAAGGGGGCGAAGAAAGGGCCGAAACTGATCGAGGGCGACAAACGCACACCCGAAGGTTTCTATTGGATCGACTGGCGCAAGACCAGCGAGAAATTCAACCTGTCGATGCACATTTCCTACCCGAACATCAGCGACGCCGCCCGCGCACGCCGTGAAGGTGTCGAGCCCGGCGGGATGATCATGATCCACGGCACCCCGGACTCGGAAGACAACCCGGAGCAGCTGTTCCACACTCTCGACTGGACCGATGGCTGCATCGCCATGCGCAACGTCGACATGCGTGAAGTGTGGAACCTGGTGCCGGACGGCACCATGATCGAGATTCGCCCGTAACCTCGACCGCTGGTCACCCGTAAAAAAATAAATCAAAAGATCGCAGCCTTCGGCAGCTCCTACAGGGGTGATACCACTCCGAATTGCAGGAGCTGCCGCAGGCTGCGATCTTTTGCTTTTTATCGCCTATCGTTAATACCACTTGATACCACCGCCCCTGAACACCGCCATTTCACTGGGTTAGAGGCCATTTACCTGCGTTGACATGGTATTCAAGTGGTATTAGTTTCCGCCCCACAAGCGAGCCACAACAATCCTATACTCGCGACGGAAACGACCTACATGAACGACCTCCAATCCCTACGTCCCGACGACGCCCAGCCGACGCCGCTGTACTTGCAGCTGGCGCGCAATCTGGAAGCGGCGATTCATGCCGGACAGTGGAAGGCCGAACAGGCAATGCCGTCCGAACGCAACCTCAGCGACCAGCTCGGCATCTCCCGGGTCACCGCGCGCAAGGCATTGGAAGTCTTGCTCGAGCAAGGTCTGATCCGCCGCCTGCAAGGCTCTGGCACATTCATCACCCCACGTCTGGAACAACCGCTGTCGCGGCTTTCCGGCTTCAGCGAAATGCTGCGTTTGAAAGGCTTCGTACCCAGCTCGAAGTGGCTGGAGCGGGAAATCACTCTGCCGACCCACGAAGAACTGATCCGCCTCGGCCTGTCACCCAACGACAAAGTCGCGCGGATGAAGCGCTTGCGCAAAGCCGATGACACGGTCATGGCGATTGAAATGAGTACCCTGCCCGCGTCGATCATGCCCAAACCGCAAGCGGTGGGTGATTCGCTCTACGAATACCTCGACGGCATCGGCAAACCGATCGTCCGCGCCCTCCAGCACATCCAGGCGATCAACGCCTCTGACGAGTTTGCCGCCCTGGTCGGCATCGCCCCCGGCACCGCCATGCTGCTGATGACTCGGGTCGGCTATCTGGAAGACAACACGCCGATCGAAGTCACCGACACCTATTGCCGCAACGATTACTACGACTTTGTTGCAGAGCTGCGCCGCTGAGCGCGGCCCCAAGCGAGAACGAAAATGTCCGAAGACAACATCCTCACCGCCAGCGGCTGGGTTCGCGGCCGGCTGATTCACGAACACGGCAAGGTCGTGTCGATCAACGGCGTGCCCTGCGATCCGGCCGATAACGATCTGCCTTATCTGCTGCCGGGGTTCATCGACCTGCACGTTCACGGCGGCGGAGGCAAAGACATCATGGAAGGCGCGGATGCCTTCGAAACCATCAGCAAAACCCACGTGCGCTTTGGCACGACCTCGTTGCTGGCCACCACCATGACTGCGCCCAGCGCCGAGATCTCCAGCGTCCTCAAAGCGGTAGGAGAATTCTGCGAACAGCGTCCGAAAGGCGCCGCGCGAGTGCTTGGCGTGCACCTTGAAGGCCCGTACATCAACCCGGGAAAACTCGGCGCCCAACCCAATTTCGCCCACACCGCGTTGATCGCCGAAGTCGAAGAATATCTGGCGCAGGCGCCGATCCGCGTGATTACGATCGCCCCGGAAATCGCCGGCCACGATGCATTGATTCGCGAACTGAGCAGCCGTGGCATCCGCATGCAGATCGGCCACACCCTCGGCAGTTACGAGGAAGGCGTCGCCGCGCTGGCTGCCGGTGCGACCAGCTTCACTCACCTGTACAACGCCATGAGCCCGCTGCATCACCGCGAGCCGGGCATCGTCGGCGCGGCACTCGCCCATGCGCAGTACGCCGAGCTGATCCCCGATCTGCTGCACGTGCACCCCGGCGCCATTCGCGTGGCCCTGCGCTCGATCCCGTGCCTGTATTGCGTGACCGATTCCACCGCCGCCGCCGGTATGCCCGACGGTGAATACAAGCTCGGCAGCCACACCGTGACCAAATGCCTGGGTGGCGTGCGCCTGCCCGACGGCACGCTGGCCGGCAGCACCCTGACCATGGATCAGGCTCTGCGCAATCTGGTGAAGATCGGCTTGCCGATCGCCGAGGCCTCGCAACGTCTGTCGCAATTTCCCGCCGACTACCTCGGCATCACCGAACGCGGGCGCCTGGCCCCGGGTGCCTGGGCCGACTGCGTGCGGCTCGATCGCTCACTCACACTGACCGCCGTCATGGTCGAAGGAGAAGACATTGACTTCAAAAATGCTTGAAGAGGCGCTGTCCTCGTTCGAGGCCGTGCAAGCCCAACTGCAACAGCTCGACGCGCCGATGATCGAAATCGCCGGGCGCCTGCGCCGGCAGCCGCCGCAAGTGGCGATGACCGTCGCTCGTGGCAGCTCCGACCACGCGGCGAGCTACTTCGCCTACCTGACCATGCAGCAACTGGGCGTGCCCGTGGCCTCATTGCCGATGTCCGTAGTGACCATGCAGCAAGCGCCATTGAAAGTCAGCGGTCAGGTCGCCTTCGCGTTTTCGCAGTCGGGGCAGAGCCCGGATCTGGTCAACAGCCTGCGCCTGTTGCGCAAGCGCGGCGCGCTAAGTGTGTCGATGGTCAATGCCGCCGATTCGCCACTGGAAGCAGCCTGTGAATTCAGCCTGCCGCTGCTTGCCGGGACTGAAAGCAGCGTCGCCGCGACCAAGAGTTTTATCGCCACCCTTAGCGCCAGCGCCCGCTTGATCGCGCACTGGAAAGAAGACAGCGAATTGCTCGAGGCCGGCAACGCCCTGCCTGAAGGTTTGCGCGAAGCCGCAAAACAGGACTGGAGCGTCGCCATCGAAACGCTGCGCGATTGTCAGCGCCTGATGGTGATCGGCCGTGGCGCCGGTTTCGCCATCGCCCAGGAAGCGGCGCTGAAATTCAAGGAAACCTCGGCGATTCAGGCCGAAGCGTTCAGCAGCGCCGAAGTCCGTCACGGGCCGATGGCGCTGATCGACGAACACTATCCACTGCTGGTCTTTGCCCCACGCGGCGCCGAGCAGGCTGGCCTGCTGAGCCTCGCGGCAGAAATGCGCCAACGCGGCGCCCGGGTACTGCTCGCCGCCCCGGATGACGTCAGCGAACGCGACCTGACCCTGACTCGCGCCGACCACCCGGCCCTCGACCCGATTCTGGCGATCCAGAGTTTCTACGTGATGGCCGCAGGCCTGGCCGTGGCGCGGGGCATGGACCCGGATCAGCCGCGCCATTTGAGCAAAGTGACCCGCACGCATTAAGTCCGACTGACTGCACACCTGATGAGACCCAGCCATGCCCGACAACAATAAAGAGCTGACCCTCAGCGCCCCGCTCAGCGGCCCCGTGCTGACGCTCGCCAACGTCCCGGACGCGGTGTTCGCCAGTGGCGCGATGGGCGACGGCATCGCCATCGACCCGCTCAACGACACGCTGTATTCGCCCTGCGCCGGCGTGATCATCCACGTCGCGCGCAGCAGCCACGCGGTGACCGTGCGCGCCGACAACGGCGCCGAAATCCTTCTGCATCTGGGCCTCGACACTGTTGAGCTGAACGGTGAAGGTTTCGCCATGCTGGTCAAGGAAAGCGACCGCGTCAGCCTCGGTCAGCCGCTGTTGCGTTATGACCTGGACAAGGTCGGACAGCAGTGCAAAAGCCTGGTCAGCCTGCTGATTCTGACCAACAGCGCGGATTTTCAGGTGCGACCGATCACCGTCAAAACGGTGAAGGTCGGCGAGCCACTGCTGCACATCATCGCGCGCCAGGTGGTGGCAGCGAATGCCGATACAAGCGGCGGCCCCGAGGCTCGGGGCCAGGTGCGGGTCGCTCATCGCGGCGGCCTGCATGCGCGCCCCGCTGCACTGATCCGGCAAACCGCCCAGGGTTTCAACAGCCAGGCACAGCTGCACTTCAACGGCAAATCAGCGCCGTGCAACAGCCTGATCGGCTTGATGGGGCTGGCGATCGCTGAACAGGATGAAGTGCAGGTCAGTTGTCAGGGGCCGGACGCCGATGCCGCATTGCAAGCGCTGCTCAGCGCATTGGCCACGGCGCTGCCGGACGATCATCACGGGCAAGCGCCGGTCAGCACTGCGGCGCTGAAACGTCCGGCCGAGGCTGGCGTGTTGCACGGTGTTTGCGCGGCGCCGGGGCTGGTCGCCGGGCCGTTGTTTCGCTTGAACGCAATCACGTTGCCGGCGGATATGGGCAACCACGATCCGGTGCAACAGCAACAGACTCTCGAAACGGCGTTGAACGCGGTGCGCAGCGAAATCGCCGCTACTCTCGCCCAAGCGAAAAAGCACAGCAACGCCGACGAAGAAGCGATCTTCGCCGCGCACATGGCGCTGCTCGAAGATCCGGCCCTGCTCGACGCCGCGCAGCAATTCATCGCGCAAGGCACCGCAGCGACGCACGCCTGGAGTCAGTCGATCGACGCCCAGTGCGCCATGCTCCAAGGCACCGGCAGTCCGCTGCTGGCCGAGCGTGCCAACGATTTGCGCGACCTCAGGCAGCGCGTCCTGCGCGCCCTGCTTGGCGAGGCCTGGCAATACCAGGTGCCGGCCGGCGCCATCGTCGCGGCGCAGGAACTGACGCCGTCGGATCTGTTGCAACTCAGCGCGCAAGGTGTCGCCGGGTTGTGCATGGCCGAGGGCGGCGCCACCTCGCACGTCGCGATCCTGGCGCGCGGCAAAGGCCTGCCGTGCATCGTCGCTTTGGGTGCGCAATTGCTCGATCAACCGCAAGATCAGGCCGTGGTACTCGACGCCGACGGCGGTCGTCTCGAATTGACGCCGAATGCCCAGCGCCTGGCCGACGTACAGCAAGCGCAAGTCGAGCGCCAGCAGCGTCGCGAAAGCCAGCAAGCCAAGGCGCATTTGCCCGCCGAAACCCGCAATGGCGTGCACATCGAAGTAGTTGCCAATGTCGCCTCCCGCAGCGAAGCGGCAGACGCCTTTGCCAACGGTGCCGATGGCGTCGGCCTGTTGCGCACCGAGTTTCTCTTCGTCGATCGCCAGACGGCACCGGACGTCGCAGAACAGCGCGGCGCCTATCAAGCGGTCATCGATGCCATGGGCAACAAGTCGGTGATCATTCGCACCATCGACGTCGGTGGCGACAAGCAACTCGACTACCTGCCGCTGCCCGCCGAGGCCAACCCGGTGCTCGGTCTGCGCGGCATTCGCCTGGCTCAGGCGCGTCCGGAAATACTCGATCAACAATTGCGCGCACTGTTGCAGGTCAAGCCGCTGCAGCGCTGCCGGATTCTGTTGCCGATGGTCACCGAAGTTGACGAACTGCTGCAGATTCGCCAGCGCGTCGACGCCTTGTGTCTTGAGCTGGGCATTGCCGAGCGCCCGGAGATCGGCGTGATGATCGAAGTCCCCGCCGCCGCGCTGCAGGCCGAACAACTGGCCGAACACGCCGACTTCCTCTCGATCGGCACCAACGATCTGTCGCAATACACCCTGGCCATGGACCGCGATCACGCCGGCCTGGCGGCGCGGGTCGACGCCCTGCATCCGGCGCTGCTGCGCCTGATCGCCATGACCTGCGAAGGCGCGGCGGTGCACAAACGCTGGGTCGGGGTCTGCGGCGCCCTCGCCTCCGACCCGCTGGCGACGCCGGTGCTGATCGGCCTGGGCGTCACCGAATTGTCGGTGAGCCCGGTGCAGATCGGTGAGATCAAGGACCGCGTGCGCCAGGTGCACGAAGCCGAATGTCAGCGCCTGAGCCGCGACCTGCTCAAGCTTTCCAGCGCCGCCGCCGTTCGCCACGCCTGTCATCAACATTGGCCACTGCGCTAACAAAAACAACAAGGACATACGCCATGTACCAACTCTTCATCGAAGGCCTGCAACGCCTCGGCCGCGCGCTGATGCTGCCGATCGCGATCCTGCCGATCGCCGGCCTGCTGCTGCGCCTGGGCGACACCGACCTGTTGAACATCGCGATCATTCACGATGCCGGGCAAGTGATCTTCGCCAACCTGGCGATGATCTTCGCCATCGGCATCGCCGTCGGTTTCGCCAAAGACAACAACGGCACCGCCGGCCTGGCCGGGGTGATCGGTTATCTGGTGATGATCTCTACCCTCAAGGTGCTCGATTCGACCATCAACATGGGCATGCTCGCCGGGATCGTCAGCGGCCTGTTGGCCGGCGCGCTGTACAACCGCTTCAAGGACATCAAGCTGCCGGAGTATCTGGCGTTCTTCGGTGGCCGGCGTTTCGTGCCGATTGTCACCGGGTTCGCGGCGGTCGGGCTGGGCGTGCTGTTCGGCTACATCTGGCCGCCGATCCAGCAGGGCATCAACGCGTTCGGCGCGCTGATGATGGAAAGCGGCAGCATCGGCGCGTTCGTCTTCGGCGTGTTCAACCGCCTGCTGATCGTCACCGGCCTGCATCACATCCTCAACAACATGGCGTGGTTCGTCTTCGGCAACTTCACCGATCCGACCACTGGGGCATTGGTGACTGGCGATCTGTCGCGCTATTTCGCCGGCGACCCGAAGGGCGGCCAGTTCATGACCGGCATGTTCCCGATGATGATCTTCGGCCTGCCCGCCGCCTGTCTGGCGATGTACCGCAATGCCCTGCCGGAGCGGCGCAAGGTGATGGGCGGGATCTTTTTATCCATGGCGCTGACCTCGTTTCTGACCGGCGTGACCGAGCCGATCGAGTTCGCCTTCATGTTTCTCGCACCGCTGCTGTTCCTCCTGCATGCGCTGCTGACCGGGCTGTCGATGGCGATCACCAACGGCCTGAACATTCATCTGGGCTTTACCTTTTCCGGTGGCTTCATCGACATGATTCTCGGCTGGGGCAAGTCCACCAACGGCTGGCTGGTGGTGCCTGTCGGCCTGGCTTACGCGGTCATTTATTATCTGGTGTTCGATTTCTGTATCCGCCGTTTCAACCTCAAGACGCCGGGGCGTGAAGACGTGGCCACGGCAGAAAAAGCCGTCCTTTCGCAAACCGAACGCGCCAGCGCTTACATCAAGGCCTTGGGCGGCGCAGAGAATCTGCTGACCGTCGGCGCGTGCACGACCCGACTGCGCCTGGAAATGCTCGACCGCAACAAGGCGTCGGACGCCGGGCTGAAAGCGCTGGGCGCGATGGCCGTGGTGCGCCCGGGCAAGGGTGGCAGTTTGCAGGTCGTGGTCGGACCGCTGGCCGATAGCATCGCTGATGAAATCCGCTTGGCGATGCCGGCGCTCGGCCGTGGGGCGCCGGTTGACACTGCCGTGACAGTCGAGGAGCCGAAGACCGTTGCACTTGCCAGCAACGAGGCGCAGCAGTGGCTGAATGCTCTGGGCGGCCGCGACAATGTACTGCAGCTTGATTGCATCGCCATGACCCGGATTCGCCTGCAACTGGCCGATGACAAGGCGTTGTCCGAGACGCAGCTCAAGGTGCTGGGCTGCCTGGGTGTCAGCCGCCTGGACGGTGGGGTCTGGCATTTGCTGGTGGGCGACAAGGCAGCGAGTTTGAGTGAGGCGCTGGAGGGGTTGGTCAGTCGCCGGGAGGTCAGCGCGCAGGTTTGAATCTGCGCTGGTCTGGCGGGCCTCTTCGCGAGCAGGCTCGCCGCCACCCAGACAGGACATTCCACAAAGAAGCTCCCGACACATACATATATACCACCCCGCAAAACACCTCCCTCGCCATGCTGAGCCTTCATCCTCAGCCTGGAGAAAGTGCCCGTGAGCACCCCCAAAGCACCCACCCCCGAAGAGATCAGAAGCGACCTCAACCAGATCGGCGATTATCTGTTCAACACACCCACGCCGCTGCTTCCCGAACTCAAACCGACCACCGGACAGACCTACCTTAAACGCCTCAACGAACAGCTGAAAACCTACCGGACAAGCTATCAGCAACGCAGCCGTCTGCTTTTTCAGGAGCTGGACACCAGCGACCTGCAAAGCGAAAACGGCAAGAAGCTGATCGCAACCCTGAAGATCAGGCTCAACACCCAGCTGATCAACATGGACCTGCGGGACCAGATCGACGGCAAGCCGGCAAAAACCTTCCTCAAATATGACGCGGGCTTCACCGCCATCGAACACGAGGCACAACAGGCCGTCAGTGATCGCCTGCTGCACCCGCAAGCCGGCGAGTTGCTGAAAAAAACCGGCCTGGGCCCGATGCTGCGTCCCGCCATGTATGCACTGCAGTTCAGCTATCAGGCCACCACCGTCGAATTGGCCGGCGCCTTTGTCGTCACGCAAAATGACAGCCCGCGAGTCACCGACCTGCTGAACGGCTCAAACGTCGGCTACGCCGTGCTGTTCACGCCCGCACGAGGCATCGAGTTCTTCAATTCTCTGACCGATCTCGATAGTCACCTGCGCGAGTCGCTGAATTCGCGCAGTGGCCGTCTCGATTTCATGCAAATGCTGCCGACGCGCTATCACGACGTCGGTGCCGCCGGGATCTGGCCGCTATCGCTCGCGCCAATCGACAGTAAACCCCTGTTCGAACACACCTACGACGCGCTGATCGAAAAACGCACGCAGGATATCGAGCGCGCCTTGAGCTTCGCCGACAACCCGCAACAAAACCCTGCGCAATTGCTCACAGCGCTGGAAAAAGCGGTCACCGCCGCCCTGCCGGATCTCACGCCGCGCCTGGAGTTACGCGCACTGACCCTGTTCGAACGCCACTTGCGCTACAGCGCACCGGACTGGTACCGCAGCGCCAGCAGCACAAAACAGATCGAACTGGCGCAGCACTTGAGCAACTACCAGCAGGCGCGGGAACGTTTGCTCGATCTGATGGAGCCCGTCGGCAGTCTGATCGCACTGGCGCGCCAGCAATGGCTGGAACGCCTGAGCGATGATCTGGAGATCGACGATCTCGAGCCGGAAAAACTGCAGATCAGCACCGATCGCCGAGTGCCGGGCTATGGCGTTTATACGCATCAATGCAATCTGCTCGATCTGTCCTTGCGCGGCCCGCACACGGGCGATGAATTGCCGGGCTCGGAATTCCTGAGCTACACCACGCTCACCTACGACGGCGCGCCCTTGCCGGAGCGTTATGTCGACTTGACACCGCAATGGCTGGTCAAGGAAGCGATAAGCCTGGAGCCCCGGGTTGACTTCAATCGCCTGCAAAAAGACATGCACGCCCGAGCCGCAATCAAGCCCGCCATTGAGCGAATGCTTGATCAACGCATCGTCGCCCTCGCCCATACGGCAGTCCTGCAGGGGCACCTGCTCGACAGTGATTTGTCGTTGATCCAGCGCTTGCGCAGCGGCGGCGATCCGCTCCTGAGCGCCGCCACTCTGTCGGTGCACGGCGCACAACTGCAGGATGTATGGGTCTTGCGCCAGAGCGACGCCAGCGGCGCGGTCAAGCGTGTCTTGCTGTGCACCCCGCAGGCCCCTCGCGAGCGACAGTTCCAGGCCTTCGACAGTGAGCTTGAATGCCAGACCCATCTGCTGGGCTGGGCCACACACAGCGATACCGCCGACAGCATGACGGGCTACCTGATCAGCCGCGCACCGATGCGCTTTCGCCCGGCGCTGCGCAAAGTACTGGCGGGCCTGAGCTTCAGACCTGAAGCGATGGAACACCAGAAGGTCACTTTCGAACACTGTGGCGACCATCTCGTCTGCCTGAAGGCGATGGCCGTTCACATGCTCGCTACGCGCGTCGATGACTACGACTTCAGCACCCCCCTGTGGTATCGCTCGACCACCGCTGCCGATCGCAGACAACTCTCGACCCTGAGCGAAGAGGCCGAAGGCGCGTTGCGCGGGTTCAACCAGCACGCCTTGTCCGGCAGCCAATTTCCGGCTTTTGATGACTACGTGCACCAACAGGCGAAGATCAGTCTGAACCGCCTGCTCAAGCGCTCGGCCAATGATGTCGACCCGGATACCGTCTGGGCCTACGCGCCGATGTCCATCGTGCCCTCATTGACGCCGAAACCGCTGACGTATACCCAGTTGTATCGCGACGGCTATGCCGATGGCGTCGGCTTTCTCGATGAGAAATTCTCCCGCTCGGCACGCTTCAAGGGGCCGCCGGGCATCGATGTCAGCAACCTGACCGCACAGAACGTCGCACGCTCGGTCACCGGGGTGTGGATCGGCGAACGCTACACCAACAAGGTCAGGGATGACCTGCAGAGCTCGACCAGCGAGGGCTACGATTTCAGACGCAACGCGACCCTGGCGATTACTCAGCGCCAGATGAAGGTCGCCGCGCTGGAATGCCAGCTGCAAGGACATATCAGCCGCAGCGATCGGCAATGGCTGGAGCAAAGCATCACCAGCATGGAGGAAACCTCGGGGCCAACGCGCACCAAATACCCGATCCATCGATTGATGATCGATGGCGAGTGGGTGATGGATGTGTGGCTGTTCAGCCATTCCGATAACCCGGTGTTGCTCTATACCCCGGACGCACCCGACGGTGTCAGGTTTCGCGAAGCGCGGCTGTTCAACTACCTGCTCCAACAGCAGGCCGGCATGATCGAATACCTCACCTCTCGGGTAGGCGTGAGTGCTCAGACGCGAGTGCGGACGTTCCTCGAAAACGCAAAAAAACAGCTCCCCAAAGGCCTCGACAAGACTACGCCCAGCCCGGCGCGCTACGATTCAACGCCCGCCACCGCTGCCGTCAGCGATTTGCGCTCGGCGCTGTACAACATGAAGCTGCAGCGCCGGATCGACAACGTCCACGCCACGACCACCAGTCGAGCGCAGATGATCGCCGGGCTGATCTGGACCAGTGTCGAATGGCTCGCGGCCATTGCCACCGCCCCTTTCCCGCTGCTCAGTCTGAGCACCGGACTGCTGCTGGCTTTCAAGGACGCGATGCTCGCCCTGCACGCTTATCGGCAGGGTGACCACGGTGAAGCTTTCCAGCATTTGCTCGGTTACCTGTTCAACAGTGTCGGCGCGGTGCTGACCGATCTGCGCCCCGCCCTGCGCTCACTCAAGCTCGCGCGCCGACCGCTGCGCCAAGCGATCGCCAGTGCTGGCAACGAACAGCAGAATGTCGTGACCTTGGTCGATCAGGTAGCGCCTCGACCTGACTGGGATGACATGCGTCCGGTGGTTTTCAGAGGCCGGATTTACCTTGCCGGGAAAAATCCCGACGCACTCGGTCGTTATCTGCTCTATCGCAGCAAGCCGAACTCCCCTGACATCGTCTCGACCGGCATCCTCGTTGTTCGCAATTCAGACGGGGTGATGGTGCGCAGTGGCATGGTCGGCGGCGCGCCGAAATACGATGCCGTGCCAGACACACCGAGCCCACGCAAAGACTACGGCGTGGTGCCCAAATACCGGGAGCGCGTCGCGATGGTGATGAATCCGCAATTCCGCGACGACGTAATCAAGAGAGGTCAGGACTACATGGGCGTCTCGCCCCTCTCAACCATGAGCGGCGTAGTTGAGGGTCTGGCCTCGACACGCGCCGCCTATATGGATCAGGTAGAAAAACTCACCACAGATGCCACAGGTCATTTCGCCGAACTCGCCGCCCTGCCCGCTCGCGCCGAAGTCCCGGCAGTTGCTGCCGATACTTCATTTGCGCAGTTGATCAACAGCGACGCATTCAAAGGGAAAAACCTGGTGATCGGCGCCCAACCCGGTTCCATCGCCAGCAAACAGGTGCTGATCGACTCTCTGGACGAACTCATTGCCAGCGGTTTCAAGCGCTTGCATGTCGAGTATCTGGCGGACGACATCTTTCATGCCAAGCTGGAAAATTTCAACAAGAAGCTCAGCTGGGAAAACATCAAAACCCACCTCAGAGGTGTTGACCACGCGCTGGGGCACACGGAGAAGGCGCCGTTCTCCTATCTGGCACTTATGCGCGCCGCCCGGAAAAAGAACTTGCGCGTCCACGCTCTGGACGCCTCGACCAGTTATCAACTGGAGCGCGCCATGACGCTGGCCGACGCCTCGCCGTTGACCCCACGAAGCAACAGCATCAGAAATTTTTATTCGCACAGGAAACTGTCTGCCGATATCGCCGACGCCCCCGACGAACGCTGGATCGTCCTCACCGAACAGTCACGCATGTGCACCTTCGACGAGACACCAGGCCTGGCCGACCTGCACGATGCCATCGCCGTGCGGATTGAAGACATCGACCTGGGTCAATCCGCACGCATCAGCCTCGATTCACCCGGTGCGATCAGCGGTGATGCAGCCGCGAAGGGAGATTATCTTGTGCAAATGCCGACTGCGTACAAGGCACCACGGGCCGTCCCGAAGCCAGTGGCACCGGCCGCGGCTTCCGCTCAATTGGGCGACTACGACATGGCGTCGTCGTTTCACGAGGGTGTGGTCAGGCTGATGCGCGACCGAAACGGCCTCGACACTTTCTTCAATCCCGCGAAAGAAGACCGTGAATTGTTCACGGCCTTTATCGCTACCCGACAGCGCCTGGGCAAAGCGGCCAGAGCCGCCTCCAGCGAATTCAAACATGCGAAGCCAGACGCGCTGCCGGTGATTGCCAGCGACGAAACCTTTGACACGTTTCTGCAAAAACTGGCCGACGGCCGCTTGAATCTGCTGATCGGAGAAAATCCAACCGAGGTGTCAGGCAAGGCGCTGCTCAGGAAACACATGAAGGCATTCAAGGATGCGGGTTATGACACGCTGTACCTTGCGAATATGTTCACCGATCTGCATCAGGCCGAACTGGATATTTTTCATCTGACGCAGCGCATGCCCGAGCGCCTCAGAGCCCATCTGCAAAAGCTGAGCGCGGACCGCCCGAGTGGTTATGTGGGTAACGACAATTTCAACGAGGTCTGTGAGGCGGCGGCTAAATACAACATCCGTATCCGCGCCATCGATTGCGTCGCCAGCTACCACGTCAAAGGGCTGCCGGATCCCGAGCTGTCGAGGAAAGAGATATTCAGCTATTTCGCCACGCAAGTGATCAAGAATGACCAATTGGTCCACGGGCCGCATAAATGGATGGCCCTCGTTGATGCCACACAGACCAACTACAGTCTGGGGGTTCCGGGGCTGGGCGAGACGCTGGGCGCGGTCAGTCTTCACGTCCGCGACAGTACGCCTGGTCTGGCCAGCTCGATCCAACAGGGCGCGTGGTCGACAATGATTCCGGAAAAAGCGGTCAACACACGGGCCGTGCGCAGTGATTTCACCCTGAACATCGCGGTGCCTGGCAAAAAGAACATTGCGCCGACGCCGCCTGTCAGACGCAGCAAACTGACCCAGCCCGGTATGTTCCTGATCGAAAACGAAGGCACGAGCGGAACACGTCTGGTGCATAAATCCAAAGCGGGTGAAATTGTCGTCACGCCGATTCAGGCCAACGACCAAGGCTTGTTGTTCATAGATCGCTGGGATAAGAAAGACCAGGGGTTCAAATACCTGCGAACGCTGATCGAGATGCTTGTGACCGACGTGAAACTGACCCAGGTGAAATAACACCGGTTCGCTTGCGCGTTGTGTAAGAACCACTGGGTCTGGAAGCCCAGTGGTTTTTTTATGACCGAAAGCAAGCGAACGGCCAGGACCCGGGTTTCAGGTTCGCGGATCAACCCGATCCAGCGCCCGATTCACCGCCAGCTCCGCGAGCATGATGATCTGCTGAATGGCCAGCGCCGTATTGCGCTGCGGCCGCCCCAGCTGATCGGCGAAATCGCTGGCCAGAGTGTTGGCTGAAGCGAGGGATTCACAGGCGTGGGCCAGGAGGGTTTCGGTGTCGATTTCCGGCTGGATCACAAACATGGTGCTGGGCGGGTGCGGTTTGCCTGGCTGCGGGCACAGGTAAAAATCCAGAGCACGCTTGATCGCTTCGCGGTTTTTGGCGAGGTCGTCGGCGCGGATGGCTTGTTCGAGGGGGGTTGTGGGTTCGAGGGGTGGGTCGGGGACAGGCTTTGACATTGATACGTTCCTGATCAATAGCCAATCACTTGCCGTTTCTCACGCGGCGGAGTGGTGGCAGCAGTGTGCGGGGTGAGAAACCGGTAGGAACAAGCCCGGCCGGACCGAAGTCCGCCCGCACACAGCCGCCATAACAATGCAGACAGCAGAAATGCCGGCGGCGATTATGGTGGTACTGACTGTGGATTAACAGTTCCTAAGGGTTCTCACACCCGATCGCCGAGTTTTCGACGACCCCCACAGACTAGAGCCCACACGTCCGACGGACAACCTGAAAACCTTGTGGGAAGGTTCTGGTCATCGGGTACCGGACTTAAACAATCTCAAATTCTCGGGCGCCTGGATGGGCCTCATCGCGAGCAGGCTCACTCCTACAATTGGATCGAGTACAACCTCAAGAAACAGGTCGGCTGCCAGGCCGCCTTCGCGAGCAAGCTCGCTCCCACAGAAAAGCAAAGGCAAGATCAAAAGATCGCAGCCTTCGGCAGCTCCTACACGATGAGCGTTAGCTCGAGTAAAGCTTTTGATCTTGATCCACCGGCGACGTCGGAAGGCTGAGTGGAGGGATTGATCCGGGCGTGGGAGCGCAGCGACCGTCTGGCGCAGCCAGACACAGCGAGTGTAGGTGCAGCGGAGCAAACCGGAGCCGCTGCGCCCGGATCAGTCCCGCAGCGAAGGAACCCGAGCCTGCGAGGGCCGAACGCAGGAGCAAGCCTTTTGGGTTACCTTTTTGGCGTTTGAAAAAGGTGACTCGCCGTAAGGGCGAAACCACCAGCCGCAGCCCCCGAAGAAACGGATATTCACTCAGTCAGCCAGAGCATGGTCGCCTATAAGGGCGCCATCGCGAGCAGGCTCACTCCCACAGAAAAGCAAATCGCAGGCAACAAAAAACCCGCAGACAATCCCTCATCTGCGGGTTTCCCGTTCAAGCAGCCAAGAAGATCAGAAATCTTCCAGCCGCCACACCTCATAAGCCGGCGTCTCGTACGGATGGCTAAGCTTCAAAGCCGCCACAACAGCAACAATCAACTCATCCGCAACAACAAGCTCAACCTTCCATTCCTCAACCCGCTCAACCTGCCCCGCCTCACCAATAAACGGCTGACTCCCGTCCAAAGGTCGAAACTGGCCCAGACCGAGCACCTGCCACGCACAGTGGTCATAGTCACCGATCCGCCCACCACCGGCAGCGAACACAGCCCCTTTGACCACCTCGACATGACTGTCAGGAACAAAAAACGCCAGCTTGTACACAGGCCTTAGTTCACCCAGACGCGAGCATTACGGAACATACGCATCCAAGGTGCGTCCTCGTTCCAGTCTTCCGAACGCCACGAGTTCTGCACCGCGCGGAACACTCGCTCCGGGTGCGGCATCATGATCGTCACGCGACCGTCACGGCTGGTAAGACCGGTGATCCCGCGCGGCGAGCCGTTCGGGTTGGCCGGGTAGGCTTCGGTGACCTTGCCGTGGTTGTCGACAAAACGCATCGCCACGCAACCGGACAGATCGGCTTCCAGCAGCGCTTCTTCGCTGGCGAACTCGGCATGTCCTTCACCGTGGGCGATGGCGATCGGCATGCGAGAACCGGCCATGCCCTGCAGGAAGATCGAGTTCGACTCCTGGATCTGCACCATCGCCACCCGCGCTTCGAACTGCTCGGAGCGGTTGCGCACGAAGTGCGGCCAGAACTCGCTGCCCGGGATCAGCTCGTGCAGGTTGGACATCATCTGGCAACCGTTGCACACGCCCAGCGTGAAGCTGTCGTTACGTTCGAAGAAGCCCTGGAACGCGTCGCGGGCGCGGCTGTTGAACAGCGCCGATTTGGCCCAGCCTTCACCGGCGCCGAGCACGTCGCCGTAGGAGAAACCGCCGCAGGCCACCAGGCCTTTGAACTCGTTGAGGTCGACACGACCGGCGAGGATGTCGCTCATGTGCACGTCGATGGCGCTGAAACCGGCGCGGTCGAATGCGGCGGCCATTTCCACCTGACCGTTGACGCCCTGCTCACGCAGCACGGCAACCTGTGGGCGAATGCCTTTCTTGATGTAAGGCGCAGCGATGTCCTGATTGACGTCGTAGCTGAGCTTGACGCTCAGGCCCGGGTTGTCTTCTTCCAGCAGCGCGTCGAATTCCTGCTCGGCGCAGTCGGCGTTGTCACGCAGACGCTGGATCTGGTAGCTGGTCTCGGCCCACTGACGCTGCAGCAGACGACGCTGGCCTTCGAACACGGTGTCACCGTTGAAGGTGATGTTGATCTGGCCATTGTTGATCGGCTGACCGATCACCGACACGCAGTCGCCCAGACCGGCGGCGCTGAACTGCGCGAGGATGTCCGGGGTGGCGTCCTGGCGAACCTGGATCACCGCGCCGAGTTCTTCGTTGAACAGGATCGCGGCGATTTCCGACGCGGATTCGGCGACGCTGTCCAGGTTCAGGCTCAGACCGCAGTGGCCGGCGAAGGCCATTTCCACCACGGAGGCCAGCAGACCACCGTCGGAACGGTCATGGTAAGCCAGCAGGTGACCGTCGGCGTTGAGGCCCTGGATCACGGCGAAGAAGGCCTTCAGGTCTTCGGCGTCATCGACGTCCGGCGCGTGTTTGCCGAGCTTGCCGTGTGTCTGAGCAAGGATCGAAGCACCCATACGGTTCTGACCGCGACCGAGGTCGATCAGGATCAGGTCGGTGGTGCCCTTGTCCATGCGCAGTTCCGGGGTCAGGGTCTGACGGATGTCAGCCACTGGCGCGAAACCGGTAACGATCAGCGACATCGGCGAGGTGACAGTCTTGTCTTCGCCGTTGTCGTTCCAGCGCGTGGCCATGGACATCGAGTCCTTGCCCACCGGAATGGTGATGCCCAGCTCCGGGCACAGCTCCATGCCGACCGCTTTGACGGTGTCATACAGACGCGCGTCTTCACCCGGGTGGCCGGCCGCCGACATCCAGTTCGCCGACAGTTTGATGTCGGAGAGCTTGTTGATGCGCGACGCGGCAATGTTGGTGATGGTTTCGCCGATGGCCATGCGGCCCGATGCCGGGGCGTCCAGCAGAGCCAGCGGAGTACGCTCGCCCATTGCCATCGCTTCACCGGTGTAGACGTCGAAACTGGTGGCGGTGACGGCAACGTCGGCCACCGGTACCTGCCACGGGCCGACCATCTGGTCACGAGCGACGAGGCCGGTGATGGTGCGATCGCCGATGGTGATCAGGAAGCTCTTGCTCGCCACGGCCGGGTGATGCAGAACGCGCTCGATGGACTCGCTGATGTCGAGGTTCGACGGATCGAAGTCATCGCCCAGTTCGGCTTCGCGAACCACCGACCGGTGCATGCGCGGCGCCTTGCCGAGCAACACTTCCAGTGGCATGTCCACCGGGTTGTTGCCGAAGTGGCTGTCGGTCACGGTCAGTTGCGGTTCAGCGGTGGCTTCACCGACGACGGCAAACGGGCAGCGCTCGCGTTCGCAGATCGCCTGGAAGCGCTCGAAGTCTTCCGGGCCGACCGCCAGAACGTAACGCTCCTGGGATTCGTTTGACCAGATCTCGTGCGGGGCCATGCCCGGCTCGTCATTGGGGATGTTGCGCAGTTCGAAACGGCCACCGCGGTCGCCGTCATTGACCAGTTCCGGGAAAGCGTTGGACAGACCGCCCGCGCCGACGTCGTGGATGAAGCTGATGGGGTTCTTGTCACCCAGTTGCCAGCAGCGGTCGATGACTTCCTGGCAGCGGCGCTCCATTTCAGGGTTTTCACGCTGCACGGAAGCAAAATCCAGATCCGCCGAGCTGGTGCCGGTGGCCATCGACGAAGCCGCGCCGCCGCCCAGACCGATCAACATCGCCGGGCCGCCGAGCACGATCAGCTTGGAGCCGACGACGATCTCGCCTTTCTTGACGTGCTCTTCGCGGATGTTGCCCATGCCGCCGGCGAGCATGATCGGCTTGTGGTAACCACGAACTTCGTCACCGTGCGGGGTGGTGATCGACTGTTCGAAGGTACGGAAGTACCCCGTCAGCGCCGGACGGCCGAATTCGTTGTTGAACGCGGCGCCGCCGAGCGGGCCTTCGATCATGATGTCCAGCGCAGTGACGATGCGCTCAGGCTTGCCGTACGGCACTTCCCACGGCTGTTCGAAGCCCGGGATCTGCAGGTTCGATACGGTGAAACCGGTCAGGCCGGCCTTCGGCTTGGCGCCGCGACCGGTTGCACCTTCGTCACGGATCTCACCGCCCGAACCGGTGGATGCGCCCGGGAACGGGGCGATCGCGGTGGGGTGGTTGTGGGTTTCGACCTTCATCAGGATATGCACCGGCTCCTGCACCGCGCCGTACTGGCGGGTTTCAGGGTTCGGGAAGAAGCGGCCGGCAACATTGCCGACGATCACCGAAGCGTTGTCCTTGTAAGCCGACAACACGCCTTCGCTGTGCATCTGATAGGTGTTCTTGATCATGCCGAACAGGCTTTTTTCCTGGCTCTGCCCGTCAATGTCCCAACTGGCGTTGAAGATCTTGTGGCGGCAGTGCTCGGAGTTGGCCTGGGCGAACATCATCAGTTCGATGTCGTGCGGGTTGCGCTTCAGACCATTGAAGGCATTGACCAGGTAGTCGATCTCGTCTTCGGCCAGGGCCAGGCCCAGCTCGGTGTTGGCCTTTTCCAGCGCGGCGCGGCCGCCACCAAGAATGTCGATTGCGGTCAGCGGCTTCGGCTCGGCGTGGCTGAACAGACCGGCGGCCTGCTCGAGGTTGGCCAGCACGATCTGGGTCATGCGGTCATGCAGCACGTCGGCAATCTGCTGAGCTTCGGCTTCGCTGAACTGACCGGCCACGTAGAAGGCAATACCGCGCTCCAGACGCTGGATCTTGCTCAGGCCGCAGTTGCGGGCGATGTCGCTGGCCTTGCTCGACCACGGCGAGATGGTGCCGAAACGCGGCAACACCAAAAACAGACGACCGGTCGGCTCTTGAACCGGAACACTTGGGCCGTACTTCAGAAGGCGCGCTAGCACCTGCTGTTCGTCGCCGGTCAGGACGCCGGTGACTTCGGCGAAGTGAGCGAATTCAGCATACAGGCCACTGACAGCTGGAACCTTCTGGCTCAGTTGCTCAAGGAGTTTGCTGTGGCGAAAGGCAGAAAGGGCAGGAGCGCCGCGCAGGATCAACATCTTCGGGACAGCCTCGGGAAGGGGTGTGCTTTGAGGCCGTGCATTCTAGCCTAAACCGACCTCAACATCACCCGAAACGCTACGCACGGTTGCACTCGGGTAGCGATCTGTGTTTCTGCCTCCGGGGTCAGGTAAATCGGGCGTTCAGGGACGGCTTATTTTTACTGTAACAAAATGCCGGCAAGGCCCGTATTCAAGGGATTTCGCTCGGATTTGTGATCGCTAGCAGACTACTCCTACGCTGTCGAGATATGGCGCCCGTGGCCGTTTGCGTATACTGCGCAGATGTTTTTCCCAACGGCTTTGCGTCCGCGATACGCCAAATGGCTGATCGCAACCGGACTCTTCCTGATGCTCGGTGGTTGTGTTGATAAACCCAACACACTCGAGCGCGTAAAGGAGGACGGTGTGCTGCGCGTGGTTACCCGCAACAGCCCCGCCACCTACTTTCAGGATCGCAGCGGTGAAACCGGCTTCGAATATGAGCTGGTGAAGCGCTTTGCCGACGATTTGGGCGTCGAGCTGAAGATCGAAACCGCCGACAACCTCGACGACCTGTTCAATCAGGTCGGCAAGCCCAACGGCCCGGTGCTCGCGGCGGCCGGTCTGGTCAGCAGCGACGAGCGCAAGAAACAGGTGCGGTTCTCCCACTCCTACCTTGAAGTTACCCCGCAGATCATCTACCGCAACGGCCAGTCGCGGCCCACCGATCCGGCGGATCTGGTCGGCAAGAAGATCACCGTGCTCAAGGGCAGCACCCACGCCGAGCAACTGGCCGAGCTGAAACAGAAATATCCCGGTATCGAATACGAAGAATCCGACGCGGTTGAGGTGGTCGATCTGCTGCGCATGGTCGATGAGGGCCAGATTGACCTGACCCTGGTCGACTCCAACGAAGTGGCGATGAATCAGGTGTACTTCACCAACATCCGCGTGGCCTTCGATCTTGGCGACGCGCGCAGTCAAAGCTGGGCGGTTGGTCCGGGCGAAGACAACAGCCTGCTCAACGAAATCAACGCCTACCTGGACAAGGTGCAGAAGAACGGCACCCTGCAGCGCCTGAAAGACCGCTACTACGGCCACGTCGATGTCCTCGGTTACATGGGCGCTACCACCTTCGCCCAGCACCTGCAGCAGCGCCTGCCGAAATACGAACAGCACTTCAAGAATTACGCAAAGAAAGAGAAAGTCGACTGGCGCCTGCTCGCCGCCATCGGTTATCAGGAATCGCTGTGGCAGCCGACGGTGACGTCAAAAACTGGCGTACGCGGCCTGATGATGTTGACCCAGAACACCGCGCAGGCGATGGGCGTGTCCAACCGCCTCGACCCCAAGCAAAGCATCATGGGCGGCGCCAAGTACCTGGCTTACATGAAGGATCAGCTCGACGATTCGATCCAGGAGCCGGACCGCACCTGGTTCGCCCTGGCGGCGTACAACGTCGGCAGCGGCCATCTGGATGACGCGCGCAAACTGGCGGCGAAGGAAGGGCTGAATCCGGACAAGTGGCTGGACGTGAAAAAGATCCTGCCGCGCCTGTCGCAGAAGCAGTGGTACAGCAAGACCCGTTACGGCTACGCCCGCGGCGGCGAACCGGTGCATTTCGTGGCGAACATCCGGCGCTACTACGACATCCTGACCTGGGTGACCCAGCCGCAGCTGGAGGGCGACCAGGTCGCCGAGGGCAACCTGCATGTGCCGGCGATCGACAAATCGAAACCGGCGCAAGAGCCCGCCCCGCTCTAACCCACACCACAAATCGAATTGTAGGAGTGAGCCTGCTCGCGATAGCGGTGTCACAGTCAATTTGATATTGGCTGACACACCGCTATCGCGAGCAGGCTCACTCCTACAGGGGGTTGCGGTGTGGCTTATTGCTTGGCGGCCGCGAGGATCAGCGCTTTCATTTCCGACACAGCCGACTTGAAGCCGACGAACAACGCATGCGCCACCAGCGCGTGGCCGATGTTCAGTTCGTTGATGCCCTTGATCGCCGCCACGGCCTCGACGTTGTGGTAATGCAGGCCATGCCCGGCATTGACGATCAGGCCCTGCGCAAGACCGAATGCCACGCCATCAGCGACACGCTTGAGCTCTTCAGCCACTTCGGTCGGGGTTTCGGCATCGGCGTAACGCCCGGTATGCAGCTCGATGGCCGGTGCACCGATGCGCCTGGACGCGGCGATCTGACGCTCGTCAGCATCGATGAACAGCGACACTTCGCTGCCGATTTTCGATAAACGTTCGACCGCAGCCCTGATGCGCTCTTCCTGCCCCGCTACATCCAGGCCACCTTCGGTGGTCAATTCCTGACGGGTTTCCGGGACCAGACAGATGTGCGCCGGGCGAATGCGCTCGGCGAACGCCATCATTTCTTCGGTGACGCCCATTTCGAAATTCATGCGCGTTTGCAGCACATCCTTGAGCAGCAGCACGTCGCGCTCCTGGATGTGCCGGCGATCTTCGCGCAGGTGCACGGTGATGCCATCGGCGCCCGCCTCTTCTGCGTCCAGCGCCGCCTTGACCGGGTCCGGGTAGCGCGTGCCACGGGCCTGACGCAGGGTGGCGACGTGGTCGATGTTCACGCCGAGAAGAATGCGATTGCTGCTGGTCACGGATGCGCTCCTGAATTGAGAGATTCGGCGCACAGCATATCAGGGCTTGCGAAACAGCTCGCGACTGACAAGCGGACGCCCGCCCAAATGTACTGCGAGTGCCTGGCGCATCAGACGCTTGGCCGCTGACAGCGCACCGGGCGCCGACCAGTCGGCTTCGGCCATGGCCAGCAGTTCAGTGCCGTTGAACAGTCCCGGCTGCAGCAGATAAACCCGCTCGAGTCCGGCGTCCACTTGCAACCGGTAGAGACCGTCCGCGGCCACAGGCTCACCGTGAATGTCGGTGTTCATGGAGAAGCCGTAGCCGAGATCATCAAGCAATCGCCATTCGAAGGAGCGCAGCAACGGTTCCAGTGGTCGACCTTCGGCCAAGGCCAGCAGGGTCGCGGCATAGTGGTCGAACACTCCTGGGTGCGGATCTTCCGCGGGCAACAGGCGAATCAGCAATTCATTGAGGTAGAGACCGCTGAACAGCGCCTCGCCGTTGAGCCATGCGGAGGTGCCGGAGCTCTCCATACGCCCGACATTCTTCAGCTCACCCTTGCCACGGAATTCAACCTCCAGCGCCACGAACGGCCGCGCCAGTGTGCCGGCCTTGCCCCGCGCACTGCGCAACACCGCCCGCAGCCGCCCTTGCGGCGTGAGGAAATCCACCAGTGCACTGGTTTCGCGGTAGGCGCGCGAGTGCAGGACGTAAGCGGGTTGGGCGGGAGGCGGGGTTTGCGACATGAATGTTGTTTCCCGGGTGGGATTGCAAAAAAGATCGCAGCCTTCGGCAGCTCCTACAATGTCTTGTGTACACCTGTAGGAGCTGCCGAAGGCTGCGATCTTTTGATGTTCGAGTCGCTTACAGGTCGCCGTAACCCAGCGAACGCAGCGCGCGCTCGTCATCGGACCAGCCGCCCTTCACCTTGACCCACAGGTTGAGCATGATCTTGGAGTCGAACAGCAGCTCCATGTCCTTGCGCGCTTCGGTGCCGATGCGCTTGATGCGCTCGCCCTTGTCGCCAATGATGATTTTCTTCTGGCCGTCACGCTCGACGAGAATCAGCGCGTGGATGTGCAGGGTCTTGCCCTGCTGCTTGAACTCTTCGATTTCGACGGTGATCTGGTACGGCAGCTCGGCGCCCATCTGGCGCATGATTTTCTCGCGCACCAGTTCGGCAGCGAGGAAACGGCTGCTACGGTCGGTGATCTGGTCTTCCGGGAAGAAGTGATCGTTCTCCGGCAGGTGATCGGCGATGACCTTTTCCAGCGCATCGAGATTGTGCCCGTGCTGCGCGGAAATCGGGATGATCTGGGCGTTAGGCAATTGTTCCTGCAACCAGCTCAGGTGCGGCATCAGCTCGGCTTTGTCTTCGATCCGATCGGTCTTGTTCAGCGCGACGATCAGCGGGCCGGTCACATACTGCACACGTTCGAGCACCATCTGGTCTTCGTCGGTCCACTTGGTGCGGTCAACGACGAAGATCACCACGTCGACGTCTTTCAACGCCGCCGAAGCGGTTTTGTTCATGTAGCGGTTCAGGGCCTTTTCGCCGCCCTTGTGCATGCCCGGGGTGTCGACGTAGATCGCTTGCACATCGCCCTCGGTCTTGATGCCGAGCATGTTGTGCCGCGTGGTCTGCGGCTTGCGCGAGGTGATCGCGAGCTTCTGCCCGAGGATGTGGTTGAGCAGCGTCGACTTGCCGACG
The DNA here is from genome assembly GCF_900105805.1 of Pseudomonas moraviensis. Taxonomy (NCBI): domain Bacteria; kingdom Pseudomonadati; phylum Pseudomonadota; class Gammaproteobacteria; order Pseudomonadales; family Pseudomonadaceae; genus Pseudomonas; species Pseudomonas moraviensis. The sequence goes on along the minus strand of NZ_LT629788.1, from coordinate 6,044,167 downwards.
TTGGGACGGCCGACGATGGCAACATAGCCACAGCGAGTTGCGTTTGTATCAGTCATTGCCATTCTCCACGCCCAGGGCAATCAGTGCTGCAGCGGCCGCTACCTGTTCGGCAATGCGACGGCTGACACCCTGACCTCGGCTTTTCTCATTCAGTAAGACCACTTCGCACTCGACGAAGAAGGTTCGGCAGTGCGGTTCGCCCTGGATATCCACCACTTCGTAGCGGGGCAGTTCGCAACTGCGCGATTGCAGGTGTTCCTGCAAGCGGGTTTTCGGATCCTTGTTGGTGTCGACCAGCGTCAAGCCTTCGAACTCACCGGCCAGCCAGGCCAGTACGCGCTCACGGGCGACGTCCATGCCGGCGTCGAGGTAGATCGCACCGATCAGGGCTTCGAGGGCATCGGCGAGAATCGATTCACGACGGAACCCACCGCTCTTCAGTTCACCCGAACCCAGGCGCAGATAATCACCGAGGTCGAAACCGCGAGCCAGTACGGCCAGCGTCTCACCTTTCACCAGGCGTGCGCGCAAACGCGACAACTGGCCTTCGCGGGCCAGCGGAAAGCGATCGAAAAGCGCCTCGCCAGCGACGAAGTTGAGGATGGCATCGCCGAGGAATTCCAGACGCTCGTTGTTGCGCCCGGCAAAACTGCGGTGCGTGAGGGCCAGAAGCATCAGCTCCTGGTCCTTGAAGGTGTAACCGAGCTGGCGCTCGAGACGGCTTAGAGAAACGCTCACGGTTTACCCACGCTGAGTTCGTGGCTGGTTTCCACGGCCATCGCCGGGGTACGGCGCAGGCCTGGGACAATTAACGCTGTGTTCAAAAAATAGATCCTGGCGATTGCGAAGCCGATTGTACCGGCTCCAGAAATGCATTCGGCGCTGTGGTCAACAGCGCCGTGTGTAGTTACTTGATCAGACCGACCCGCGAGAAATTCGGCAGGTGGCTGAGTTTCGGCTCCGGCCAGCTCATCCAGACCGCGAAGGCCTTGCCGACGATATTGCGGTCGGGGACCATGCCCAGCAGATCCTTGGGAATGTTCGGATCATCCCAATAGCGACTGTCGTTCGAATTGTCGCGGTTGTCACCCATCATGAAGTAGTGCCCGGCAGGCACCGTCCACGACCGATCCGGAGTGGCGCGGTAGCGGCTCATTTCCTTGCGGATCAGGTGCTCGGCTGCACCGAGTTTTTCCTGGTAGAGCTCCGCGCTGCCCAGCGATCCCGCTTCGGCGCCGACCATCTTCTCGGCAATCGATTCGCCGTTGACGAACAGACGCTTGTCGGCGGTGTAACGCACCGTGTCACCCGGAAGGCCGACCACACGCTTGATGTAGTTGACGTTCGGGTCGCTCGGGTAGCGGAACACCATGACATCGCCGCGCTGCGGATCACCGACTTCGATGATCTTCTTGTCGATCACCGGCAAACGGATCCCGTAGGAAAACTTGTTCACCAGAATGAAGTCGCCGACGTCCAGGGTCGGTTTCATCGAGCCGGACGGAATCTGGAACGGCTCCACCAGGAACGAACGCAGCACCAGCACAATGAACAGCACCGGAAAGAACGACTTGCCGTATTCGACCAGCAGCGGCTCTTTGTTCAGCTTCTCGACCACCACAGGCTCGGGCTGGCTGACACTGCCTTGATAAGAGGCAATGGCAGCCCGCCGACGCGGTGCCAGGAACAGCAGATCAATCAACGCCAACAGGCCGCAGACGAACACGGCGATGACCAGCAACAGCGGGAAATTTAGCGACATAGGACCTGATTATTCCAACCTGAGCACGGCGAGGAAGGCTTCCTGTGGAATTTCCACGTTGCCGACCTGTTTCATGCGTTTCTTACCGGCCTTCTGCTTCTCGAGCAGTTTCTTCTTACGACTGACGTCACCGCCGTAGCATTTGGCCAATACGTTCTTTCTGAGCGCCTTGACGGTTGTCCGGGCTACGATCTGACCACCGATGGCGGCCTGGATCGCCACGTCGAACATCTGACGAGGAATCAGTTCTTTCATCTTCTCGGTCAACTGGCGACCTTTGAAGTGCGAATTGTCACGGTGCACGATCAATGCCAGGGCATCGACCTTGTCGCCGTTGATCAGCACGTCCAGTTTCACCAGATTAGCCGATTGGTAACGATCGAAATGGTAGTCCAGCGAAGCATAGCCGCGGCTGGTGGATTTGAGACGGTCGAAGAAGTCCAGGACCACTTCGTTCATCGGCAGGTCGTAGGTGACTTGCACCTGATTGCCGAGGAACAGCATGTCGACCTGAACGCCGCGTTTCTCGATGCACAGGGTGATGACGTTGCCCAGGTGCTCCTGCGGTACGAGGATATTGGCGCGCACGATTGGCTCGCGCATGTCCTCAATCGCCGACACGTCCGGAAGCTTCGACGGGTTGTCGACGTAAATCGTTTCACCGGTTTTCAGCACCAGCTCGAAAATTACCGTCGGCGCGGTGGTGATCAGGTCCAGGTCGTACTCGCGCTCGAGGCGCTCCTGGATGATTTCCATGTGCAGCATGCCGAGGAAGCCGCAACGGAAGCCGAAGCCCAGGGCGTCGGAGCTTTCCGGGGTGTACTGCAGCGACGAGTCGTTCAGGGTCAGCTTCTGCAGTGCTTCGCGGAAATCCTCGAAGTCGTCGGAGCTGACCGGGAACAGACCGGCGTAAACCTGCGGCTGGATGCGTTTGAAGCCCGGCAGCACTGGCACATCAGGCGTGGAGCTGAGGGTCAGGGTATCGCCGACCGGCGCACCGTGAATGTCCTTGATGCTGGCGATGATGAAGCCCACTTCGCCGGCCTTGAGGTCAACGGTAGCGGTGTGTTTCGGGTTGAACACGCCAACGCTGTCGACCAGGTGCACCTTGCCGGTGGACTTGACCAGAATCTTGTCGCCCTTCTTCACCCGGCCATGGCGCACCCGTACCAGGGAGACAACGCCCAGGTAGTTGTCGAACCAGGAGTCGATGATCAACGCTTGCAGCGGATCTTCGATGTTGCCGGTCGGCGCAGGAATGGTGTGGACCAGACGCTCGAGCACTTCGTCGACACCCAGGCCGGTCTTGGCGCTGCAGGTGACGGCGTCGGTGGCGTCGATGCCGATGATCTTCTCGATCTCGTCCTTCACGCGATCCGGCTCGGCCTGGGGCAGGTCGATCTTGTTCAGCACCGGCATGACCTCGAGGCCCTGCTCGATGGCGGTGTAGCAGTTGGCCACGGACTGGGCTTCCACGCCCTGCCCCGCATCGACCACCAGCAAGGCGCCTTCGCACGCGGCCAGGGAACGGCTGACTTCGTAGGTGAAGTCGACGTGGCCCGGGGTGTCGATGAAGTTCAGCTGGTAGGTGATGCCATCTTTGGCTTTGTAATAGAGGGTAACGCTGTGGGCCTTGATGGTGATCCCGCGTTCACGCTCAAGGTCCATGGAATCCAGTACCTGGGCTTCCATTTCACGCTCGGCCAGGCCGCCGCACATCTGGATGAAACGGTCAGCCAGCGTCGACTTGCCATGGTCAATGTGGGCGATGATGGAGAAATTGCGGATATGACTCAAATCACTCACGGATCAACACTCAAAAAGGCTGCAGGCTTGGCCCGCCGAAAAATAGCCGGGAATTGTACCTGATACACGGCGCAAGCGTCACGTTCGCCTGTCACCCGGATCGCATGCAAAAACGCCCCGGTCTGGCGACCGAGGCGTTTTCAGGGTTCAGGCGCTGAATGAAAGCTTGTTCATCAGCCCGCTCGCCTGAGCAGCCAGACACCCGCCAGCGCACACACGCCGGCCGGCACCAGCACCGCAAACAGCGGCGAGAAACCGAATACCAGACTGGATGGGCCCAGCAGATCCTGGACGATACGGAAGGTGAATCCCACCAGCACGCCGGTGAAGACCCGCTGACCGAGGGTCACCGAACGCAGCGGGCCGAAGATGAACGAGATCGCCATCAGCACCAGTGCCGCAGTCACCAGCGGCTGCAACACCTTGACCCAAAATGCCAGCCAGTAACGGCCATTGCTCAGGCCCTGCTCGGCCAGATAGTGGATGTAGCCCCACAGACCGCTGATCGACAGCGATTCAGGGGCCATGACCACGGTACTGAGCAGTTGCGGGCTCAACGCGACGTCCCATTGCTCGCTCGGGGTATTGACGACTTCAGTACTGCGCTCATGGAACAGCGTGGTGGCAACGTCGGTGAGCTGCCACTTGTTGCCGTCGAACTCGGCCTTTTTGGCGAAGCTGGAGCTGAGCAGATGGCGCTCCTTGTCGAAGTGATAGCGCGTCACGCCGTACAACAGACCGTTCGGTTGCACCGCGTTGATGTGGATGAATTCTTCACCCTGACGGTGCCACATACCGTGTTTGGCGCTTTGCGCATCGCCGCTGCCCTGGGCCAGCGAGCGATTGGCCTGGGCCATGCTCTCGGTGGCCGGGGCGACATATTCGCCGATCAGCACGCCGGCGAGCATCAGCACCAGCATCGGCTTCATGACGGCCCAGACGATACGGCCGATCGACACGCCGGCGGCACGCATGACGGTCAGCTCACTGCTGCTGGCCAGACTGCCGAGACCGATCAGGCAGCCGATCAGTGCAGCCATCGGCAGCATTTCGTAGAGCCGGCGCGGCGCGGTCAACACCACGAAACCGAGCACATCGACCAAGGTGTAGGTGTCGCTGACGTCGCCCATTTCATCGATGAAGGCAAACAGCGTCGCCAGGCCGAGGATGATCGCCAGCACGGCGATGATCGCCATGAATACGCTGCTGCCGATGTAGCGGTCGAGTTTAACCACGGGCCACCTCCAGCGCGGCGCTGCGACGGCTGGCCAGCTTCAGGCGCATCGGCTCCCAATAGAGCAGGCCGAGGCCGATGACCAGGAAGATCGCGTGCACCCACCACAAGCCAAGGGCCGGCGGGATCTTGCCTTTTTCAAGGGCGCCGCGGGCGGCAATCAGGATGGTCAGGTAAGCCATATAAAGAAGGATCGCCGGGAGCAGCTTGAGGAAACGCCCCTGACGCGGATTCACCCGCGACAGCGGCACCGCCATCAGGGTCACGATGAACACCAGCAACGGCAGGGACATGCGCCATTGCAGTTCGGTTTTCGAACGGATGTCGTCACTGCCCCACAGGGACGAGGTCGGCATCGCGTCACGATCGGTGACTTCTTCGCTGACATCCGGCTTGGGCAGTAGCACGCCGTAGGTTTCGTAATGGATGGCACGATAGTCGGCCTGACCCGGACTGCCGTCATAGCGATAACCGTTGTCGAGAATCAGGTAGCGATTGCCGTCGGGGCGAATTTCCTGACGGCCCGATTCGGCAACCAGCACGGAAATCCCGCGATCCTTCTGGTCGGCGCCAAGGTTTTTCTGCGAGATGAACACGCTGCCGAGATTGACTCGATCGTCGCTCAGGGTTTCGGTATAGGTCACTCGAGTACCGTCACGCAACGCCTGGAAGCGGCCCGGTTCGAGCGTATCGAACTCGGTCAGCGCGTCCTGCTTGTTCAGCAACAGCTGAAACTGGTTGGCGCCCTGCGGAGCCAGGCCAAGGCTCAGCCAAGCCACCACCAGTGCCACCAGCGTCGCCGGAAACAGGGTCATGCGAAACAGTTTCTGCTGGCTCATGCCGGTGGCCGAGAGCACGGTCATTTCGCTTTCGAGGTACAGGCGACCGTAGGCCAGCAGGATCCCGAGGAACAGGCCCAGCGGCAGAATCAGTTGCAGGAAACCCGGCAGACGAAAGCCCATGATCAGGAACAGCGAGCCCGGATCGAGCTGACCGGCCGCAGCCTGCGCCAGGTATTTGATGAAGCGACCGCTCATGATGATGACCAGCAGCACGGCACTTACGGCGCTGAGGGTCAACAGGACTTCGCGGGACAGATAACGGAAGACGATCAAACCAGACACTCCAGGGTTGTCAGGCTAAGGCGGCCAAACAAGCAAACACATCGACCGCCCGCCATGCAGAGCGGTCGAAAAAAGATGCGGCATTATCCTGTGATTGGGTGCGCCTGTCACTGCGCACACTCATCCATCTCTGTAATCCTTTGCTGATCGTACAACCCAGGGGGCGTTCTCAATTAGTTTTCACACCGCGCCGGGTCTGCTGTTGTGCAGGACAAGGCGCGAGAAGCGTGGCTTGGTCATTCCAGATAAGCTTCGAGCAACGCAGCCCTGCACAACAGCAGGCCCGGCCCTTCGGGTTGTGCCTTAAAGCCGGCCAGTCTGCGTTGCAGGCCTTGGAAAGGGAACAACCATTCCCAGCGGCCTGCGCCTTGCCTGGCTGGCTTTAAGGCGACAACGCGGTGTGAAAACTAATTGAGAACGCCCCCTAGGGTTGTCAGGCGCGGGGAGCGAGGTTCAAACTGCGGCCCTTGTCGCGGGCTTTGGCCTGCGTCTCTTCTATTTATAAGCAGGCGACTGCGGACAGCGTCGAACGCCTGCATGTTGACCATTCATTAGGGATCCGGACATGGAACTGGTTGTAAAAAGCGTTAGCCCAGAAACGTTGAAAACCGCCACCCTGGTGGTTGCCGTCGGCGAAGGCCGCAAACTCGGTGTCGCCGCCAGACTGGTCGACGAGTCGAGCGGTGGTGCGATCAGCACCGTGCTCAAGCGTGGCGACCTGGCCGGCAAGGTCGGGCAAAGCCTGTTGCTGCACAGCCTGCCGAACCTGAAAGCCGAGCGCGTGTTGCTGGTCGGCGTGGGCAAGGACGAAGAACTGGGCGACCGTCCGTTCCGCAAAATCGTCGCCGGCATCCTCAACACCCTCAAAGGCCTGGGCGGCGGCGATGCCGTGCTGGCGCTGGATGAAGTCATCGTCAAAGGCCGCGACAGCTACGGCAAGACCCGTCTGCTGGCGGAAACCCTGGTCGACGGCGGCTACACCTTCGACCAGTTCAAGAGCCAGAAAGCCGAACCGCGCGCCCTGAAGAAAATCACCCTGCTGACCATCAAGGCTGCACAGGCCGAAGTACAGCGCGCCGTGAACCACGCCACCGCAATCGCCAACGGCATGGCCTTCACCCGCGATCTGGGCAACCTGCCGCCGAACATCTGCCACCCGACGTTCATGGGCGAACAGGCGAAAAACCTCGGCAAAGAGTTCAAGGATCTGAAAGTCGAAGTACTCGACGAGAAGAAGATCAAATCCCTCGGCATGGGTTCGTTCTATGCCGTTGGCCAGGGCAGCGCCCAGCCGCCGCGCCTGATCGTCATGCAATACAACGGTGGCAAGAAATCCGAGAAGCCGTACGCGCTGGTCGGCAAGGGCATCACCTTCGACACCGGCGGCATCAGCCTGAAGCCGGGCGCCGGCATGGACGAGATGAAGTACGACATGGGCGGCGCTGCCTCTGTGTTCGGTACGCTGCGTGCGGTGCTTGAGCTGAAACTGCCGATCAATCTGGTGTGCATCCTCGCCTGCGCCGAAAACATGCCGAGCGGCAACGCGTCGCGTCCGGGCGACATCGTTACCACCATGAGCGGCCAGACTGTGGAAATCCTCAACACCGACGCCGAAGGCCGTCTGGTGCTGTGCGATGCGCTGACCTACGCCGAGCGCTTCAAGCCACAAGCGGTGATCGACATCGCCACTTTGACCGGTGCTTGCGTGGTAGCCCTGGGCGCCCATACTTCCGGCCTGCTGGGCAACAACGACGAACTGATCGACCAGTTGCTCAGCGCCGGCAAGGCCGCCGACGACCGCGCCTGGCAACTGCCGCTGTTCGATGAGTACCAGGAGCAACTGGACAGCCCGTTCGCCGACATCGCCAACATTGGCGGGCCGAAGGCCGGCACCATCACCGCCGCCTGCTTCCTGTCGCGCTTCACCAAGAACCTCAACTGGGCGCACCTGGACATCGCCGGCACCGCATGGACCAGCGGCGGCAAGGACAAGGGCGCCACTGGCCGTCCGGTTCCACTGCTGACCCAGTACCTGCTGGATCGCGCCAAAGCCTGAACCTGCTGAGGGGCGGCGTCGCTTCATGGCGACGCCGCTCGCTGCTCTGGAACCGCAATGACCAAAGTCGACTTCTACATCCTGCCGAGCGCCGATCCTTCGGCGCGCCTGGATTTTGCCTGCAAGCTCACCGAGAAAGCCTGGCGCATGGGCCATCGCATCTACCTGCATTGCAGCGATGCGAGCCAGCGGGACGATCTCGATGCGCGCCTGTGGGCTTTCAAGGGCGAAAGCTTCGTGCCCCACGGCCCTGCCGACAGTGAACCGGACGGCTTGATCGTGCTGGGATTCGGGGAAGACTGCGGTGAGCATCAGGATCTTCTGGTCAACCTCGACCTGAAAGTCCCGGCCTTCGCCAGCAAGTTCGCCCGCGTGGCGGAGATGGTGGTGGAAGACCCGACCATCCGAGCGGCGGCGCGGGAGAGTTTCCGCTTCTATCGCGAACAGGGCTATTCTCTGCAAGACCACCGTTTACAGCGACTCTGAGCATTCCAATGGACACTCCGAAACCGCAACAGAAATCCGCACACCTGCTGGACGATCTTGAATCGATCCGCCAGTTGCTCGGCGATGACAACCTGCAACCGCCGCTCTTGACCGATACGGTCGATGACAGCGAACAGGAACAGATTCCAATGCTGTTCGATTCCGTCGGCAACGAGCCGGCGGCCGTCGCGCCACCCCCGGCACCAGCCCCGGCTGCCCAGGCTGCGGCACCGGTCGATAAAGGCCCGGACGCCCTTCTCCATCTGGACAGCGAACTGCGCGCGGCCGCGCAACTGATCATGCAAGACGTGATCGACGACTTCGCTCCGCACATCGAGACCGAAATCAAACGCCGCCTCGAGGCGCGGATGGAGCGGCTGCTCAGCCAGTACGAATAACCCCGCCTTCGGTATTTTTTGTGGCGACGGAGCTTGCTCCCGCTGGGGTGCGAAGCGCCCCCAAAACCATTCAACAGTGTTTTTGCCGCGAAGCCTGCGTGACAGTGTTTACGACTGCTGCGCAGCCGAGCGGGAGCAAGCTCCCTCGCCACAGAGTTCGCGATCACATTTAGATCTCCATCCGGCCCACCCCGCTCGCCCTCGGCACCATGCCCCGCTATACTTCCCGGCTTTTCCTGAATAAATGCCAATAGGGTCCCGCCGCGCATGGATAAGACCTACCAGCCGCACGCCATTGAAACTTCCTGGTACAAGACCTGGGAGTCCGAGAACTACTTCGCCCCGCAAGGCGCGGGCGAGTCCTACACCATCATGATCCCGCCGCCGAACGTCACCGGCAGCCTGCACATGGGTCACGGTTTCAACAACGCGATCATGGACGCCCTGATCCGTTTCCGCCGCATGCAAGGTCGCGACACCCTGTGGCAACCGGGCACCGACCACGCCGGTATCGCTACGCAGATGCTGGTGGAGCGCCAACTCGAAGCCCAGGGGCAGAATCGTCACGATCTGGGTCGCGAGAAATTCCTCGAGAAAGTCTGGGAGTGGAAAGATCAGTCCGGCGGCAATATCAGCCGACAGATCCGTCGCCTCGGCTCGTCCGTCGACTGGAGCCGCGAGCGCTTCACCATGGACGACGGCCTCTCGGAAGCGGTGAAAGAAGCATTCGTGCGTCTGCATGAAGACGGCCTGATCTACCGCGGCAAGCGTCTGGTCAACTGGGACACCAAACTGCACACGGCGATTTCCGACCTCGAAGTGGAGAACCACGAAGAGAAAGGTTTCCTGTGGAACCTGAAATACCCGCTGGCCGGCGGCGTCAAGACCGCTGAGGGCAATGACTTCCTGATCGTTGCCACCACCCGCCCGGAAACCATGCTCGGCGACTCCGCCGTCGCGGTTAACCCGAACGATGAACGCTACAAAGCCCTGATCGGCAAATTCGTCGAGCTGCCATTGGTTGGCCGTCGTATCCCGATCATCGCCGACGATTACTGCGACCCGGAATTCGGCACCGGCTGCGTGAAAATCACTCCGGCGCACGATTTCAATGACTACGAAGTCGGCAAGCGCCACAACCTGCCGCTGCTGAACATCTTCGACAAGAACGCCAACGTGCTGCCGGCAGCCCAGGTGTTCAACCTCGACGGTACGCTGAACGAAAGCATCGACGGCAAGATTCCGGCCGAGTTCGCTGGCCTGGAGCGTTTCGAAGCGCGCAAGCAGATCGTCGCCGCGTTCGACGCCGCCGGCCTGCTGGTGAGCGTCAATGATCACAACCTGAAAACGCCGAAAGGCGACCGCTCCGGCACGGTCATCGAGCCGTGGCTGACCGACCAGTGGTACGTATCGACCAAGCCTTTGGCCGAGCCGGCGATTGCTGCGGTCGAAGACGGGCGCATCCAGTTCGTGCCCAAGCAGTACGAAAACATGTACTTCTCGTGGATGCGTGACATCCAGGACTGGTGCATCAGCCGTCAGCTGTGGTGGGGCCACCGGATTCCGGCCTGGTACGACGAGTCCGGCAAGGTCTACGTCGGCCGCGACGAAGCCGAAGTGCGTGCCAAGCACAACCTCGGCCCGGACGTTGCGCTGCAACAGGACAACGACGTACTCGATACCTGGTTCAGTTCCGGCCTTTGGACATTCTCGACCCTGGGCTGGCCTGAGCAGACCGAGTTCCTGAAGAAATTCCACTCCACCGACGTTCTGGTCACCGGTTTCGACATCATCTTCTTCTGGGTTGCCCGGATGATCATGATGACCATGCACCTGATGAAGAACGAAGACGGCACGCCGCAGGTTCCGTTCAAGACTGTCTACGTACACGGCCTGGTGCGCGACGGCCAGGGCCAGAAGATGTCCAAGTCCAAGGGCAACGTTCTTGACCCGCTGGACATCATCGATGGCATCGACCTCGAGTCGCTGGTGCAGAAACGCACCTCGGGCCTGATGCAGCCGAAACTGGCGAAGAAGATCGAAAAGCAGACCCGCGAAGAGTTCGCCAACGGCATCGAAAGCTACGGCACCGACGCCCTGCGCTTCACGTTCTGCTCGCTGGCCTCGACTGGTCGCGACATCAAGTTCGACATGGGCCGCGTCGAAGGCTATCGCAACTTCTGCAACAAGATCTGGAACGCCGCGCGCTACGTTCTGGACAAGGGCGAAGACTGCGGCCAGAACGGCGAAGCCTACGAGCTGTCGCTGGCCGATCGCTGGATCATCTCGCAACTGCAACGCACCGAAGCCGAAGTGACCCGTCAACTGGATCAGTTCCGTTTCGACCTCGCCGCGCAAGCGCTGTACGAGTTCATCTGGAACCAGTACTGCGACTGGTACCTGGAGCTTTCCAAGCCCGTGCTGTGGGACGAGAACGCGCCGGTCGAACGTCAGCGCGGCACTCGCCGTACGCTGGTGCGCGTGCTGGAAGTGGCGTTGCGTCTGGCACATCCGTTCATGCCGTTCATCACTGAAGAAATCTGGCAGCGCATCGCGCCGCTGGCCGGCATTCAGGGCAAGACCATCATGCTGCAACCTTGGCCGGTGGCCAATGAAGAGCGCATCGATCCGGCGGCCGAAGACGATATCGAATGGCTGAAAGGCCTGATGCTCGGCACGCGCAACATTCGTGGCGAAATGAACATCGGCCCGGGCAAGCCACTGCCGATCTACCTGAAGAACGTCAGCGCTGAAGACCAGCGCCGTCTGACCGAGAACGAAGCGCTGCTGAAGAAGCTGGCGCGTCTGGAATCGATCACCGTTCTGAAGGCTGGCGAAGAAGCACCGCTGTCCGCCACCGCACTGGTCGGCGAGATGGAAGTGCTGGTGCCGATGGCCGGTCTGATCGACAAAGGCGCCGAACTGGCACGCCTGGACAAGGAAATCCTGCGTCTGCAGGGCGAAGTCCAGCGGGTTGGCGGCAAACTGTCCAACGCCGGTTTCGTTGACAAGGCCCCGGCCGAAGTCATCGAGAAGGAACGCGCCAAACTGGCCGAGGCTGAACAGGCCTTGGGCAAACTGGCCGAGCAGCACGCGCGGATTGCCAGCCTGTAACGGCAGATCGCAATGAAAAAGGGAGGCCCAGGAGGCCTCCCTTTTTGTTTCCCACATTTCCCTGTAGATACCGTCTTGAGCCTTACCGGGCAAGCGCAAGTTTCGGGTCATATGGCAGTCCTGACTTGAGCACTCCGTAAACGAAGTGCAGCAGCTTGCGCATTGCTGCGCAGATGATCTGCTTGGGAGCCTTGCCGTTGGCTTCCAGGCGTTCTTTCATCGCCTTGATCGCCTTATTGTGTTTCAGCGCCACCATGCCAGGCATGTAGAGGCCTGCACGCAGCCGTGCTGACCCTACTCTTGAGATCAGGGTATGACCTTTGAGCTTTCCTGATTCCTGCAGCTTTGGATTGAGCCCCGCAGCAGCGACCAGTTGGCGAGGGTCACTGTATTTGCGCAAGTCACCCAGTTCGGCCAGCAATCGTTCAAGCGTTTTTTGTCCGATGCCGTCGATGGTTACGATCAGATTCCGCATCTGACGCATATCCGGGTCGTCATCGATGTGTTTTTTGATCGCCTTATGCGTTTCCACGATCTCTTTTTCGATATGGCGCAGAACAGAGTTGATCGAGTCTTTGACCTTTTCGTCGGAAACGTCCAGACGATTAAGCTCCATTTGTTCCATTTCCTGAAGGTCATCCAGGCGGCGCACCATTGCTTTCAACTGGCGGTATTTCAGCGGCTCAGGCGCCCATGGGTGAAGTTTTTGATCCTTTTCCCGGGCAAAGTCAGCGATCAGTTTGGCATCACTTTTATCAGTCTTGATGCGGCGCAGTTCGCTGTCAGCGTACGCTTTGGTCGTAGCCGGGTTCACGACGCAGACCCGGAAGCCTTTGTTGTAAACGAACTCCGCGAGCTCCAAGTGGTAGACGCTCGTGGCTTCCATCACGATCAGGGCCGAACGCTCGGCGTTTTTTTCTAGCCACGCCTCAAACTCTTTAAAGCCCTTTGGGTCGTTGGCCAGCTTGGCCTTGGTTTTGTGCTTGCCATTGGGCAGGTGTGTAGCGATATCAAAGGTGTTCTTTGCGATGTCGACGCCAACGAAACCAGACATGATCGTTTCTCCACTTGTTCCCTGTTGCGATCATCACTTCACTCTGTCCAACCTTGCGAATGCGGGCTCTCGCCGGAGGCGGGCCCAAGATACCGTGCGAACTGTACGAGTGAGTGTGGAGGGCTGGAGCACGATCTACGTCACAGGCAAAAAGCCTAAGGAGCTGCGCGGCTTCCAAGTCCCTCCCTCGATGATCAGTCGAGAACTATCGCTCCTGGCGGAGCGTTAGTCGAGATACAAGGAGCTGCCGAAGGCTGCGATCTTTTGATTTGCTTCTAAAAATCAACATCAAAAGATCGCAGCCTTCGGCAGCTCCTACATGGGTTCGGCGTATGGCGCATCAATGTGGGACAATACCCGCCACTTTCAGCCATACCCGAATCGACCACGCCCATGACCGCCCCCCGCACACCCAAACCTGCGCGCAAGAAGCCTGACTCCGCGACCCCGGCCAAGACCGTAGAGCCGCGTGAGAAGGCCAGCCTGCATCCGCGCAATCGCCATCAGGGTCGTTACGACTTCCCGGCGCTGATCAAGACCACGCCCGAGTTGGCCAAGTACGTGATCACCAACCCGTACGGCAAGGAAAGCATCGACTTCGCCAGCCCCGACGCGGTACGCGTGTTCAACCGGGCGCTGCTCAAGTCGTTTTATGGCATCCAGCATTGGGACATTCCGGCGGACTACCTCTGCCCACCGGTGCCGGGGCGTGCCGATTACGTGCACTTTCTCGCCGACCTGCTGGCGAGCATGAACGACGGCAAGGTCCCGCGCGGCGCAATCGTCAATGTGCTGGACATCGGCATGGGCGCCAACTGCGTGTATCCGCTGATTGGCAACAGCGAATACCGCTGGCACTTCCTCGGCTCGGAGATCGATCCGACGGCCGTGGCGGCGGCTCGAGCCATCGTGCAATCCAACGACCTGAGCAAGGTGATCCAGCTGCGCCAGCAGGAAAACCGCAAGCACATCCTGATCGGCTTGCTGGAGCCGGGCGAGCGCTTTGACCTGACCATGTGCAACCCGCCCTTCCACGCTTCGATGGAAGAAGCGACCAAGGGCAGCGAGCGCAAATGGCGCGCCCTGGGCAAGGCCGATCCGAAACGCAAGTTGCCGGTGCTGAACTTCGGCGGCCAGTCGGCGGAACTGTGGTGTGAAGGCGGAGAAGCACGTTTTGTGACGCAATTGATCGCCGAGAGCGCGAACTTCCAGCACAAAGTGCTGTGGTTCAGCACGCTGGTGTCAAAAGCTTCGAACCTGCCAGCCATCGAAACCGCGCTGAAAAAGGCCGGCGTGCTGGAAAGCCAGGTCGTGGAGATGTCCCAGGGACAGAAGCAGAGCCGCTTCGTGGCCTGGACCTTCCAGACCAAGTCCGAGCAGCAGATCTGGCGGCGCGAGCGCTGGGTGCGCTAACACACTGCGGATTACCTTGTGGGAGCGAGCCTGCTCGCGAAAGCGGTCTATCAGTCGACATCCAAGGTGACTGAACCACCGCATTCGCGAGCAGGCTCGCTCCCACAATGCTTCAGTGACATACCCACCGAATTGCAGACACAAAAAAACCGTGCCCCGGATCTCTCCGAAGCACGGTTTTTTTATCGCTGCGTCTTACTTGTTCACAGCGTCGGTCAGGCCTTTGGCCACAACCAGCTTGATCACTTTCTTGGCAGGGATTTCGATGGCAGCGCCAGTCGAAGGGTTACGGCCAGTGCGGGCAGGACGCTCGGTCACTTTCAGCTTGCCGATACCTGGCAAGGTGATTTCGCCGCCGTTTTCCAGCTGATCGGCAACGATTTGGCCCAGTTGGTCCAGAGCGTTACGCGCGGTGGTTTTCGGCGCGTCGATAGCTTCAGCGATGTCGGCGATCAGTTGGTCTTTAGTAAGAGCCATGTAGTGTTCCTTCCCTATCAAATTCATATGGATTGCAGAGTGCAGTGTCAGCCATCGAGCCCGATCTTCTGGATCTGGCACCCTCGGCGATAACCACGACGAGTCGGGTTATAGATGCCGAAATCAGGGTTTGGTTCGACCTGACAAATGCTGAATGCACGCTTAACGCAGTGACTTCGCGTAAGACCGCGCAAAACTAGCACAGCGACAAGGAAATATCCGCCTCTAGCTACCCATTTGGTCAGCTTTATTGCGCTAAATCGGTAAAAAACCGCATAAGGCCGGGCGCGCGCCCCGGTTTTGCCGTGCAACCCGCGCCAAAACCAGTGGTTGCGGTACACTGAGCGCTTTTTCGGGGGAGCCTGCCCTCCTCCCTTCCAACAGCCGAGAAGCCCATGCCGATCCGTCATTGCATCGTCCACCTGATCGACAAAAAACCCGACGGCACGCCCGCAGTTCTGCACGCCCGTGACTCTGAACTGGCGGAGTCCGCAGCCATCGAAAACATGCTCGCCGACCTCAATGAGAGCTACAACGCCAAACAGGGCAAAGCCTGGGGCCTGTTCCATCCGGAGTCCGGCGCGTTCCCCTTCAGCGGCTGGCTGAAGGAGTACATGGAAGGCGGCCGTGACTTCACCGCATTCAGTAAAGTGGCGGTCGAGCACCTGCAGAAGCTGATGGAAGAATCCAACCTGTCGGTGGGCGGCCATGTGCTCTTTGCCCACTATCAGCAAGGCATGACCGACTACCTGGCGATCGCCCTGCTGCACCACAGCGAAGGCGTCGCGGTGACCGATGAGCTGGACGTTACGCCGTCGCGCCATCTTGACCTTGGCCAACTGCATCTCGCCGCGCGGATCAACGTCTCCGAGTGGCAGAACAACAAGCAGTCCAAGCAATACATCTCGTTCATCAAAGGCAAGAACGGCAAGAAAGTCTCGGAATACTTCCGCGACTTCATCGGCTGTCAGGAAGGCGTCGACGGCCCCGGCGAAACGCGTACTTTGCTCAAGGCCTTCAGTGACTTCGTCGAAAGCGAGGACCTACCGGAAGACTCCGCCCGCGAGAAAACCAAGACCCTGGTCGACTACGCCAGCAGCCAGGCCAAGCTCGGCGAACCGATGGGCCTTGAAGAACTGTCGGAGCTGATCGACGAGGAGCGCCCGAAAGCCTTTTACGATCACATCCGCAACAAGGACTACGGCCTGTCACCAGAGATTCCGGCAGACAAGCGCACCCTCAACCAGTTCCGCCGCTTCACCGGCCGCGCCGAAGGCCTGTCGATCAGCTTCGAAGCGCATCTGCTGGGCTCGAAGATCGAATACGACGAAGAGAACGGCACGCTGATCATCAAAGGCCTGCCGACTTCGCTGACCGACCAGTTGAAGCGGCGTAACTGATGCTCGGCAATGTGTTGAAGAAAGTTGCCCTGGTGCTGCTGGTAGTCGTGGTCTACCAGAACTGGGGCAAGATCGAGCGGGTGTTCAATCCCTCGCAAATGGTCTCGGAGCAGACGCGCGCGCAAGCCAATGTCGTGCTCTACGCCACCGACTGGTGCGGCTACTGCAAGCAGACCAAACGCTTTCTCGACAGCAAGGGCATACCTTTCAAGGAGTTTGATATCGAGAAGGATGCCCAAGCGCGCAAGGCGTACGAGGCATTGGGCGGACGCGGGATTCCGCTGATCGATGTGAACGGTACGTTGATCCGCGGGTTTGATCCGGAAGAAATTCTCGCCGCCCTGAAATAACACATAACCTGTGGCGAGGGAGCTTGCTCCCGCTCGACTGCGCAGCAGTCGCAAAACCTGCAAACCTGCTATCGCGCTGAAAAGCAGGGGCCGCTTCGCAGCCCAGCGGGAGCAAGCTCCCTCGCCACAGAGTGTTGCGTGTGATCCGTTATTTGGCTTCGATACGGAAACCAAAACGCGGAAAGTGCACATGCACCACGCCGCCACGTTCGTCTTCTCGACGGATGATCAACTCCTCGCTGCCGGCAAACAGCAATTCGCCTGCCACCGGATCGACGCCGTAATCGATAGCGGCAATCGCCACCTGCTGCCCGGGCTTGAACCCGTTCGGATCAACGAACTGCTCATCCGGCAATGCCGCCGGCGTCGCGTTACGCGCCACCTCCAGCGCCTCTGCAGAGCTCATCTCGCTTGCCGCACCATGGCCGAACCCCAGCACCCGACCCAGCCACGCCGCAACCGCCGGATAGTCATCCACCAGCGGCGCCGTCACGTGGGTCGCCTTGAGGAACCACAGCGGATGCGCCAGGGCGAAGTCAGCAATCGATGGTTCGCCAAACAGGAAGTCCCCCTGCTCGCGCTGCAACTGCTGCTCGAGCCGCGCCATGATCGTCGGCCACTGATGCTTGGCCTGCTCGGCGGACAGACGCGTGGCGCTGCCGCCGCTGAACAAACCGGCGCGGTCGGCGAGGAACGCCTTGATCGCTTCCGGCGGCAATTTGCCGAAACGCACGGCCACCGATTCCGGCTGGAACACCAGGCTCACCGCGTGTTGAAACACCACCGAATCGGCCCACGCGGCAAAACTGGCGCTGGTCATTTCCTGGCCTTCGGGGAAAAACGCCGGCAGGGCTTTTTCCTGTTCCAGGCGACGAGCAATCAGTGCAGTGTCGCAATAAATGTCTGCGCCAATCTGCAGCACCGGGGTCTTGCGGTAGCCACCGGTCAGAGCGGTCAGATCCGGTTTCGGCATCACCGGCGAGATATGCACCGAGCGCCACGACAAGCCTTTGAACCCCAGCAGGAGGCGGGCCTTCTCGGCAAAGGGGGAGGTCGGGTAATGATGCAGAATCAACTCGGACATGCTCGGCTCCGCCGCTCAGATAGTGAGCCAGCAGCTTAGCGCGCATTTGCTTAGCAGCCTACAGATCTGCCTGATGGGAACCAATCAGTCAGATTGATAAGACGCCACCAGGCACTCCTTGGCGCTCTTCCTGAGTTTCTTGATCAAGCGTTCCTGGCGCAACGCATCGCTCTTGTCGCGGCACAGCTCGGTATAAACCAGCGCCATGGCCGGACTGGAGAGGAAGAACCGCGCGCCTTTACCGCTTTGATGCTTGGCGAAACGGCGCACCGGGTCGTCGCTGATTCCGCAATACAACGAGCCATTGGCGGCACGCACGAGGTAGACGAACCAGGATTTGCTCACGGGTTCGGCAACATCGACGGTTTTTTCGCTAAGGCTGGTCACTTCGGGATCTGAACGTGTAGGAAAACAGGCGGCGATCTTATCAGCGCCCGGCCTGAAATGCCTTCAGTCCCTTCAACGCTTGCGCGCGTACGGCGTTGCGCACCAGCGGCGTCCAGCCCAGCAGCAGGCCTTTGAAACCCAGTGCCTGACGCGACCAGCGCCACAGATCGAAGCGGTCGTGGTGCTCGCAGATCTTGCCGTCGCGGAAGACGAAACGCGCGTGGATATCGTTGATAACGATGTTGCCGGTCTGGCTGAACAGGTAGGTCGCGACCCAATGCGCGCCACCGGTACGCTCGTCGGCGCGGACGTTGTCGAAGGTCAGCGAGAAGTCTTTGGCGCGGGTGGTGAGCATGCGCCACATGTCGCCGGCATCGCGCCCGTGCAGCTCGCCAAAGGCCGGATCGCTGAACACGACATCGTCGGTGTAGCAGGCGGCCATGGCTTCGGCGTCGAGGCGCTGAAAGGCCTGGTAGAAGCGGGTGATCAGGGCGCTATGGGCTTCGCTCAAGGCAATCTCCAAAGAAATAGGTACAGATTGCCAGCACCATAATCCGCCGCGCCCAGAAACACTATCGGCAATACGCAAAACCCTTGTCGGAGCGAGCCTGCTCGCGATAGCGCCCTTGCAGTCGACATTGTGCTGACTGAAGCACCGCCATCGCGAGCAGGCTCACTCCTACAGTTTCAATAGCGTCAGATCTTTTCGCTTTGCACCTGCACATACAGCGCCCGTCCGGCGCCCAGTCCGGCAATGATCGCACCCACGCCAATAACGCCGAAAATCCAGCCCAGGGCATTCCAGCCGCCGGTCCAGTCATGCACCACGCCCACGGCGAACGGCCCCATCGACGCCAGCGTGTAACCGAAACCCTGGGACATGCTCGACAGGTTCGCCGCGACATGGGAATCGCGCGAACGCAGCACGATCAGCGTCAACGCCAGACTGAACGTCCCGCCCTGCCCCAGTCCGAGCAGAATCGCCCAGCCCCACAGGCCTTCGATCGGTGCGTACAGGCAGCCGAACAGGCCCGCCAGCGTCAGCGCCATGACCACTACGATCGCCAGACGCTGATCCTTGCCACGAGTCGCCAGCCACGGCGCGGCCAGCGAACTGGCCAGTTGAATGATCACCGAACCGGACAGCACCAATCCTGCCTGGGTCGGTGTCAGCCCGCGTCCGATGAGGATCGACGGCAACCAGCCAAACACGATGTAGGCCAGCGATGACTGCAGGCCCATGTACAAGGTCACCTGCCAGGCCAGCGGATCACGCAGCAACCCGCGCACGCGATAGGCGACGTTGTGCGCGCCGTGCTTCGAGCCGACCTGAGGCAACCAGAACACCGCCGCCACCAAGGCTGGAATCACCCAGAAACCCAGGCCCATCGCCCAGCTGTTACCGAAATGTTCACTCAGTGGCACGGTCGAACCCGCCGCCATTGCCGCGCCCAGACACAGGGCCATGGTGTAGACACCGGTCATGGTGCCGGCGTGTCTGGCGAAGTCGCGCTTGACGATGCCGGGCAGCAGCACGCCGACGATGCCGATGCTGGCGCCGCCGAGCACACTGCCGGCGAACAGGCCGATCTCACCGAAGTTGCTGCGCAGGATAATCCCGCCGGCCAGCGTCAGCAGAATGCCCAACACCACCCGTTCAGCGCCGAAACGTCGCGCCAGAATCGGCGCCAGCGGCGCGAACAGGCCCAGGCACAGCACCGGCAACGTAGTCAGCAATCCCGCCTGCGCCGCGGACAGCCCGAGACTTCTGGAGACCTCGCTGAGCAACGGCGCCATGCTCGACAGCGCCGGGCGCAGGTTCAATGCCACCAGAATCAGTCCGAGCAGCAACAGCCACGGACGTTTTACCAACGGGTGGCTTTGCTGCACCTGCTCGTCATCGGCTTCGGCATCAATCAGCAGCTCTTCCAGCTCGGTGGTGCGTTTCGACGCTGTGGATAACTCAGTGCGGGACATGGCTTTCTCGGTTTCAAGGTTCATTGATCAACTGCCTCGACAAGGCTTTGGCCCGTTCCGGGTCGCGTTGCTCGACCGCATCGAGCAGGTCGATATGCAGGTCGAACACTTCCTGGCGGCGCGGGGAGATATTCAGGGTCTGGCGCAATTGCGCGCCGACGATGCTGGAGAAATAGCGATACAGCTCGCTGAGAGTCGGGTTATGCGCGGCGTCGACCAGACGTCGATGGAACACCAGATCGCAGGCGATGTAGGTGTCGAGATCGCCGTGGTAATGGCTGCCGCTGGTGCCGAGCGCTTCGCGCAGTGCGGCCAGATCCTCATCGGTACGGCGCAACGCCGCCAGGCCGATGGCCTCGACTTCAAGGATGTGCCGGGTTTCCCGGGCCTGCTCCAGGGAACAGCGGGACAACGCCTTCAGCGTATCCAGCGGGTCGACCACTGCACGCAGATAACTGCCGTCGCCCTGACGAATTTCGATCAGTCCGGAGAACGCCAGAACGCGCATCGCTTCGCGCACCGTGTTGCGGCTGATGCCCAGCTCGGCGCATAGCTCAGGCTCGGTGGGCAGACGCTCGCCGACCTGCCAGACACCACTGTTGATGCGCTGACGTAGTTGGTCCAGAGCCTGATCGACCAGGGACCGCTTGATCAAAGGGGAAATTTCGGACATGAGCCTCGCCTTTTCATCCAATCATAGGATGAATTTTCCGACATGTTAGTCAGACCCATGTAGGACGGCAACCACCTAGGGTCAATCGGAGACACATGGAGCGGCATTTTCGATTGGTCAAAATTACCCTTTAAGGGTAATTTCAGGGACAGGGTTTTGGCTTCTTATGGAAAAGAACACACCCCATTACGACTTGGCGGTGATCAAGTCTGAAGTGAGGCGACTGGGTCAAAATGCTTTCACCAAAACTTCAGTAAGGTCAGCTGAGAAGCTCGGCTTCAACGTCAGCGAAATGCAGGAGATTGTTTTCGAGCTACAAACCAGGATGTTGTACAAATCGATGACTGCCTATGACGATCATCGAATCTGGCAAGACGTGTATCACATCAATTCGCGAGATCAGGAGATTTACATCAAGGTGACATACCGCCCCGGCGGCAGCCCACCGGTGATCTCCTTTAAGGAGAAAAACCCATGAAAACCCAGCAATGTGTCAGCTGCGGGGCGCGTGAGGGAATGAGGCATTTTCAGGGGCGCGGCGAAACCCTGAGAGTCAAAGACATGGAGCGTCGTGTCGATAATCTTTCTGGATGGGAATGCCAGAAGTGCGGTGAGATCGAATGGGACCCCGACACCGATAGTGCGCAGCGGTATTGCAAAGCAGGTGATGAGTTGGTTATCGCTGCGAGGCAAATGATTGGTGACGAGATGAAGCGTATCCGTCGCAAATTGCACCTGACGCAAAAAGAGACGGTACAACTGCTGTCTGGGGGTGGGCATAACGCATTTTCCCGCTATGAGCGCGGCGATGTATTGCCGCCCAAAGCTCTCATACTGTTGATGCGTTTATTGGATCGTTATCCGTACTTGCTAACCGATGTAAAGACTCTCGGCGAAGGTGCCGACTTGAGAGGTTTCGAGCACATCGTCCACAAAGAACACGAATCCCTCTCCGTGTCCTGAACTGTTCAGAAAAAACAAACCCGGCACATCGCCGGGTTGGTTTTATACATCCGCCATCAATGCAAAATCTGACTCAAGAACAACTTCGTCCGATCATTCTGCGGATTATCGAAGAAGTCATTCGGCGCTGCCTGCTCGACGATCTCGCCCTTGTCCATGAAAATCACGCGGTTCGCCACGGTGCGGGCGAAGCCCATTTCGTGGGTCACGCAGAGCATGGTCATGCCGTCTTCGGCCAGGCCGATCATGGTGTCGAGAACCTCTTTCACCATTTCCGGATCGAGTGCTGAAGTCGGTTCGTCGAACAGCATGATTTTCGGCTTCATGCACAAGGCGCGGGCGATCGCCACACGCTGCTGCTGACCGCCGGACAGTTGCCCCGGGTATTTGTGCGCCTGTTCCGGGATGCGTACGCGTTCCAGGTAATGCATGGCGATTTCCTCGGCCTTGCGCTTGGGCATCTTGCGCACCCACATCGGCGCCAGGGTGCAGTTCTGCAAAATGGTCAGGTGCGGGAACAGGTTGAAGTGCTGAAACACCATGCCGACTTCGCGGCGGATCGCTTCGATCTGCTTGAGGTCGTTGGTCAGTTCCACGCCATCGACGACGATGCGGCCCTGCTGGTGTTCTTCCAGACGATTCAGGCAACGAATCGTCGTGGATTTACCGGAACCCGACGGGCCGCACAGCACGATGCGTTCGCCCTGTTTGACGTTGAGGTTGATGTCTTTGAGTACGTGAAACTGGCCGTACCACTTGTTCACGCCCTGCATCTGGATGATGCCTTCCGGACCCACAGGCTTTTTGATTGCTTCGCTCATTTACAGAGAACTCCTAACGCTTGTGGCCAGTGTCGAGCTTGCGTTCCAGATGCATGGAATAG
This sequence comes from Pseudomonas moraviensis, assembly GCF_900105805.1. Taxonomy (NCBI): domain Bacteria; kingdom Pseudomonadati; phylum Pseudomonadota; class Gammaproteobacteria; order Pseudomonadales; family Pseudomonadaceae; genus Pseudomonas; species Pseudomonas moraviensis. The sequence goes on along the minus strand of NZ_LT629788.1, from coordinate 6,021,526 downwards.
CGCGACATACCAAAACAGAAAATCCAGAACACCAGGGCGGCGAACACGTAGCCTTCGGTGGCCATGCCCAGCCATTTCGGGTCGGCGGCGGCTTGCTTGACGCTGTTGAGCAGGTCGAACAGGCCAATGATGATCACCAGGCTGGTGTCCTTGAACAGCGCAATGAACGTGTTGACGATGCCCGGAATCACCAGCTTCAAGGCCTGCGGCAAAATCACCAGGCCCATCGAACGCCAGTAACCGAGGCCCATCGCCGCAGCCGCTTCGTACTGCCCTTTGGGAATCGCTTGCAGACCGCCGCGCACCACTTCGGCGACGTAGGCCGACTGGAACAGGATCACCCCGATCAGCGCCCGTAGCAGTTTGTCGAAGTTCATGCCTTCGGGCAGGAACAGCGGCAGCATCACCGAGGACATGAACAGCACCGTGATCAACGGCACGCCGCGCCAGAATTCGATGAAGGTCACGCAGACCACTCGAATCGCCGGCATGTTCGAACGCCGCCCCAGCGCCAGTACGATGCCCAGCGGCAAAGCGCCGGCAATGCCGACGGTGGCGATCACCAGGGTCAGCATCAGCCCGCCCCACTGGCTGGTCGGCACGGTGGTCAGACCGAAACCGCCGTGCAACAAGGTGAAGGCGATGATCGGGTACATCACCAGAAAGCTCAGGCCATAGACCGCTTTACGCGGCATCCGCGAGATGAACAGGGGTGCTGCGCCGATGACCGCCAGCCACACGGTCAGGTCGACGCGCCAGCGCAGTTCGGTCGGGTAATAACCGTACATGAACTGGCCGAACCGCTGCTGGATGAACACCCAGCAGGCGCCCTCCTTGGTGCAGTCGGCGCGGGTGGTGCCAACCCAGTTGGCATCGACGATCGCCCAACTGAGGATCGGAGGTACCACGAGATAAATCAGGTAGAACGCAAACAGCGTCAGCAGGGTGTTGAGCCAGCTGGAGAACATGTTCGCGCGCATCCACGCCACCACGCCGATGCTGCTGTTGGGTGGAGGCATGTCGGGTTTGAAAGTATGAGTACTCATGCGCTTTTCCTTACCGCTCGATCAGCGCAATGCGCTTGTTGTACCAGTTCATCAGCAGGGAAATGCTGATACTGATCGCCAGGTACACGCTCATGGTGATGGCAATCACTTCGATGGCCTGCCCGGTCTGGTTGAGCACGGTGCCAGCGAACAGCGAAACCATTTCCGGGTAACCGATACCGGCGGCCAGCGAGGAGTTTTTCGCCAGGTTGAGGTATTGGCTGGTCAGCGGCGGAATGATCACGCGCAAAGCTTGCGGGATGATCACTTTGCGCAGGGTCGGGCCGTTGCGCAGGCCAAGCGAACGCGCCGCTTCGGTCTGGCCATGGCTGACCGACTTGATCCCGGAACGCACGATTTCAGCGATGAAGGCCGCGGTGTACACGGTGAGCGCCAGGGTCAAGGCCAGCAGTTCCGGGATCAGCACCCAGCCGCCGACAAAGTTGAAGCCCTTGAGCTCGGGCATTTCCCAGTGCAGCGGAGCGCCGAAGATCAGCGCGCACAAGGTCGGGATCACCAGCACAATTGCCAGGCCGGTCCAGAACTTGTGGAACGGCACACCGGTTTCTTCGAAGCGCTTGTTGGCCCAGCGGCACATCAGCACGATGCCGACGATCGCCAGCACGATGCTGCCCACGAACGCCCAGAAACCGTCAGCTGCGAGTGCGGCCGGCATGTTCAGGCCACGGCTGCTGACGAAGAAGGTGTCGCCGAAGTTATGGCTGTTGCGCGGCCCCGGCATGGTCAGGAATACCGCGAAGTACCAGAACAGGATCTGCAGCAGTGGCGGAATGTTGCGGAACACTTCCACATATACCGTCGCCAGTTTGGCGATGATCCAGTTCTGCGACAGCCGCGCCACGCCGACGATGAAACCGAGAATCGTCGCCAGAATCACGCCGATAAAGGTCACCAACAGGGTGTTGAGCAGGCCGATGACAAACACCCGCGCGTAGCTGTCCGCTTCGGTGTAGTCGATCAGGTGTTGAGCGATGCCGAACCCGGCACTGCGCTCCAGAAAGCTGAAACCGGAAGTGATGCCCCGGTGCTGAAGGTTGGTTTGCGTATTGTCGAACAGGTACCAGCCAAGCGAGACCACCGCCACAACCGTGATGATCTGGAATAGCCACGCACGCACTCGTGGATCGCTGAGGCTGAGCCTCTGCTTTGGTGCGCCGATAGAATTTTGCATGAAGTGCCCCGAAAGAAATGGAACAAGAACATCACCCGGCGGTTGGCCCGCCGGGTGATAGAACCATTAGCGCACTGGTGGTGCGTACTGAATGCCGCCGTTGTTCCACAGGGCGTTCAGGCCACGGTCGATTTCCAGCGGAGTGCTCTTGCCGAGGTTTTTCTCGAAGATTTCACCGTAGTTGCCGACCTGCTTGACGATCTGCACAACCCAGTCTTTCGGCAGTTTCAGGTCTTTGCCGTATTCGCCGTCAGCGCCGAGCATACGGGCCACGTCCGGGTTCTTGGTCGACTTGGCTTCAGCTTCGACGTTCTTCGAAGTGATGCCGGCTTCTTCGGCATTGAGCAGCGCGTAGCCGACCCAACGCACGATCGCCAGCCACTCGTCGTCGCCATTACGTACGACCGGGCCCAGTGGCTCCTTGGAAATGGTTTCCGGCAGAACCACGTAGTCCTTCGGCGAGGCCAGCTTGCTGCGCTGGGCGAACAGCTGGGACTTGTCGGAGGTCAGCACGTCGCAACGACCGGATTCCAGCGACTTGGCGCTTTCATCGGAGGTGTCGAAGGTGATCGGGGTGTATTTCAGACCGTTGCCACGGAAGTAGTCGGAAACGTTCAGCTCGGTGGTGGTACCGGCCTGGATGCAGATGGTCGCGCCGTCGAGCTCTTTGGCACTTTTCACGCCCAGCTTGTTGTTCACCAGGAAGCCGATGCCGTCGTAGTAGGTAATGAAGCCCGGAAATTTCAGACCCATGCCCGCGTCACGGGAGCTGGTCATGGTGGTGTTGCGCGACAGGATGTCGATCTCGCCGGACTGCAGCGCGGTGAAGCGCTCCTTGGCGTTCAACTGGCTGAACTTGACCTTGTTGGCGTCGCCGAAAACGGCAGCGGCCACAGCGCGGCAGACGTCGGCGTCGATGCCGAGGATCTTGCCGGTCGCATCCGGTACCGAGAAGCCCGGCAGACCGTCGCTCACGCCACACTGCACGAACCCTTTTTTCTGTACCGCATCCAGGGTTGCACCCGCCTGAGCGAACCCGCTGACACCGAGTACTGCTGCAGCAGTCACGACCGCCAGAGTGGATTTCAACATCTTCATTCAAACCTCCAGTTTTGCTCTTGTTGTGTCGGAGCTTGAGTCCTGTCGCACCCTTTTGAGGCGTTGTTGACCCGTGTTGGCTTTTTTTGGGGTCAACCGACGTAAGACCTTCGCTATGAGTCTAGTAGGAGAAGATCCACATCATGGATCACTCACTTCTCACCAATCGGCCGAACGGGCTGTAGCCCTTTCACGTTCGCTAAGCCCGTAGCGGCCATTGGCGAACATCCATCACCGGATTCGTTGCTATCCCATCGCGCGACTGACACTGATAGTGTTACCGCCGCACAAGGGATGCTTCGTACGCAAAGCTTCATAGCAAAGGCCGTACCACACCGCTTGCCGAAGTCATTGCGCGACACGTCAATAGCTAAACTTGTAACCTTGCGACATCTTGTTAACGGATCAACCGGGCGCGCACTTCAATCACGCACTCAATGAGAGCGCCCGCACATTTTTGGAGCAGACATGACCGAGCCCTTGATTCTTCAGCCTGTTAAGCCCGCGGATGCCTGCGTGATCTGGCTGCACGGCCTCGGCGCCGACCGTTACGACTTCCTGCCGGTCGCCGAGGCGTTGCAGGAAAGCCTGCTGAGCACACGTTTTGTGCTGCCCCAGGCACCCACTCTTCCAGTGACGATAAATGGCGGATATGCCATGCCCAGCTGGTACGACATCAAGGCCATGAGCCCGGCCCGGGCGATTGACCGTGACCAGTTGGAAGCGTCGGCGGATCGCATCATCGAACTGATCGAGAGCGAGCGCACCAGCGGAATAGACGCCTCGCGGATTTTTCTGGCCGGATTCTCCCAGGGCGGCGCCGTGGTATTGCACACCGCTTTCCTGAAATGGCAGGGGCCGTTGGGTGGGGTGCTGGCATTGTCGACATATGCGCCGACCTTCACTGACGAGATGGAGCTTTGCGCCAGTCAGCAGCGCATTCCTGCGCTGTGTCTGCACGGTCAGTTCGATGGGGTGGTGCAGAACTCGATGGGGCGCAGTGCCTATGAGCATTTGGTGAAGCATGGTGTCACCGTGACATGGCAGGAATACCCAATGGAGCACGAAGTGTTACCTGAAGAGATTCGCGACATCGGCGTCTGGTTGAGCGAACGCCTGCGCTGATTGGCGACCAATCCCTGCCCTTTGATCCCTCCTACTACGCCGCGCCCGTTTCTTGCATTACACTGGCCGGCGTACATTCCTTAACCAATTGATGAGATGACCGTGCTCAAAGCACTCAAGAAAATGTTCGGTAAAAGCGAGGCTGAGCAGCTCGCGCCAGTTTCCAGCGCGCCGTCGCACGCCCCCGGTCATCGCACCGATGCCCCACAGGCCGACCGCCCCGCTCCCGCAGCCACACCGAAGCCAGAAGAAAAACCCGCTACGGCCGCGCCAATTGCCGCCGAGCCTGCGCGCAGCGAAGCACCGAAACCGGCCAGACCGCGTCGCGAACCGAAGCCCAAGGCGGCGGTAATTCCCTGGAAACTCGAAGACTTCGTCGTCGAGCCGCAGGAAGGCAAAACCCGCTTTCACGATTTCAAGCTCGCCCCGGAACTGATGCACGCCATCCAGGACCTGGGCTTTCCTTACTGCACGCCGATCCAGGCGCAAGTGCTGGGCTTCACCCTCGCCGGCAAAGATGCCATCGGCCGTGCGCAGACCGGCACCGGCAAGACCGCCGCGTTCCTGATCTCGATCATCACCCAACTGCTGCAGACGCCGCCGCCTAAAGAGCGCTACATGGGCGAACCGCGCGCGTTGATCATCGCGCCGACCCGCGAACTGGTGGTGCAGATCGCCAAGGACGCGACAGACCTGACCAAGTACACCGGCCTCAACGTGATGACGTTCGTCGGCGGCATGGACTTCGACAAACAGCTCAAGCACCTCGAAGCGCGCCATTGCGACATTCTCGTCGCGACCCCGGGCCGCTTGCTCGACTTCAACCAGCGCGGCGACGTGCACCTGGACATGGTCGAAGTGATGGTGCTGGACGAAGCCGACCGCATGCTCGACATGGGTTTCATCCCGCAGGTTCGGCAGATCATTCGTCAGACCCCGCCGAAGTCCGAGCGCCAGACCTTGCTGTTCTCCGCGACCTTTACCGAAGACGTGATGAACCTTGCCAAGCAATGGACCACGGATCCGGCGATCGTCGAAATCGAAATCACCAACGTCGCCAATGAGAACGTCGAGCAGCACATCTACGCCGTGGCCGCCGCCGACAAATACAAACTGCTCTACAACCTGGTCAACGACAACGGTTGGGAGCGGGTCATCGTGTTTGCCAACCGCAAGGACGAAGTGCGCCGCATCGAGGATCGCCTGGTGCGTGACGGCATCAACGCCGCGCAATTGTCCGGCGACGTGCCACAGCACAAACGCATCAAGACCCTGGAAGGTTTCCGCGAAGGCAAGATTCGCGTGCTGGTGGCCACCGATGTCGCCGGTCGCGGCATTCACATCGACGGTATCAGCCACGTGATCAACTTCACCCTGCCGGAAGTGCCGGACGATTACGTGCACCGCATCGGCCGTACCGGTCGCGCCGGCGCTGACGGTGTGTCGATCAGCTTCGCCGGTGAGGACGACTCCTATCAGTTGCCGTCCATCGAAGAAAAGCTCGGTCGCAAGATCAGCTGCGAAACACCGCCGACGCATCTGCTCCGCGCGGTTGAGCGCAAGCGCCCACAATAAGCCTCGCGATACGAAAAAGCGCAGCCGGAAACGGACTGCGCTTTTTTTACGCCCGACGGTTGCTCGCCAGAACCAAAAGTCCATAATGGAATAATAAGTTTATCTTTGGAGAGCGAGATGTCCGGTACCCCGTACGTGATCGATCAAGCCCTGGCCCGTGATCTGCTGACGCGAATCGACGTGCCGCAGATCCTGCGCAAACTGTTCCGTGATCTGGCGGCCGGTAACGCCGTGCAGCCAGCTCAGCAGTTAGTGGAATTCCCACAGGGCGCCGGCGACTTCATCAATTATCTGGGCGTGCTGGCCGAGGACGGCGTGTACGGCGTGAAGACTTCGCCGTATATCGTTCGTGAGCAGGGTGCGCTGGTGACGGCGTGGACCCTGCTGATGTCGATGAAAACCGGCCAGCCGCTGCTGCTCTGCGATGCCGGCGAACTGACCACCGCGCGTACCGCCGCGACCACGGCAGTGGCGGTTGACGCCCTCGCACCGGCGAATGCCCAACGACTGGCGATCATCGGCAGCGGGAAAGTCGCTCAGGCGCATCTGCATTACGTCAAAACCTTGCGCGAATGGCAAAGCATCAGCGTGTACTCGCCGTCGCTGCTGGAAGATCCTGAAACACAGGCCGTGTTGAGGACCACCGCGCCGAAACTGAAGATTGCCGACAGCCGCGAGGCCGCTATCGCCGAAGCTGACGTGATCATGCTCTGCACCTCGTCTGCCGGGCCGGTGATCGATCCTGCCGAATTGAGCAAACCGGCGCTGATCACCTCGATCAGCACCAACGCCCCCCGCGCACATGAAGTGCCGCCGGGCAGCCTCAACGACATGCAGGTGTTCTGCGACTATCGTCAGACCACGCCGGGGTCGGCGGGTGAGATGTTGATTGCCGCTGAGCAGCATGGATGGCACAAGGAATCGATTGTGGGCGATCTGGCGGATTTGCTCAGCGACAAAGTCCCGCGCCCTGATTACCAGCGGCATGTGTTTTTCCGTTCGATCGGTCTGGGCCTGGAAGACATTGCCTTGGCCAATGCGGTTTATCACCTCACCACAAATCCCTTGTAGGAGTGAGCCTGCTCGCGATAGCGGTCTGACATTCGATATTGATGTCGGCTGATCGACCGCTATCGCGAGCAGGCTCACTCCTACAGGGGGCGACGTCATTTCTGGATATCGCGTACACACCGGAGAGTTTCATGAACCACGCAGATTTCATCATCATCGGCGGCGGGATTGCCGGCGCTTCCACCGGGTTCTGGCTGGCGCCGCACGGCAAAGTGATCGTGCTCGAACGTGAAACCCATCCCGGCTATCACTCCACCGGTCGTTCCGCCGCGCTGTACACCGCCGCCTACGGCACCGCTCAGGTACGCGCACTCACTCAGGCCAGCCGCGCGTTCTTCGACAATCCTCCCAGCGGCTTCTGCGAGCATCCGCTACTGACCCCACGCGGCGAAATGACCGTCGACTTCATCGGCGACCCTGCCGAACTGAACAACCAATACCTCAGCGCCAAAGCCACCGTGCCGCAGATGCAGCTGCTCAGCGCCGACGAAGCCTGCGCACGCCTGCCGATCCTGCGCCGGGATAAAGTCCACGGTGCGATCTACGATCCTTCGGCGTGCGACATCGACACCGACGCGCTGCATCAGGGCTACCTGCGCGGCATCCGGCGCAACCACGGCGAAGTCCACACCGATTGCGAAGTGCTTGGCCTGGATCGCGATGCCGATGGCCTGTGGATCGTGCAAACCAACGGCGAGACGTTCAGCGCACCGGTGCTGATCAACGCCGCCGGTGCCTGGGCCGACAGAATCGGTGCCCTGGCAGGTGCGCAGCCGCTGGGTCTGCAACCGAAACGTCGCGCTGCGTTTATCTTTGCCGGTCCTGAAGGCGTGGATATTCATCACTGGCCGATGCTGGTCAGCCTCGACGAATCCTTCTACATGAAGCCCGACGCCGGCATGTTCCTCGGCTCGCCGGCCAACGCCGACCCGGTTGAACCGCACGACGTGCAGCCGGAGGAACTCGACATCGCCATGGGTATTTATCAGATCGAAGAAGCCACCACACTGACCATCCGCCGCCCGACCCGCACCTGGGCCGGTCTGCGCAGTTTCGTTGCCGACGGTGATCTGCTCAGCGGTTTCGATCCAAAAGTGCCAAGGCTGTTCTGGGTCGCCGCACAGGGCGGTTACGGCATTCAGACATCGCCAGCGATGGGTCAGGCCAGTGCGGCGCTGGTGCGCGGCGAGCCGTTCCCCGAGCAGCTGCAGCAATTCGGTCTGGACAGCGCCATGCTCTCCCCCGCCCGACTGGGGTGATCGCATCGACTCGCCCAAGAGATTGCGGCACACTCGCAGCGCCCCGGCACATGGGGCGCTGACGCTGCCTGGAGCTCCACTGTCATGACCGCCTCCGAATTCGACCCGGCGCTGGATAACTTCCGCGCCATCGCCGATGCCATCGCCACGCTGTTCTTTCCCCATGCCGAGGTGGTGCTGCACGACCTGCGCACGCAGAAGGTCGACTACATCGCCAACAACCTGTCCAAGCGTGAAATCGGCGACGACTCCTCGCTGGAAGACATGCTCAGCGAGGAGGTCAGCGAAAGAAACATCGGCCCGTACGAAAAGCTCAACTGGGACGGTCAGAAGATTCGCAGCCTGAGCACTGTGCTGCGCGACAGTGAAGGTCGACCGCTCGCAGTGCTGTGCATCAATCTGAATATTTCCCTGTTCGAGAACGCCAAAGCGGCGCTCGACCTGTTTCTGTCGCCGAGCAAACTGATTCCGCAGCCGGACTCACTGTTCCGTGATGACTGGCAGGAACGCATCAACACCTTCCTCCACGCGTGGCTGCGCGAGCGGCAGTTGAGCCTGAATCTGCTGACCCGTGATCACAAACGCGAACTGGTGCTGGCGCTGCACGCCGAGGGCGCGTTCAAGGGCAAAAGCGCCTCGAACTACGTGGCCAATGTGCTGAACATGGGCCGGGCGACGGTGTACAAGCATTTGAAGGAATTGAAGGGCTGAAAAGCAAAAGATCGCAGCCTTCGGCAGCTCCTACAGGAGAACGCATTCCCATGTAGGAGCTGCCGAAGGCTGCGATCTTTTTATCAGTCGCCGTAGATATCGGTCTGGAAATACTTCTGGGAAATCTTCTGATACTCGCCACTCGCGCGAATCCCGTCGATGGCGCTGTTCAACTGGCTGACCAGCTCGGCATTGCCCTTGCGCACCGCAATCCCCGCGCCTTCGCCGACATACTTGGGATCCTTCAACTCCGGACCGACAAACGCATAACCCTTGCCGCGGGGCATCGACAGGAAGTCATTGAGCGGAATGGTGTCGGCGAAAATCGCATCGAGGCGCCCCGCCGCCAGGTCCATGTAGATTTCTTCGTTATTGCTGTAGCGCTTGACGTTGATGCCCTTGGGTTCGAACACCTCGGTGGCATAACGATCGGTGGTGGTCGCGCGCTGCACGCCAACATTCTTGCCTTTGAGGCTGGCGTACTGATCATCGACGCTGGCGCCTTCCTTCATCACCAGGCGCGAGGATGTGAAGTAGTACTTATGGCTGAAATCCACTGACTTCTTGCGATCTTCGTTGATGGTCATCGACGACAGCGCCATGTCGATCTTCTTCACTTTCAGCGAAGGAATCAGCCCGTCGAACTCACCTTCGACCCACACACACTTGACCTTCATCTGCGCACACAAGGCATTGCCGATGTCGTAGTCGAAACCGACGATTTCACCCTTGTCGGTTTTCGACGCGAACGGCGGATAGGCCGCTTCGATGCCGATGCGCAGGGTTTTCTCGGCGGCGAACACGCTGGCGGAGGCCAACAGGCTGAGGGCCAGACCGGTGATGAGGGGAAGTTTCTTCATGTTCGTTCTCTCGCGAAGTTGTTGTTGGTTTGGCAAGAAAGCAGCTACAAGCGGCAAGCTATTAGCTGCAAGACAGAAGCTTTTTTTGTACTTGGAAATCCATACTGGACTCTCAGGTACAAATCGTCAATTGGCCTTAGCGGTGTGTCAGCGAGATTTTGGGTGATGCAGAAGGCGTCATCGCGAGCAGGCTCACTCCTACATTTGCAATGCGTTCCCCTGTAGGAGTGAGCCTGCTCGCGATAGCGGATTTGAGGGCAATACAGAACTTACTTCTTCCAGCGATCCGCAGCCACATGATCACTGTCCCGCCCCTCAACCCAACGGGGCCCATCGCTGGTGTTTTCTTTCTTCCAGAACGGCGCGCGGGTTTTCAGGTAGTCCATGACGAACGCGCAGGCATCGAACGCGGCCTGGCGATGGGCGCTGGCAGCGCCGACGAAGACGATCGGCTCGCCCGGCTCCAGCGCGCCGATGCGGTGCAGCACTTCCAGTTTCAGCAGCGGCCAGCGCTGCTGCGCTTCGACAGCGATCTTGCCGAGGGCTTTTTCGGTCATGCCCGGGTAGTGCTCGAGAAACATCCCCGCGACGTCGAGCCCGTCGTTGAAGTCGCGCACGTAACCGACAAAGCTCACCACCGCACCGACGCCCACATTGGCCGCGTGCATCGCATTGACTTCAGCGCCCGGATCGAACGGCATGGCCTGCACGCGAATCGCCATGTTCAGCCCCCGGTCACAGTTGGAAAAAACGCCACTTCGTCGCCGTCGGTCACCGGCTCGTCGAGCTGACAAAGATCCTCGTTGCGTGCGCACATCAGGTTCTGCTCGCTCAACACCTCAGCGCCATCACGTTGCGCCAACAATGCGCGAACGTCATCGACGCTCGCGAAATCGCCTTCAACCACGACTGAATCCACGCCCAGCGCCTCGCGGTAACGAGCAAAAAACTTCACGGTCAGTTTCATGCCGGGTCCGCCTGGAAATGGCCGCTCTTGCCGCCGACTTTTTCCAGCAGACGCACGCTTTCGATGGTCATGCCACGATCGACGGCTTTGCACATGTCATAGATGGTCAGGGCGGCGACACTGGCGGCGGTCAGCGCCTCCATTTCGACGCCGGTCTGCCCGGACAACTTGCAGCGGGCGACGATGCGCACGCTGTCTTCGCCTTCGGCGCTGAGTTCGACTTTGACCCCCGTCAGCATCAGCGGATGGCACAGCGGAATCAGATCGCTGGTTTTCTTCGCTGCCTGAATCCCGGCAATGCGTGCCACGGCGAACACATCACCTTTGGGATGGCCGCCGCTGACGATCATCTGCAGGGTTTCAGGGAGCATGCGCACCAGCGCTTGAGCCGTCGCTTCACGGAACGTCACGGCTTTTTCAGTGACGTCGACCATGTTGGCGCGACCTTGGGAATCGAGATGAGTCAGCACGGGATTACTCCTGATCAGGAGCGTGGATTGTAAACCTGTGGGTCAGATATCCGCATCACTGATTATGAAATCACCGCTATCACCTGTAGGAGTGAGCCTGCTCGCGATAGCGGTCTGGTATTCAACATTGATGTCGACTGATCGACCGCTATCGCGAGCAGGCTCACTCCTACATTTTGATTTGCATAGGCCATAAAAACGGGCGGCCGACTGGCCGCCCGGTTTTGGGTGAAGGATTACAAATGCGATTCGGCGTATTCGGCCAGGATCGAGCGAGGCACCCCTTGCAGGGTGATGTGCACACCGTTGGGGAAATCCTTGAAGCGTTCGGTCAGGTAAGTCAGCCCGGAGCTGGTCGCGGACAGGTAAGGGGTATCGATCTGTGCCAGGTTACCCAGGCACACCACTTTGGAACCGGCGCCGGCACGGGTGATGATGGTCTTCATCTGGTGCGGCGTGAGGTTCTGGCATTCGTCGATCAGGATCAGGCTCTGCTGGAAGCTGCGACCGCGAATGTAGTTGAGCGATTTGAACTGCAACGGCACTTTGCTGAGGATGTAGTCGACGCTGCCATGGGTGTTCTCGTCATCCATGTGCAAGGCTTCGAGGTTGTCGGTGATGGCGCCCAGCCAAGGCTCCATTTTTTCCGCTTCGGTGCCGGGCAGGAAACCGATTTCCTGATCCAGCCCCTGCACGCTGCGGGTGGCGATGATGCGGCGGTAGCGCTTGCTGACCATGGTCTGCTCGATCGCAGCGGCCAGCGCCAGGATGGTTTTACCCGAACCGGCGGCGCCGGACAGGTTGACCAGATGAATGTCCGGATCAAGCAACGCGTACAGCGCCAGACTCTGATAGATGTCGCGCGGCTTCAGCCCCCACGCCTCCTGATGCAGCAGCGGTTCCTGATGCAGGTCGAGGATCAGCAGTTTGTCTTCCTGGATTTCCTTGATCCAGCCGACAAAGCCCTGCTCGTCGATAATGAATTCGTTGATATGCACCGCTGGCAGGTTGTCGATCAGCTGCACCTGGTGCCAGGTGCGGCCATGGTCCTGGCGGGTTTCGACCTTGCTCACGCGGTCCCAGAAGGAGCCGGTCATGTTGTGGTAGCCATTGGGCAGCAGGGACACGTCATCGACCAATTGGTCGGTGCTGTAGTCCTCGGCGTCGATGCCGCAGGCGCGCGCCTTGAGGCGCATGTTGATGTCTTTGGTGACCAGCACCACCGGTTTCTGCGGATCGCGAGTGTGCAGATCGATCAGTTGGTTGATGATTTTGTTGTCGTTCAGGTGCTCGGGCAGAATCAGATTCGACTCGGCCTGCTTGCTCATCAGAATTGACAGCAAGCCCTTTGGCCCGCCCTTGCCACGCTGGATCGGCACGCCCAGTTCAACGTCTTCAGGGGACGCATCGCCCAGGGTCTTGTCGATCAGGCGGATCGCCTGGCGGCATTCGGCGGCCACGCTGTGATGGCCGCTCTTGAGCTTGTCCAGCTCTTCCAGCACGGTCATCGGGATGGCGACGTGGTGTTCTTCGAAATTCAGCAGGGCATTTGGATCGTGAATCAATACGTTGGTATCGAGTACATACAGGATTGGCTGGTTGGAGGAAGGGCTGCGTCCGTGATCATCCATACTCGGTCACCTATGTGGGAGCCATTCGACGCAATACCGTGACAGTGCTGCGCCTCGAGGTGACTGCCGAATTCATCCACGAGGGCCTGGATGAACTGCACACAATAGGAGTCTGGGAAGACGCCACCTGTGTTGCAGGTTTCGGCGGTCTGTCTTCGTAATACTCCAAAACCGATGACATAAAAAAGTACTTTGACGGTTTTTTTAAGTTTATTTTGCAGAGTGACGAAAAGGCCTTGGCGGACTCCCCAGACACCGCTAAAGTCGGAAGTCCGCCTGCATCGAATTCCCGTCAAAAATCACCCCAAGCCCAATGTTTCCGGGCTTTGTTTAGTTTCTCAACGAAACGCGTCCTGGCAGTCTTCCCAACCGATACCGCTCTGCGCAGTCTGGGTGATCAGCCACGGCAGCGAAGTCTTCACGGCGTCCTGTTTCATGTTGAAATTGATCACCCCGTGACGCCACAACAGCATCAGGGTCAACACCCGCTGCGCGCTGGCCGGGCCCTTGAGCTTGCCCGCGCCGTCTTGAGCATCGATGTCCCACAGCGCCACTTGCAGGCCCTGGGTATTGAAGAAACCTTGCGCGTCGCTGCGGCGCTGGCCATCCGGCGGACGGAACAGCGGCACGAAGTTTTCCGGCAGCTTGTTCTTCACCAGATCGGCGCTGCGCCGTACCGAATCCTGCCAGTCCTGCCAATGGCTGTGGGAGCGGAATTCCCAGCCCTGCACGCCAACGCACTGCCGGGAGAAGCTCGCTTGCAGGCTGCTGACCGAACGGCCGGCGAGCCGCGCCTGGATATCCTTGCCCAAGACGAAAAATGTTCCGCTCAGATTCGATTTACGCAGATATTCGGTCAGCCAGTCGGTGTTGTCCGGTTGCAGGTTGGCGGCGCTGTCGAAAGTCAGCAGAAACAGCCGGTCGTGCATGTCTTCGCCGTTACGCTCGTAGTCACCGAAACGATCGAATTCATTGCTGGTTTGCGGCGACAGCGCGGCCTTGCGCATCAGCTCGTCCAGATACTGCAAATGGAAGATCCGGCTCGGCTCGGCCCATTTGGTGTAATAACTGTCGTCGCTGACCACGAACTTGGCGGCCTGCTCGCGCAGGGTCGGCAGGTCTTCGACAAGGAAGCAGAACGAGGCGTCCTGATCGCAGCTTTGCTGGGCGTGATTGTAATTGGTCAGCAAGCGCTGCCAGAGACGCTGGCGCAACTGATTGATCGCATCGATATTGACCGTGCGCAGGCCCAGGCGCTGGGCGAGTGCCGCCTCGTCGATGGATTCGGTGCCGAGCAGGCCGCGAGCGAACATAAGGATTTCCGCCCGCGACGCGACGTCGAACAGGGTCGGATTGCTCAACTGCTCCGGCCAGGTCGTGCGATCCAGCGTCGCCGCATCGCCAGGCGCCGCCACGGCCGCGTAGCTCAGCAGCCACGCGGTGAATAAAAGAACAATGCGCAAAGGGATGCCTCCATAACAAAACCCGCGCGGCACTATATCGCGGGTGGATCAAAACAAAGATCAAAAGATCGCAGCCTTCGGCAGCTCCTACCTGTCCCCATTGAATTCATTGCGGTTTCATCTCGAGCGCAATCTGTAGGAGCTGCCGAAGGCTGCGATCTTGTTCCATGACACCACCGATCACCTATCACGCTCATAGCTGGAGTCAACAAGGACAACCCCCTAGAATCGCCCCCACGATTAAAGGAGACGACTTCATGCTGATGGTGATTTCCCCCGCCAAGACCCTCGACTACGAAACACCGCCGGCGACCCAGCGCTTCACCCAGCCGCAATACCTCGACCATTCCCAGGAGTTGATCCAGCAGCTGCGCGAGCTGAGCCCGGCGCAGATCAGCGAATTGATGCACGTGTCCGACAAGATCGGTGGCCTCAATGCCGCGCGATTCGGCAGCTGGACGCCAGCCTTTACCCCAGAGAACGCCAAGCAGGCCCTGCTCGCATTCAAGGGTGACGTGTATACCGGCCTTGACGCTCAGTCCTTCAGCGAGGCGCAATTCGATTACGCGCAAAAGCACTTGCGCATGCTCTCCGGCCTCTATGGCCTGCTGCGCCCGCTGGACCTGATGCAACCGTATCGTCTGGAAATGGGCACCAAACTGGCCAACGCCCGTGGCAAGGATCTGTATGCGTTCTGGGGCACGCGCATCAGCGAATGGCTGAATGAGGCGCTGGCCGAGCAAGGCGATGACGTGCTGCTCAACCTTGCATCAAACGAGTACTTTTCCGCGGTCAAGCGCAACGCTCTGAAGGCGCGGATCATCAACACCGAGTTCAAGGACCAGAAGAACGGCCAGTACAAAATCATCAGTTTCTACGCGAAGAAAGCGCGCGGCCTGATGAGCCGTTTTGTGATTCAGGAACGCATCAACGACCCGGCTCAGCTCAAGCAGTTCAATGTGCAGGGTTATCGCTACAGCGCCGAGCAATCGAAACCCGACAATCTGGTGTTTTTACGCGACCACGCCCCGGAATAAAGCATGCCCTTTGCACGACTCTTTTCTCTGGGAGTCGTGCAGTCCGCCCGAAGTCAAAATCCCCCCGCAGCATATCGCCAATTTCATGGCGCCAATAAAACCACGACCTGTTTTCTAATTTTAGTTTCACTCGACACTCAAGTTTTTTTTCAGTAGTGGCACCTAAATTTTTTACCCGTAGTGGCACAAAACTATCGACCCCGTTTTCACCTCGATCAATAAAGGCCCAAGTCGCTAGTGCTATCAATTTGCTCTCAGTGCCATCTTGGTCAATATTTCAAAAAATTTCGGGTGGCACGATGAGCGGGCTGGAACTATGTCCAAATGCGTTGCTCATACCACCGGTAACGATTCTCGCCGAGTTTGTACGAGATAACTTACGCAGAGCTGATAGCCATGTAACCAAGTTGTCACACCAACTTGCCTGAGTGACTAACGAGTCTCAAAACAATCGAAGGACAGGAGATACGCACCATTAATATCCCCTACTAAGGCCAAGGCCGCGCCCCTATAAACGTGCTCGCCTGAGCACCTAACTGCTTGATTTACGGGCCCCCTACCCGACGTCGAGCAGGCTACATAACTGCACAAGAGTCTTCCCGCACGGAAGATCGGCTGCATAACAGGGCAAGTCATAACAACAAGGCCTAGTTGCGCACTTCTTGAGTGCATTTATTAGACACTCGGAACTTTGTATGCCTGCACACGGCATTGTGGCGCCTGTAAGCCGCACTTTCGAGTGCACTAGTGACCGCTGAACACCATTAACTCCGGCCATCTAAGGCCAGATATATACAGAGGTAATTGCGATGCGCATCAGCATATTTGGTTTGGGTTACGTTGGCGCAGTATGTGCCGGTTGCCTGTCTGCACGGGGCCATGACGTAGTTGGCGTCGACGTTGCCAAAGACAAGATCGACATGATTAACGCCGGCAAATCGCCAATCGTTGAACCGGGCCTGGGCGAACTTCTGCAACAGGGCGTCCAGACCGCTCGTCTGCGCGGTACGACCAACTTCGCCGAGGCGATTCGTGATACTGACCTGTCGATGATCTGCGTCGGCACGCCAAGCAAAAAGAACGGCGACCTGGAACTGAACTACATCGAGGCCGTGTGCCGCGAGATCGGTTTTGTCCTGCGTGAAAAAACCACCCGTCACACCATCGTCGTACGCAGCACCGTGCTGCCAGGCACCGTGGCCAACGTGGTAATCCCGATTCTGGAAGACTGCTCGGGCAAGAAGGCTGGCGTCGATTTCGGCGTAGCGGTCAACCCGGAATTCCTGCGTGAATCCACCGCCATCGCCGACTACGATCACCCACCGATGACCGTCATCGGCGAGTTCGATACCGCGTCGGGCGACGTTCTGCAATCGCTGTACGAAGAACTCGACGCACCGATCATCCGCAAGGACATCGCCGTTGCCGAGATGATCAAGTACACCTGCAACGTCTGGCACGCCACCAAAGTGACCTTCGCCAACGAGATCGGCAACATCGCCAAAGCGGTCGGCGTCGATGGCCGTGAAGTGATGGACGTGGTCTGCCAGGACAAGACACTGAACCTGTCCCAGTACTACATGCGCCCGGGCTTCGCTTTCGGCGGTTCGTGCCTGCCCAAGGACGTACGTGCGCTGACCTACCGCGCCGGCTCCCTGGACGTCGAAGCACCGCTGCTCAACTCGCTGATGCGCAGCAACGAATCGCAAGTGCAGAACGCTTTCGACATCGTTGAAAGCCATGACAAACGCAAAGTCGCCCTGCTCGGTCTGAGCTTCAAGGCCGGCACCGACGACCTGCGCGAAAGCCCGCTGGTCGAACTGGCGGAAATGCTGATCGGCAAGGGCTACGACCTGAGCATCTACGACAGCAACGTCGAGTACGCCCGCGTCCACGGTGCGAACAAGGACTACATCGAATCGAAGATTCCGCACGTGTCGTCCCTGCTCAACTCGGACTTCGACTCGGTGATCAACAACTCCGACGTGATCATCCTCGGTAACCGCGACGAGAAATTCCGTTCGCTGGCCCACGAAGCGCCGCAAGGCAAGCAAGTCATCGACCTGGTGGGCTTCATGTCCAAAGCCACCAGCGCCGGTAGCCGCACCGAAGGCATCTGCTGGTAAAGCAGCCCTAAGCGACAAGCCTCGAGCTGCAAGCCAAAGCGTTTCGCTTGCAGCTCGAAGCTTGCGGCTTGAAGCCTTCTCACCTTCGGATGACGGTTATGACCAAGCTCAAACATTTTTTTCTGCAATCAGCCGGCTGGCTTTTTTATCTCAGTCTGCTGATGGGCCTGGCCTTGATGCTGCCCACGTCCACATTCGACTCCGAGTCGAAGGACTTCATTTTCCTGATTGGCGCCGTGGGTATCTGGCGCTACTCGATGGGTGCAACGCACTTTGTGCGCGGCATGATTTTTCTCTACATCGTTTACCCGCACCTGCGTCGCAAAGTACGCAAGCTGGGTAAAGCGGCCGACCCGTCGCATGTGTTTCTGATGGTCACCAGCTTCCGTATTGACGCGCTGACAACCGCGCAGGTCTACAGCTCGGTGATCCGCGAAGCCATCGACTGCGAACTGCCGACCACCATTGTCTGCTCGATCGTGGAAATGTCCGACGAGTTGCTGGTCAAGGCGCTGTGGGCGCGGATGAATCCGCCGGAGCGAGTCAAGCTCGACTTCGTACGCATTCCCGGTACCGGCAAGCGCGATGGTCTGGCGTTCGGTTTCCGCGCGATCTCCCGTCACCTGCCGGACGACCGTGCCGTGGTGGCCGTGATCGACGGCGACACCGTGCTCGGCGAAGGCGTCGTGCGCAAGACCGTGCCGTGGTTCCAGCTGTTCGGCAATGTCGGCGGCCTGACCACCAACGAGTTTTGCGAAGTGCGCGGCGGCTACATCATGAGCGAATGGCACAAGCTGCGTTTCGCCCAGCGCCACATCAACATGTGCTCGATGGCCCTGTCCAAGCGCGTACTGACCATGACCGGTCGGATGTCGGTGTTCAAAGCCTCTGTGGTGACCAATCCGGAATTCATCGCCGACGTTGAAAGCGACTCGCTGCAACACTGGCGTCTGGGGCGTTTCAAGTTCCTGACCGGTGACGACAAGTCGAGCTGGTTCAGCCTGATGCGCCTGGGTTACGACACCTTCTACGTGCCGGACGCCGCGATCAACACCGTTGAGCACCCGCCGGAAAAGAGCTTCATCAAGGCCAGCCGCAAGCTGATGTTCCGCTGGTACGGCAACAACCTGCGCCAGAACTCGCGCGCACTGGGCCTGGGTATCCGTCGCCTCGGCGTGTTCACCTCGGTGGTGCTGTTCGACCAGCGCGTGTCGATGTGGACCTCGCTGCTCGGTCTGACCGTGGCACTGATCGCCAGCTTCAAATACGGCACCGCGTTCATCCTCGTATACCTGCTGTGGATCGGCATCACCCGCCTGATCCTGACGCTGTTGCTGTCGTGTTCCGGCCACCGTATCGGCCCTGCTTACCCGGCGATTCTGTATTACAACCAGATCGTTGGCGCCATGGTGAAGATCTACGTGTTCTTCCGCCTCGACCAACAATCCTGGACTCGCCAGCCCACATCCCTGACCCGTGATCTCGCCAGCTTTCAACGTTGGTTCAACACCTGGTCGTCTCGGACCATGACCTTCTCCGCCGGCAGCATTTTTGTCGCCGTGCTGCTGATGATGGTCTGACCCGCTCCTATTGAATTAACAAGGAAATCGCCCCTATGAATACCGCCGTCAACGTCAACGTAGTGCATGAATCCGAAGCCCAGCGCCAGCACGCTCGCGTGAAAATCCCGGCCAAGCTGCGTTTCTTCGGCCCTGACCGGACTCCGCTCGAAGCGCGGGTCCTCGATCTGTCCGCTGGCGGTCTGGCGTTCAACGCCGGGCAGATGCCGCTGACCATCGGCGAGGTGTACAAGGCGCGTCTGCAATTCGTCATCGACAACCTCGGCCTGGCCATGGACGTTGAACTGCAGGTGCGCTCCTTTGATCGCGCTACCGGCCGTGCCGGCTGCCAGTTCCAGAACCTCGAGCCGCAGGACATTTCCACCCTGCGCCACCTGATCACTTCGCACCTGGCCGGCGACATCGTCAGCATCGGCGAAGTGCTGGCGACCCTGCAGCGCGACAACTTCACCAAGGCGCGCAAGAACAAGACCGACGATACCGGCATGACCCCGTTCGGCCGCCTGAAAGCCGTGACCTTCAGCGCCGGTATTTTCGCTGTCGGCCTGGTCGCTGCCGGTTTCATCTTCAAGTCGGTGTACGGCATGTACTTCGTCAGCCATGCGCAGGCCGGTCTGGTCAGCGTGCCGGGGATGAACATCACCATGCCGCGCGACGGCACCGTGCAAAGTCTGGTCAAGTCCGACGGCGTCGCTGCCAAAGGCGCACCGCTGGCGACCTTCAGCACCAGCATGCTCGACGTGCTCAAGGGCCATCTGGCCGAAGATCAACTGGCCCCGGCCAAGGTTGAAGAATTGTTCGGCAAGCAAATGACCGGCACCCTGACTTCGCCGTGCGACTGCACCGTGGCCCAGCAACTGGTGGCTGACGGTCAGTACGCGAGCAAGGGCGACGTGATCTTCCAGTTGGTGCCGCGCAACACCCAGGCCAACGTTGAAGCACGCTTCTCCTATCGCCAGTTCGGCGACGTGCGTCCGGGTACGCCAGTCAGCTTCCAGATCGCCGGCGAAGACAAGACCCGCACCGGCAAGATCGTCAGCAGCACCAGCCTGAAGAGCGCCGACCTGTCCTCCGACATCCGCGTGCAGATCCAGCCAGACGAGCCGCTCGACAGCAGCCTCGCCGGCCGCCCGGTGGAAGTGAACAGCGACCGTGGCCCGAACCTGAACTGGCTGATCGACAAAGCCATGGCTGCCGGTCTTTAAGTCGAGGACATGCCTGTGACTACGCATAACTTGAACACACCGCCGACCCTGTGGGAGCGAGCCTGCTCGCGATGGGATCGCCGCGGTTTGTCTGATGTACCGAGTCGCTTGCATCGCGAGCAGGCTCACTCCTACAAGGGAACGGTGTGTGCCCTGGCATTGGCAGTGAGTCTGGCCGGTTGCGCCGGGCTGCCCGATCAGCGTCTGGCCAACGAAGCGCTCAAGCGTGGCGACACCGCCACCGCCGCGCAGAATTACCAGCAACTGGCCGATCTGGGTTACAGCGAGGCGCAAGTCGGTCTGGCCGATATCCAGGTCGACAGCCGTGACCCGGCGCAGATGAAACAGGCCGAAGCGACCTATCGCGCAGCGGCCAGCGTATCGCCGCGTGCCCAGGCACGTCTGGGTCGTCTGCTGGTGGCCAAGCCGGGCTCCACCGAAGCCGAACACCATGAAGCCGAAACCCTGCTGAAAAAAGCCGCCGCCAATGGCGAAGGCAATACGTTGATCCCGCTGGCGATGCTGTACCTGCAATACCCGCACAGCTTCCCGAACATCAACGCCCAGCAGCAGATCGATCAGTGGCGCAAGTCGGGCTACCCGGAAGCCGGTCTGGCGCAGGTGCTGCTGTATCGCACCCAGGGCACTTACGACCAGCACCTGGATGACGTGGAAAAGATCTGCAAGGCCGCAATCAACACCACCGACATCTGCTATGTCGAACTGGCTACCGTCTACCAGAAACGTGGCCAGGCGGAGCAACAGGCCGAACTGATCAAGCAGATGCAGGCCGGTTACAGCCGTGGCACCGTCACCGCGCAGCGAGTCGATTCCGTGGCCCGCGTGCTGGCCGATTCGACCCTGGGCAAGACCGACGAAAAAACTGCGCAGGCGCTGCTCGAGCCGATCGCTCCGGGCTACCCGGCGTCGTGGGTCACCCTCGCCCAATTGCTTTACGACTTCCCCGAACTGGGCGACGTCGACCAGATGATGAAGTACCTGGACAATGGCCGCGCCGCCGATCAGCCGCGCGCCGAACTGTTGCTGGGCAAGGTCTACTACGAAGGCAAAATGGTTCCGGCCGACGCCAAAGTCGCCGAGGAACACTTCCAGAAAGCCGTTGGCCGCGAAGTCGCCGCCGACTACTACCTCGGCCAGATCTATCGCCGTGGCTACCTCGGCAAGGTCTATCCGCAGAAGGCCCTCGACCACCTGCTGACCGCTGCGCGCAACGGCCAGAACAGTGCCGACTTCGCCATCGCCCAGCTGTTTTCCCAAGGCAAGGGCACCAAGCCCGATCCGCTGAACGCCTACGTATTCAGCCAACTGGCCAAGGCGCAGAACACCCCGCAAGCCGATGAACTGGCAGCGACCCTCGAGGCGCAATTGCCGCCCGAGCGCCTTCCCGAAGCCCGCCGCCTGTTGCAACAGGAACAGGCCAGCCGTGGCGCCCTGAACTCGAACACGCTGCAACTGCACGCCCTGCAAGAAGAAGACGGCGAGGAAAAACTATGAAGCTGAACCCATTCGTGAAGGCCGGTATTGGCCTCACCTTCGCGCTGATCTGGTCTTGCCCGACACTGGCTGCGATGACTGAAAGCAAGAACTTCGGTCTGGAAGTGAAACTCACCGGTCAATCCGAAGACGACCGTGACCTCGGCACTGCCGGTGGCGGCGACGTCAACGGCGTCGGCCTGGACCTGCGTCCGTGGATCTACGGCGAAAGCGGCGCGTGGAGCGCCTACGCGATGGGCCAGGTGGTGACTTCCACCGACATCATCGAGACCGACACCCTGCAGCAGTCCGACGGTGAACAGACCACCGACAGCGGCGATCGCGAAACCAAGAAAAACTACCTGGCGATGCGCGAGTTCTGGGTCGGCTACAGCGGCTTCACGCCGTACCCTGGCGAGATCCTCAAGTTCGGTCGCCAGCGTCTGCGCAATGACGACGGCCAATGGCGCGACACCAACATCGAAGCCCTGAACTGGACCTTCGACACCACCCTGCTGCGCGCCAATGCCGGTGTGGCCGAGCGCTTCAGCGAATACCGCACCGACCTCAAAGAGCTGGCGCCGAAAGACAAGGATCGCCTGCACGCCTACGCCGATGCCGCTTACCAGTGGACACCGGGCCAGTGGGTCGGCATTCGCGGTCACCACACTCACGACGACGGCAAACTCGATTACGCCGAGCCGGGCGTCCCGCGCGACTCGCTGGACAAGACCGAGAACGGCGACATCAGCTGGATCGGCCTGACCGCTGACAGCGACGCCTACAACTGGCGCAACACCAACACCGTCAACTACTGGGGCAGCATCACCGGCATGAGCGGCGACCGCGATACGGTCAACGCGCTGAACGCCGATGGCACGCGCCCGACACAAGCCAAGCGCAGCGATGACATCAGCGGCTGGGCCGCCGATGTCGGCGTGCGCCTGCGCCTCGATCCGCAATGGCAAGTCGGCGGTGCCTACGCCCGCGCCAGTGCCGATTACGAACAGAACGGTCTGGAGAGCAACCGCTCCAACTACACCGGTACCCGTTCGCGCGTACACCGTTTCGGCGAAGCGTTCCGTGGCGAAATGAACAACATGCAGACCGCCACCCTGTTCGGTTCGTGGATGGTCAACGACGAGTACGACGCCAGCCTGATCTACCACAAGTTCTGGCGTGTCGACGGCAACAAGCCGGTCGGCAGCAACGGCATCAACGCGGTGGAAAACAACACCGACGACGTCACCGGCGCGATCCTCTCCAGCACCTCGCTGCCGCTTGAAGATGGCAACAAGGACCTGGGTCAGGAAATGGACCTGGTCGTCACCAAGTACTTCAAGCAAGGCCTGTTGCCGGCGGCGTTGAGCCAGTCGATCGACGAGCCTTCGGCACTGGTGCGTTTCCGTGGCGGTGTGTTCAAACCGGGCGATGCCTACGGCAGCCAGGTTGATTCCTACATGCACCGCGCATTCATTGACGTGATCTGGCGCTTCTGATGCAAACCGCCAAGGGAGTGCCCGACATGATCAGCACCAGAACAGGCTCACTCAGCCTGCTGGCCGGCGCGATGCTGCTGGCCAGCGCCGGCGCCTTCGCCAATGTTGAACCGGCGAAACCTGCGACCGTGGCCAAGGAACTGCAACAGGCCAAGACCTACACCGTCAGCAGCGCGCCGACCGAGGCGCTGCAACTGGCCAAGCCGAAACTGCCCGACCTGTCCGGCTTCACCGCCGAGGCCGCTGCGGCGAAAATCGTGCGTAGCAAACCGGGCAAGATCAGCGTGCGCCGGATGATGCAGGAAAACGCCCTGAAGGATTTCATCGGCGGCGATAACAAGATGGCCGAATGGGTCGTGCGTCAGCACGGCATCCCGCAGGCGATCTTCATCGACGACGGCTACATGAACCTCAAGGATCTGGCGAAAAAACTGCCCAAGCAGTATTTCAGCGAGACCTCGCCGGGCGTGTACCTGGCCAAATTGCCGATCGTGGTCGGCGAGAAAGGCATCCTCGAAATCGACGGTCAGACCCAGGAACTGCGCCTGTCGCAAGAGGCCGGTTCGTTCCTGATCAACGACGGTCAGTTGTTCGTGCGTGACACCAAAGTCACCGGCTGGCGCGAAAAGGACAACGGCCCGGCAACCTTCCGTTCGCCGAAGGAATTCCGTCCGTTCCTGCTCGCCTGGGGCGGCACCGAGACCTACATCGTCAACAGCAAGATGGCCAGCTTCGGTTACGCCAACAGTAAGTCGTACGGAGTGAGTATTTCCCAGTACACGCCGAACATGGCCAAGGTTCTCAAGCGCCCGGAACCGACCGGCTGGATCGTCGGCTCCGAGTTCTCGGACATGTGGTACGGCTTCTACTGCTACGAAACCCGCGACTTCGTGGTCAAGGGCAACACCTACAAAGACAACATCGTCTACGGCATCGACCCGCATGACCGCTCGCACCGTCTGATCATTGCCGAGAACACCGTTCACGGCACGAAGAAGAAGCACGGGATCATCATTTCCCGTGAGGTCAACGACAGCTTCATCTTCAACAACAAGAGTTACGACAACAAGTTGTCGGGCCTGGTGATCGACCGTAACAGCGTCAACAACATCATTGCCTACAACGAGATCTACAAGAACCACACCGACGGCATCACGCTCTATGAGTCCGCCGACAACCTGCTGTGGGGCAACAAGGTCATCAGCAATACCCGTCACGGCATCCGTATTCGTAACAGCGTGAACATCCGCCTCTACGAAAACGTCGCCATGACCAACGGCCTCACCGGTATCTACGGCCACATCAAGGACCTGACCGACACCGACCGTGACATCAAGCTCGACCCGTTCGACGCGCAGGTGTCGCTGATCGTGGTTGGCGGCGAACTGGCGGCCAATGGCAGCGGCCCGCTGTCGATCGACTCGCCGCTGAGTGTCGAGCTGTATCGCGTGTCGATGCTGGCGCCGACCAAGTCCAGCGGCATCAGCTTCAACGGCATCCTCGGCGAGCGCCAGGATGAAATTCTCGACCTGCTGGTGCGCCAGCAGAAAGCCGTGCTGATCGACCCTGTCGAACGCCAGACCGAATTGCAGGACTGAGGATAATTTTTATGCACCCACACATGATCAAACTGCTCAGCCTCTCGGCCCTGACTCTCGGCATTCTTGCTGCCGGCAACGCACGCGCCGACGCTGAAGGCGCAAGCGTCACCCCACCGAAGTTCACCGCCGAGCCATGCTGCAACCTGTGCCCGGCGGCCCATGACGCGAAAAACTACACAACGCGTTATCAGCAGAACTTCACCACCCTGGTACAGGCGCAGGGCGACTGGCTGTTCCGTACCCAGGAAGATTTGCGCACCGAGTTCAACACCACGCCGGCCGGCTACAAGCGCCTGCAACAGTTGCACGATGCGTTCAAGAGCAAAGGCGTCGAACTGGTGATCGTTTACCAGCCGACCCGAGGCCTGGTGAACCGCAACAAGCTCAACCCGCAGGAGAAAGCCGCGTTCGACTACGAGAAAGCCTTGGGCAACTACAAGACCATGCTCGGCCGTTTCGCGAAGATGGGTTACGTGGTGCCGGACCTGTCGCCCCTGACCAACGAATCGTTGCCGGACACCCTGCCCGCCCACGATTTCTACTTCCGTGGCGACCAGCACTGGACGCCATACGGCGCTCAGCGCACGGCAAAAATCGTGGCGGAAAAGGTCAAGCAGATCCCGGCTTTCGCCGACATTCCCAAGCGTGAATTCGAGACCAAGAAGTCCGGGCGCATGGGCAAGACCGGCACCCTGCACAACATGGCCGGGCAACTGTGTGGCACCAGCTACGCGATCCAGTACATGGACCAGTTCACCACCGAGCCGAAAGGCGAGGCAGGCGACGGCGATCTGTTCGGCGATTCCGGCAATCCGCAGATCACTCTGGTCGGTACGTCGCACAGCGGCAAGAACTACAACTTCGCCGGTTTCCTTGAAGAAGCCATCGGCGCCGACATTCTCAACGTGGCCTTCCCCGGCGGCGGTCTGGAAGGTTCGATGTTGCAGTACCTGGGCAGCGAAGAATTCCAGAAGACCCCGCCGAAGATTCTCATCTGGGAATTCTCGCCGCTGTACCGCCTCGACCAGGAAACCATCTATCGCCAGATGATGGCGCTGCTCGACAACGGTTGCGAAGGCAAAGACGCACAGATGTCCGCCAGCACCACGCTGAAACCGGGCAGCAAGCAAGAACTGCTGGTCAACAGCAAGAACCTGAACCTGCAGAACGCCAGTCATCAGGTCGACATCCGCTTCGCCGACACCTCGGTGAAAACCCTGCAAGCCACCCTCTGGTACATGAACGGTCGCCACGAGGACATCAAGATCGAGAAACCGGAAACCTCCGACACCGACGGTCGTTTCGCCTTTGAGCTGCGCACGGACGAAGACTGGGCCTCGCAAAACCTGCTGGCGGTCGAAGTCCAGGGTCCTGAAGCCGGACCTGGCGCCGCGCCACAAAAAGTCGAAGCGAAAATCTGCAAACGCAACGTATTCCCGGGCGCTGGTCAACAGACCGCGCAGCTCGGGCAATGAGGTCTGCTATGCGAAATCCGAAACTGAAAAATCTGTTGGCACCGACGCTCCTGAGCCTGGCGATGTTCGCCGGGGCGACCCAGGCCGCTGCGCCATTGCGTCCACCGCAGGGCTACTTCGCCCCGGTGGATAAATTCAAGACCGGCGACAACAGCGATGGCTGCGATGCCATGCCGGCGCCGTACACCGGACCGCTGCAATTTCGCAGCAAATACGAAGGTTCGGACAAGGCCCGCGCAACGCTGAACGTGCAGTCGGAAAAAGCCTTTCGCGACACCACCAAAGACATCACCACGCTGGAGCGCGGCACCGCCAAACGCGTCATGCAGTTCATGCGCGACGGTCGCCCGGAGCAGCTCGAATGCACGCTCAACTGGCTGACCGCGTGGGCCAAGGCCGATGCGTTGATGTCGAAAGACTTCAACCACACCGGCAAGTCGATGCGCAAATGGGCGCTGGGCAGCATGGCCTCGTCGTACATTCGCCTGAAGTTTTCCGACTCGCATCCGCTGGCCCAGCATCAGCAGGAAGCGCAGCTGATCGAAGCCTGGTTCAGCAAAATGGCCGATCAGGTGGTCAGCGACTGGGACAACCTGCCGCTGGAAAAAACCAACAACCACTCGTACTGGGCCGCCTGGTCGGTGATGGCCACCGCCGTCGCCACCAACCGCCGCGACCTGTTTGATTGGGCGGTGAAGGAATACAAGGTCGGCGTCAATCAAGTCGACGCCGACGGCTTCCTGCCCAACGAACTCAAGCGCCAGCAACGCGCCCTCGCCTATCACAACTACGCCCTGCCGCCGCTGGCGATGATCGCCAGTTTCGCTCAGGTCAACGGTGTCGATCTGCGTCAGGAAAACAACGGCGCACTGAAGCGTCTCGGTGATCGTGTGCTGGCCGGTGTGAAGGACCCTGATGAGTTCGAAGAAAAGAACGGCAAAAAGCAGGACATGACTGACCTGAAAGAGGACATGAAATTCGCCTGGCTCGAACCGTTCTGCACCCTCTACACCTGTGCGCCGGATGTGATCGAGAAGAAGCACGGCATGCAGCCGTTCAAGACCTTCCGCCTTGGCGGCGACCTGACCAAGGTCTACGACCCGTCCCATGAAAAGGGCAACAAGGGTTCTTGAAAGGCGAAAAGCAAAAGCCCCTCACCCTAACCCTCTCCCGGAGGGAGAGGGAACTTGACGAGGTGCTTTTCTGAAATTCGCCGACCTGCAATATCGAGCCGATCTCCTTTTCTGAAAACCATGGAGATCAGGCTCCCTCTCCCTCCGGGAGAGGGCGGGGGGTGAGGGGCGTGGTTTGACGGCCAGCCCAGACCTCAAGCAAACACTGTGTCACCCCTCCACTACCACGGGGGGTTTGGGGGGGCTTTGGCCCTTGACTGTTGGTTCAAACATGGAGAGATCGGGATGGTATTTTCATCCAACGTGTTCCTGTTTCTGTTCTTGCCGATCTTTCTCGGCTTGTACTACTTGAGCGGGCAACGCTATCGCAACCTGCTGCTGCTGATCGCCAGCTACGTGTTCTACGCCTGGTGGCGAGTGGACTTCCTCGCACTGTTCGCCGGCGTCACGCTGTGGAACTACTGGATCGGCCTTAAAGTCGGTGCCGCCGGTGTGCGAACCAAACCGGCGCAGCGTTGGCTGTTGCTCGGCGTGGCCGTCGACCTCTGCATCCTCGGCTACTTCAAGTACGCCAACTTCGGCGTCGACAGCATCAACGCGATCATGACCTCGTTCGGTCTCGAGCCGTTCATCCTCACCCACGTGCTGCTGCCGATCGGTATTTCGTTCTACATCTTCGAATCGATCAGCTACATCATCGACGTGTACCGTGGCGACACTCCGGCGACGCGCAACCTGATCGACTTCGCAGCGTTCGTGGCGATCTTCCCGCACCTGATTGCCGGCCCGGTTCTGCGTTTCCGCGACCTCGCCGATCAGTTCAACAACCGCACGCACACCCTCGACAAATTCTCCGAGGGCTGCACGCGGTTCATGCAGGGTTTCATCAAGAAAGTATTTATTGCCGACACCCTCGCCGTGGTCGCCGACCATTGCTTCGCCCTGCAGAATCCGACCACGGGTGACGCCTGGCTCGGCGCACTGGCGTACACCGCACAGCTGTATTTCGATTTCTCCGGTTACAGCGACATGGCCATCGGTCTGGGCTTGATGATGGGTTTCCGCTTCATGGAAAACTTCAAACAGCCGTACATCAGCCAGTCGATCACCGAGTTCTGGCGCCGCTGGCACATCAGCCTGTCGACCTGGCTGCGTGACTATCTGTACATCACGCTCGGCGGTAACCGCAAAGGCACGTTGATGACCTATCGCAACCTGTTCCTGACCATGCTGCTCGGTGGTCTGTGGCACGGCGCGAACATCACTTACATCATCTGGGGCGCCTGGCACGGCATGTGGCTGGCGATCGAAAAAATGCTCGGCCTGAACACCTCGCCGCGCAGCCTCAATCCGATCCGCTGGGCACTGACCTTCCTGCTGGTGGTGATGGGCTGGGTGATCTTCCGTGCCGAGAACCTGCACGTTGCCGGACGCATGTACGGCGCGATGTTCAGCTTCGGTGACTGGTCGCTGTCGGAACTCAATCAGGCCAGCCTGACCGGCCTGCAAGTGGCAACCCTGGTGGTGGCTTACGTGACCCTGGCGTTCTTCGGCCTGCGTGATCTGTACACCAATCAGCCGCCAGCCAAGACCAAACCTGAAGTCAACGTCGAAGCCGATGGCCCTGCCACTGCGACCCCGGGAATGATCAAGGCAGCGCCTGGTGAAAATCCTGCGAGCATCCATGAACCTGGCTACACCGTCGGCGTCGAAGCCCAGGTGCAACCGGCCTACTGGACCGCGGACTGGTCGCGCTACGTGATGCGCGGGCTGATCCTGCTGCTGTTCATCGCCTCGATTCTCAAACTCTCGGCGCAAAGTTTCTCGCCGTTCCTTTACTTCCAGTTCTGAGGGATCTGACATGACCCGCTCATTACGCATCTTCTACATCGCCCTGTTCCTGGTGACGCTGTTGGTCCTGGGCCTGTGGTCGGTTCGCAGCTTCTTCGGCTTCAGCACCAACGCCGATGCGACGGTGCTCAACGGCCGCTGGACGAAGGCGGTGGAAACCCACTATGACGATGAATTCCCGATCAAGCGTCTGGGCACCAACCTCTGGGCCGCGCTGGATTTCAAACTGTTCAACGAAGGTCGTCCGGGCGTCGTGCTCGGCCGCGACCAGTGGTTGTACAGCGATGAGGAATTCAACCCGATCGTCAACGAAGAGCAGAACCTGCAAGGCAACTACGCGCTGGTCGAAGGCGTGCGCCAGACCCTGAAAGAGAAAGGCGTGAAACTGGTGATGGCGATCGTGCCGGCCAAGGTGCGTCTGTACCCGGAGCATCTGGGTGAAGTGAAGCCTGCGAGCATTCACCAGAACCTGTATCAGGATTTCCACGCCCGTGTCGCTGCCGACAAGATCCTCGCCCCTGACCTGCTCGGCCCGCTGCAACAGGCCAAGCAGAATGGTGAGCAAGTGTTCCTGCGCACCGACACCCACTGGACCCCGGAAGGCGCCGAAATCGCGGCCAACACGCTGGCGAAGACCATTGCCGAGAAATTCCCGCTGAGCGGCGAGCCACAGCGCTTCGTCACCACGCCAGCTGAGAAGGTCACGCACAAGGGCGATCTGCGTCTGTTCCTGCCGCTCGATCCGCTGTTCGAAAACATGATGCCGGCGCCTGAGCCTCTGCTCAAACGCAACACCGTGGCCGCCGAGCAACCTGCCGGTGACGACGCCCTGTTCGCCAACAGCGAAGTACCGGTGGCACTGATCGGCACCAGCTACAGCGCCAACCCCAACTGGAACTTCGTCGGTGCGCTCAAGCAAGCGCTGCACAGCGACGTCGTCAACTACGCCGAAGACGGCCACGGCCCGATTCTGCCAATGCTCAGCTACCTGAAAAGCGATGACTTCAAGAACAGCCCGCCACAAGTGCTGATCTGGGAGTTTCCTGAACGATATCTGCCTGTGAACAACGAAATCGGCGACGCCGACCCACAGTGGGTCGCAGAGCTCAAACAAGCCGGCGCCCGCCAACAAAACGTAGCCATCAACACTAAATCCGAGACGCCCGATCGGGCGCAAAACTGAAAGAGAGGTACACCATGACTTTCACTACTACTCCTCGTCGTCTCGCTAAAAGCTTCGCACTGGTTGCTGGCCTCAGCGTGCTTTCCGTCCCAGCCTTCGCCGGTGGCGATGCTGCACTGTACGGCCCGACCGCGCCGAAAGGCTCGACCTTCGTACGTGTCTACAACGCCAGCAACGCTGAAGTCAGCGCCACTGTCGGCAGCACCAGCCTGAGCGATATCGCGCCACTGGCCAGCAGCGACTTCAGCTTCATGCCGGGCGGCGACTACAGCGCCAAGATCGGCAGCCAGACCCTGCCGGTGAAACTCGCCGGTGACCACTACTACACCCTGGTCAACAACGCTTCCGGCGCGCCACAACTGATCGAAGAACCACCGTTCAAGAACAAGCAGAAATCCCTGGTGCGCGTGCAGAACCTCAGCGACAAGCCGCTGACCCTGAAGACCGCCGACGGCAAGACCGAAGTGGTGCCGAACGTCGCGGCCAAGGGCCGTGGCGAACGTGAAATCAACCCGGTGAAAGTCAGCCTGGCGCTGTACGAAGGCGACAAGAAAGTCGGCGACGTAAAACCGGTCGCGCTGGAGCGTGGTGAGGCAGCCGTGCTGTACGTCACCGGCAACGGCAGCAACCTGTCGCCAGTCTGGGTAAAACGCCCGGTGTCGACTCGCTAACCCTTTTCCCGAACTGACGCAGTAACCCTTGTAGGAGCGAGCCTGCTCGCGAATACGGTCTGACATGCAGCATCAATGTCGACTGAGCCAGCGCTTTCGCGAGCAGGCTCGCTCCCACAGGGCTCTAACCAAATTGATTTTATGGAGTAAAAAACTATGATTCCGGTGATCTTGTCAGGTGGTAGCGGTTCGCGTCTGTGGCCTCTTTCGCGCAAGCAATTCCCCAAGCAATTCCTCGCCCTGACCGGCGAACACACCCTGTTCCAGCAAACCCTCGAGCGCCTGGTGTTCGAAGGTATGGACACGCCGATCGTGGTCTGCAACAAAGAGCACCGTTTCATCGTCAACGAGCAACTGGCCGCCCGCAATCTGGAATGCCAGCGCATCCTGATGGAACCGTTCGGCCGCAACACTTCGCCGGCCGTGGCCCTGACCGCGATGATGCTGGTCAATGAAGGTCGCGACGAACTGATGCTGGTGCTGCCGGCCGACCACGTGCTGGAAGACCAGAAAGCCCTGCAACGCGCCCTGGCCCTGGCCACCGTCGCGGCGGAAAACGGCGAAATGGTCCTGTTCGGCGTGCCGGCGACCAAACCGGAAACCGGCTACGGCTACATCAAGTCCACCGCTGATTCGCTGCTGCCCGAAGGCGTCAGCCGTGTCTCGCACTTCGTCGAAAAACCGGACGTGAAGCGCGCCACCGAGTACGTCGAATCCGGCGGTTACTACTGGAACAGCGGCATGTTCCTGTTCCGCGCCAGCCGCTTCCTCGAAGAACTGAAAAAACACGATCCGGACATCTACGACACCTGCCTGCTGACCCTCGAGCGCAGCCAGCAGGACGCCGACAGCGTCACGTTCGATGAAGCCACCTTCGCTTGCTGCCCGGACAACTCCATCGACTACTCGGTGATGGAAAAGACCCAGCGCGCCTGCGTGGTGCCGCTGACTGCAGGCTGGAGCGATGTCGGTTGCTGGTCGTCGCTATGGGAAGTCAACGAAAAAGACGCCAACGGCAACGTCAGCAAAGGCGACGTGGTGATTCAGGACAGCAAGAACTGCATGATCCACGGCAACGGCAAACTGGTTTCGGTAATCGGTCTGGAAAACATCGTCGTGGTCGAAACCAAGGACGCGATGATGATCGCCCACAAGGACAAGGTCCAGGGCGTCAAGCAGATGGTCAACACGCTCAACGAGCAGGGCCGCAGCGAAACCCAGAACCATTGCGAAGTGTATCGTCCGTGGGGCTCGTATGACTCGGTGGACATGGGCGGGCGTTTCCAGGTCAAGCACATCTCGGTCAAGCCGGGCGCGTGCCTGTCGCTGCAAATGCACCACCACCGCGCCGAACACTGGATCGTGGTCAGCGGCACCGCCGAAGTGACCTGCGACGAGAACGTGTTCCTGCTCACTGAAAACCAGTCGACCTACATCCCGATCGCCTCGGTGCACCGCCTGCGCAACCCGGGCAAGATCCCTCTGGAAATCATCGAAGTGCAATCGGGCAGCTACCTGGGCGAAGACGATATCGAGCGTTTCGAAGATATCTACGGCCGCTCCACCCCGGTCGAGCGCGGCGTCTCGGTGAAAACCATCGCGCAGTAATCGCTCGCTGAAACAAGAAGCCCTCGTCCAGCCCGTTGCGTCCCCTATCCGCAGCGGGCTGGGCGGGGGCTTTTTTTGTCTTGATTCTGTGTAGCCAGAAATGGCCTCTTCGCGAGCAGGCTCGCTCCCACACTTGAAAACTTTCCCTGTGGGAGCGAGCTTGCTCGCGAAGAGGCCCTCTCAGACACCCTTGGTGCCAATGCCCATCGCCAACCTCCCCTGCGCTTAGGTAGGATGCCTCTCTGTCTCTGCGAGGTTATCCGACATGTTCATCGGCATCCTGCTGGTCATCACCTGGTTGATCCTGCTGCTGCGCTATCCGGCCAAGGCCTTGCCGGTTTCGGTGGCGGCGGCAATCGGGCTGGGTTTTGTGGCCATGTGGGTGGTGTGGCTGGACAACCGCGAGATCAAGCAACTCGCGCGCCTGGAACTGCGCATCGCTTACGCTCCCGAACAATGCCCGGCCGACCGTCCGCTGCAATTGAAAATGAACAACCGCAACGACGTGCCGTTGACCGAACTGCGTTGGCGCATCGCTGCCTATGCGCCGGGCGATACGGTCAACCTGGCGGACAATCAATACACAGCCCCGCGTTATCGCGGCCCCGGCGAACTGCAGGCCGGCGCCACGTGGGAGGACTGCTTGCCACTGCCGCCGCTGCGCCCCGGCTATCGCCCGCAAAGCCTGGAGTTTCGCGCCGAGCACTTGCAGGGCAGTTTCTCCGACTGATCTCCTCCACACCTTATTTTGCACAAGGAATGCGCCATGCCCGTTGCGTTGATTACCGGTTGTTCCAGCGGCATCGGCCGCGCCCTTGCCGATGCGTTCAAAGCCGCCGGCTACGAAGTCTGGGCCAGCGCGCGCAAGACGCAAGACGTCGCCGCGCTCAGCGCCGCCGGTTTCATCGCGATCCAGCTGGACGTCAACGATGGCGCCGCGCTGGAACAACTCGCCGAGCGCCTCCACCAGCAACACGGCGGCCTCGATGTATTGATCAACAACGCCGGTTACGGCGCCATGGGGCCGTTGCTCGACGGCGGCGTAGCGGCCATGCAGCGCCAGTTCGAGACCAATGTCTTTTCGATTGTCGGTGTCACCCGCGCGCTGTTTCCGCTGCTGCGTCAGGCCAAAGGTCTGGTGGTGAATATCGGCAGCGTGTCCGGTGTGCTGGTCACGCCATTCGCCGGTGCCTACTGCGCGTCGAAAGCGGCGGTGCATGCGCTGAGCGATGCCCTGCGCATGGAGCTGGCGCCGTTCGGTATCCGCGTGATGGAAGTCCAGCCCGGCGCGATTCAATCGAGTTTTGCCAAAAACGCCGGGCACGAGGCCGAGCAGTTGATCAACGAGCAGTCGCCGTGGTTTCCGCTGCGTGAGGGCATTCGCGCGCGGGCCAAGGCGTCGCAGGATAAGCCGACACCGGCCAATGAGTTTGCCGCCGAGGTGCTCAAGGCTGTGCAGCAGAGCAACCCGCCACGCTTGATCCGCATCGGCAATGGCAGCCGCGCGTTGCCGTTGTTGGCGGCGTTGCTGCCCAAGGGTTTGCTGGAATCGACGTTGATGAAGCGGTTCGGCTTGCGCGCGAAACTCTAGGCAGGGCGGCCCGCTCTCACAGGGATCTTCGGTGCGGCCTGGATTCAGTGTGGGAGCGAGCCTGCTCGCGAAGGGGACGACGCGGTCTGTCAGAGCTTCGCAGCAGTCTGGTTCACCACCACCGTGCAAGTAATCCCTGCCGCCAACAAAACCCCTTCCGGCACCTCATCGATGTGTATCCGCACCGGCACGCGCTGCGCCAGGCGCACCCAGTTGAACGTCGGGTTCACATCGGCGATCAGCTCGCGACTTTCCGGGTTGTCGCGGTCGTAGATGCCGCGTGAAATGCTCTCGACATGGCCCTTGAGCACTTCGCCGCTCATCAATTGCATATCGGCTTCGTCACCGACTTTCACATGCGGCAGTTTGGTCTCTTCGAAGAAGCCGTAAACCCAGAACGAGTTCATATCGACCACAGCCATTTTCGCCTCGCCGATGCGTGCATAGTCGCCGCGATGCACGTTGAGGTTGGTCACGTAGCCGTCCACCGCGGCGCGCACTTCGGTGCGTTTGAGGTTGAGTTCGGCCGCTTCCAGTTGTGCCTGGGCATGTTGGTAGTCAGCCAGCGCGGCGTCGGCGATGTTGCTGGCGTCGTCGCGGTTTTCCTTGGAGATCACCAGGTTGTCGAGGTCGGCGCGGCGGTGGGCGTTGACCTTGCGCATCTCCCAGGTCGACTTGCGCGAGGCAACCAGCGACTGCGCCTGCCTGACCGCGATGCGGTAGTGCTCAGGGTCGATGCGCATCAGCAGATCGCCCTTCTTCACCAACTGATTGTCACGCACCGGCACTTCTACCACTTCGCCAGTGACGTCGGCGGCGACGTTGATGATGTCGGCACGAACGCGGCCATCGCGAGTCCACGGCGTGTTCATGTAGTGCTCCCACAACGTGCGGCCGATCCACAGCGCCAGGGCCAGTACCAGCAGGGTCGCGAGCAGGCTGAAAAACTTTTTCATCGGGGCCTTCTTCAGAGAGAGAGTCAGCGGTAGACAGTCAGCGCCATGGCGCCGAACAGACAGGTAAACAGGCTCAGACGCAGCAGCGCCGGGTGCCAGAAAAAACGGTACAGATCGAACCCCGAGAGAAAGCGGTCCAGCGCCCAGGCCAGCCCCGCAGCGACGAAAAACATCAGGGTCATGGTCGGCATGTACACGCCGTGGAAAGCGATTTCACGAGGCATGGGCAAGTCCTTCGGGCCTGACGGGAGCGAATTCGGCGAGGGGTGATTGCGGGTCGAGCAATGAGGTGCGGATGAAGTGCAGATAGCTTTTCACCCGCCGTAGCGCCGAGGTATCGAAGTGCGGCGCGAACGGTTCATCGGTGGCGGCGACGCGGCTGATGGCATGATCGACCGCCACCAGTGCACGCTCAAGATTGCTCGCGTTCGGCTGCAGGAACAGGCGCACCAGCGCGCGGCCCATCACACGGATTGCCTGGCGCCACGGCTGCGATTCGGCGTACGCCGGATGCACCGGCAGGATCGCCTGCTCCTTGCGCAACTCGATGATCGCGTGACCGACTTCGAGCACCACGAACATCCAGCGCAGCAGACTCTTCTGCACCTTCGGTTGCCCGGCCGCCAGGCCATACGCCTGATGCAACAAGTCGCGGGTGCGGCTCTCGAAACTCGAGGCCAGGCCCTTGAGCTTGCCGCTGATCGCGTAGACCACTTGCCCGCGCAGATCCTGCTCCAGGCGCTGCCATAACCAGCGGCTGTTCGGCGGCAGAATGATCGCCCCGGCGGCGGCACACACGAGCATGCCCATGACCATGGCGATGTAGTCGTTGATGAAGGTGTAAGGGTTGTAAATCGTGAGGTTGTCCGGCACCGAACCGGTGCTGAAAAAAATCAGCAGGCCCAGCCCGACACCGGCGTACTGCGGCCGTGAGGCGAGGAACGAACCGAGCACGATCACCGGTGCGAGCATCACGCAGAGCAAGGGGAAACCGTCGATCCACGGGAAGATGAAAAACATCTCGACGAAGCCGATCAACGCGCCGAGAAAAGTCCCGCAGGCCATCTGAAACGCCATGCGTTTCGGGTTCGGTGTAGCCGCAGACAAACCGACAGTGGCGGCGGCGATCAGGGTCATGGTCGCCCCGCTCGGCCACGCCGTCGCGACCCAGTAACTGCCCAGCACGATCAGGATGAACGAGGCACGGATCCCTGAGGCGGCCGCCGCCCACCAGTTGGTTTGCGGGGTGAACGGCTCGTCCCAGCGTTCACGTTCGTGGCGGTGTTCGGCCAGGGACGCGTGGGTCTGGGCATAACTGTGCAGGTCATCGACGAAGCGGTAGAGCAATTCGTAGGCGGTGTGGAAATCCAGTTGTTCGGCTTCACT
The DNA here is from genome assembly GCF_900105805.1 of Pseudomonas moraviensis. Lineage (NCBI taxonomy): Bacteria > Pseudomonadati > Pseudomonadota > Gammaproteobacteria > Pseudomonadales > Pseudomonadaceae > Pseudomonas > Pseudomonas moraviensis. Next base: position 5,984,662 of record NZ_LT629788.1, on the reverse strand, counting down.
CGGATCGCTGCTCTGGAAGATCCCGCGCAGGGTGCGCACCCGTGTCGGCAAGCCTTCCTTGTAGATCGAAAGCGCGGAAGCCAAACGGGCCGCGTCAGGGCTGGTCAGGGCGCGGCCGCTGAAGCCGTCGAGCACTTCGGCCAGATCCTGCAGACCCGGTTTTATTGCCGCCACGACATGTTCCTCGCCATTGCCGCGCAGGCGTTCAAGCAACTGATGCAAGGCGTTGAAGCGCGTGGTGATGCCCATGAACTCGCTGTTCAAACGACTCAGCCGACCGTTGCGCCGGCGCATGTGCGGGTCTTCGAACACGGTCACGCTGCGCAGTCCTTCCAGGCCGACGGCCTCGGCAATGAAGCGCACGTTGCTGGCTTCGAAGGCCTCGGCTTTGCTGCGTCCGCGCAAGCCGTCGGTGACGAACAGGGCGAACACACCGAAGCGCTGATACAAGGCGTTGCGCATCGCTGCGCTGGCGGTCTGCGGCAGAATCGCGGCGCTGATCAGCGTCGCACAGAGAATCCCCAGCGAGATCTCCAGCACCCGCCACACTGCAGCCATGAATGCGCCGTCGGGATGCGCCAGCGCCGGCAATCCGACCATCGCCGCTGTGTAACCGGCAAGGACAAAACCATACGCGCGAAAGTTGCGGCAACGGGCGGCACCGGCCGAGCAGATGCCGACCCAGATCGCCAGCGAGCCGAGAAACAGTTCGGTGTTCTGCGCGAATAAAGCGATCAGCGTGACCATCATCGCCGACCCGGCCAGCGTGCCGAGGAAGCGATAGAAACTCTTGGCGAACACCTGGCCGCTCTGCGGCTGCATGACGATGAACACAGTGATCATCGCCGTGCGCGGTTGCGGCAACTCCAGACGCATCGCCAGCCACAGCGTGAGAAACGCAGCGAGCAAAACTTTGAAGATATACACCCAGGTCACGCCATCGCTGCGTGCCCAGTCGAAGAAACCGCGACGCCATTCCAGGGAGTGGAGCCAGCGTAGAGGTGCGGGCAAGGGAGTCATTGAATCCTGCTCAATAAATGAGGATCGAAGAATTTTTTATGCAGTACACAAAACCTGTGGCGAGGGCGCTTGCTCCCGCTGGGCTGCGCAGCGGCCGCAAAAATCTTGCGAGCGCTGCGCACTCGAGCGGGAGCAAGCTCCCTCGCCACAGGGATCGGCGTAATCCCGAACTGGCTTCACCGCAGGAGCGCCGGGGTTTTCGGGGCTTGGGTCTGCTCGGCCGTCGGCACGTCCTCACCCGCACCGAGGCCACCACCCAGCGCCGTCACCAGTTCGGCATGCGCACTCAACCGCGCGGCCTGCACCTGCTGCTGCACCTGCTGCTGCTTGAACAGCAGCGTTTGCGCATTCAGCACATTGAGGTAATCGGTGAGGCCGCGTTGATAGGCGATCATCGCGATGTCGTAAGTCTTCTGCGCTGCGGCGACGGACTCGGCGGCGAAGTCCTGTTGCTTGTCCATCGACTCGCGGCGGATCAACTGATCGGAAATGTTCTTCAGGGCGTTGATGAGGGTCTGGTTGTAATGCGCCACGGCGATGTCATAACCGGCCGCCGCTTCGCCCAATTCGCCCCGCAGTCGGCCGCCGTCGAAGATCGGCAACGAGATGGCCGGGCCAACGTTGTAGTTGAGTTTCTTGCCGGTCAAAAACTCCAGCGCCCCACCGCCGGTGGCCATGTAGCCGAGGCTGCCGACCAGGTCGACGTTGGGGTAAAAACCGCCGTGGGCAACATCGATGCCGCGTGCCTGCGCCGCCACTTGCCAGCGACTGGCGACCACGTCCGGACGCTGGCCGAGCAGTTCGGCGGGCAACGCCGAGGGCAACTTCAACGGCGCCGCCAAGGACAGCGTCGGCCGTTGCAGCCGCGCACCCGCGCCAGGACCTTTGCCGGCCAGCGCGGCAATCTGGTTGCGGCTCAGGGCGATTTCCTCGTCCAGCGCATCGAGTTGCCGATGGGTTTCGGGCAGCGGCGCTTCGGCCTGGCTGACTTCGAAGTGCGTGCCGATACCGCCGCTGAGGCGTTTCTGCGCCAGATCGAGAATCTGCTGTTGCTGCTTGAGCGTCGCGGCAACGATGTCGCGCTGGGCGTAATGCAGTGACAGTTCGATGTAGGCCCGGACGATGTTGCTCTGCAGCTCCAACTGCGCCAAACGCGCCTCGGCGACGCTGACATGCGCCAGATCCACCGCCCGTTCACTGGCATTGCGCTCGCGGCCCCAGAGGTCGAGGGCGTAGCTGAAGCCCAGCGCGGCGTTGTTGTCCCACGTCGTGGTGTTGGCCAGGTCGCCCGGGCCATAGAACTGATCGGTCGGCCAGTTGTGCCGCTTGAGGGTCGACTGGCCGTTGATCTGCAACGCCTCGGCCGCTTCGGCAACACCGGCCATCGCTTTCGCCTGACGCACACGCGCGGCGGCCATGGCCATGCTCGGGCTGCCTTGCACGGCGAGGTCGATCCAGCGATTGAGTTGCGCATCACCAAACGCCTGCCACCAATGGGCGGTGGGCCAGTGGGCGTCTTTGGCGGCCTCGGCAATGGCCGCGTCAGTGGCCAGTGAATCGGCCTCCAGCGCCTCGCCGTGTGGGGCAATGCCTTGGGTAGAGATGCAGCCGCCGAGAGCCAGGGTTAAAGCCAGAACACTGAGCGGCAAAAGCGCTCTGTTGATGCGACGCGGCACAGCTGCGAATTCCTGAGAAAAGGATCAATCGAGGGACTTGTGCAGGAGCTGCCGAAGGCTGCGAGCTTTTGATCTTGCTTCCCTTAAAACAAAATCTACAGATCGCAGCCTTCGGCAGCTCCTACCCAGGGACCGGCGCAATTCTATGGAGGTGCCTCTGCGGCGATAAGCTGGGATTTCTGTGAATCTTTGTTACGGTTAACGAGATAATCCCTTGGTCGGGGGTCTCAGCCCCTGAAACTTCGTGTCACAATTTGCCATCTCCCTTGAGAGCACCCCATGGACACTTTGCAAAACATGCGCGCCTTTAGTTGTGTTGCCGAAGCGGGCAGCTTCACCGCCGCCGCCGTGCAATTGGACACCACCACCGCCAACGTCTCGCGCGCGGTCTCCAACCTGGAAGCCCACCTGCAAACCCGCCTGCTCAACCGTACGACCCGGCGCATCGCCCTGACCGAGGCCGGCAAACGCTACCTGCTGCGCTGCGAGCAGATCCTCGCCTACGTTGAAGAAGCCGAAGCGGAAGCCAGCGACGCCCACGCGCGCCCGGCCGGCCAGCTGAAAGTGCACACCATGACCGGCATCGGCCAGCACTTCGTCATCGACGCCATCGCCCGCTACCGCAAGACCCACCCCGACGTGACCTTCGACCTGACTCTGGCCAACCGCGTGCCGGATCTGCTCGACGAGGGCTACGACGTCTCGATCGTCCTCGCCAGTGAACTGCCCGATTCCGGCTTCGTTTCTCAGCGCCTGGGTATCACCTACAGCATCGTCTGCGCCTCGCCGGCCTACGTGAAAGCCAACGGCGCCGCGCAGAAACCCAGCGACCTGCTCAACCACGCCTGCCTGCGCCTGGTCAGCCCGGTGATTCCGCTGGAGAAATGGACCTTCGACGGCCCGGACGGTCAGGAAATGGTCACGATCAACAGCTCACCGTTTCTGGTGAACTCCGCCGACGCCATGAAAACCGCGATCACCAGCGGCATGGGCGTTGGCGTGCTGCCGGTGTATGCGGCGATCGAAGGTTTGCGTAACGGCACACTGGTGCGGGTGATGCCGAACTACCGCTCCCAGGAACTCAACCTCTACGCGATCTACCCGTCGCGGCAGTACCTGGATGCGAAGATCAAGACCTGGGTGGAATATTTGCGTGGATCGTTGCCGGAGATATTGGCGGCGCATCAGGCGGAATTGGTCGCGTACGAATTGAGCGGGAGCCTGGCTGGCGCGCGCGTCGCCACCTGACTTTAAACACCGCTGACTTCATGTAGGAGCTGACGAGTGCAACGAGGCTGCGATCTTTTGATTTTGCTGTTTAAAAATCAACGGATCGCAGCCTACGGCAGCTCCTACATGGACGCGTTTACAAGGAAGTTTCCGACAGGTTTTGCAGGTTGTCCGTCGGAAGTGCGCTGGCTAGGATTTGGTTGTCGCTGACGAATCAGCGACCGGGTCTGGAAAACCCGCAGGATCACAGCGCATGACATAATGCCGCGCTCTTTCAGCGCCGGTAATCAGTTATGGCGGCTGTACGTGGGAGACCTTCGGGTCTGCCGGGTTTGATCCTTTGCCGGTTTTTCCAGTCCGCGTACAGCTGCCACCCCTTTCGCCTGGAAAACGAAAAATGGCAGCTCCATTAATCCAAAAGGATCTTTGCCATGTTCAAACCCACACCCAATCCCCCCGAATCCGAAAGCACCTCCCCCTACCAATCCCCCGACTCGAAAAAACTCCACGGCGCCGCCGAGCGTGCGCTGGATCACTACCTCAAACCGTCCGCCAGCACGCAGCAAAACCACAAACCCAGCACCATGTTCCAGGTCGCCCCGGACCAGGACAACGAAAGCCTGCTGGCCCACGCCTGTGAATCCCTCGCCTCGGCCAGCATCATGAGCAGCGACATCGCCGCCCACGTCGACAGCCCACAACGGCACACGATATTGGCTATCCAACAAGTAATCATGCTGGCGGAACTGGCGGTGAATCGGGTGCTGGATAATTACGAAATCCACCAGCCCCCGTCACGCAGCTGACCTTCTGGGAGCGAGCCCGACCGCGAGGGCTTCGGCACATTCAACATTCTAGGTGTCAGATAAACCGCTTTCGCGAGCAGGCTCGCTCCCACAGTTTGAATCGAGTACATCAGCGAGAAACAGGTCGGCTGTCCGGCCGCCATCGCTGGCTAGCCAGCCCCCACAGGAAAGCAAAAGCAAGATCAAAAGATCGCAGCCTTCGGCAGCTCCTACCGCTGGATCGCGTGAACTCGATAGTAATTTGTTGACTAGCGGGCCGCCATCGCGAGCAGGCTCGCTCCCACAGTTTGAATCGAGTACATCAGCGAGAAACAGGTCGGCTGTCAGGCCGCCATCGCTGGCTAGCCAGCCCCCACAGGAAAGCAAAAGCAAGATCAAAAGATCGCAGCCTTCGGCAGCTCCTACCGCTGGATCGCGTGAACTCGATAGTAATTTGTTGACTAGCGGGCCGCCATCGCGAGCAGGCTCACTCCTACAAAAGCAAAAGCAAAGCAGCGCAGCTGCCCGCGGCGAAGCCGCCCCACTCAACAATGAGCGTTAGCTCGAGTGCTTTTGATCTTGATCCACGGGCGACTTCGGAAGGCTGAGTGGAGGGATTGATCCGGGGGTGGGAGCGAAGCGACCGTTTGGCGCAGCCAAACACAGCGAGTGTAGGTGCAGCGAAGCAAACCGGAGCCGCTGCGCCCGGATCGATCCCGCAGCGAAGGAACCCGAGCCTGCGAGGGCCGAACGCAGGAGCAAGCCTTTTGGGTTACCTTTTTGGCGTTTGAAAAAGGTGACCCGCCGTAAGGGCGGAACCGTAATCAGCAACACCCGCAGAAACGGATATACACCCAAACCACCCAAGGCATGGTCGGCCCAGAGGCCGCCAAGACAACCCGAGCGAGAAAATGTTAGCGTGCTTGCAATCAAGCCCCGACGAGCCCAAGCCCAATGAAAAAAACAGTCCTGGCCTTCAGCCGCATCACCCCGCCCATGATCGAACGCCTGCAAGACGAATTCGACGTCATCGTCCCCAACCCCAAGACCGGTGACATCAACGCCCAGTTCAACGAAGCCCTGCCCCACGCCCACGGCCTCATTGGCGTCGGTCGCAAACTCGGCCGCGCGCAACTGGAATCCGCGACCAAACTCGAAGTGGTCTCCAGCGTCTCCGTCGGCTACGACAACTACGACCTCGACTACTTCAACGAACGCGGGATCATGCTCACCAACACCCCCGACGTGCTCACCGAAAGCACCGCCGACCTCGCCTTTGCGCTGATCATGAGCAGCGCCCGCCGCGTTGCCGAACTCGACGCCTGGACCAAGGCCGGCCAATGGCAAGCCAGTGTCGGCGCGCCGCTGTTCGGCAGTGATGTGCACGGCAAGACCCTCGGCATTGTCGGCATGGGCAACATCGGCGCCGCCGTCGCCCGCCGTGGCCGCTTCGGCTTCAACATGCCGATCATCTACAGCGGCAACAGCCGCAAGAGCGAACTGGAACAGGAACTCGGCGCGCAGTTCCGCAGCCTCGATCAACTGCTCGCCGAAGCCGACTTCGTCTGCCTGGTAGTACCGCTCAGCGACAAGACCCGCCACCTGATCAGCCATCGCGAGCTGGCGCTGATGAAGCCGAGTGCAATCCTGGTCAACATCTCTCGCGGCCCGGTGGTTAACGAACCGGCGCTGATCGAAGCCCTGCAAAACAACCGCATCCGCGGTGCCGGGCTGGACGTCTACGAGAAAGAACCGCTGGCCGAATCGCCGCTGTTCCAGCTGAAAAACGCCGTCACCCTGCCGCACATCGGCTCGGCCACCACCGAGACCCGTGAAGCGATGGCCAATCGCGCATTGGCCAACTTGCGCAGCGCGCTGCTCGGCGAACGGCCGCAGGATCTGGTCAACCCCCAAGTCTGGCGCGGCTGAAAAAAGGGGCCAGCGTACTGTTGCGCTGGCCCTTGATTCATTCTCCCTACATAACTTGCAACCGAACAATAAAGCCATACCAACTAACTGCACTATAAGCTCTCGGGAATTATCAACTTATTGATTAATTGCCATGGAGAGCCAATCCCGTGAACACCCTGACCACCGACAAACTCATTCGTTACAGCAAAGTCGTCTTGATGGCTTATATAAGTTTCTTTGGCCTGCTGGTGATGATCCACAACTTCACCGACTATGAATCCAACTACACTTACGTCGCGCACATCCTGAGCATGGACACCACCAATGCCAGTGAAAACATCATGTACCGGGCGATTGACTCACCCATGATCCATCACCGGATCTACTGGTTCATCATCACCATGGAAGTAACTTACACGGTGCTGTGCCTGATCGGCACTTACCAGTTATATCGCTACGTCGATGCATCGGCCGCGGAATTTCATGAAGCCAAGAAGTTTTCGATCATGGGCATATTGGTTGCCATCTTCATTTACTACGTGTGCCTGCAAACGGTCGGCGTCGAATGGTTCGACATGGACACTTCGCAATCATGGAACGCCAAAGACTGGGCAAGACATATTGTCGACTTCATCTTCCCGGTGATGATTTACATCACATTGAAAGTTGAGCGCTGAACAGCAGCGCTCGTTCTATCAGGCCAACTTCCCCTGCCCTGCTGACAACAGCGTTTTCGGTTTACGAAACACCAACACGTTGCCCAGCATCACCAACACCAGCCCGACCAGCGCCGGCGCGGTCCATTGGTAGCCTTCGGCAAACGCCGACACGTTCAGCGCCACCACCGGAAACAGCACTGTGCAGTAAGCCGCACGCTCCGGGCCCATGCGCCCGACCAGCGTCAGGTACGCGGTGAAGCCGATCACCGAGCCGGGAATCACCAGATACAGCAACGCGCCGACATAACGTGGTGACCAGTCCATCTCGAACGGGATGCCTTTGAGCAGACACCACACCGACAACATCGCCGCGCCATAGGCCATGCCCCAGGCGTTGGTGGTTAGCGGTCTGAGGCCGGCTTTCTGTTGCAAACTCGAGAGCATGTTGCCGGCCGAAAAACACAAGGTTCCGCACAACGCCAACCCGAGGCCGAGCAGGGTTTGCGGAGTGGCCTGATGCCCGGCCACCTCCGGCCAGAACAACAGTCCCAGACCGAACAGCCCGAGCGCGCCGCCCATCAATACATTGCGCGCAATGCGCTGCCCGAAGAACACCCGCGCATTCAGTGCGTTCCACAGCGTCGCGGTGGAAAACACCACCGCCACCAGTCCGCTGGGAATCCACTGACTGGCGGTCAGGAAACACATGAAATTGATGCAGAACAGACACAAACCCTGAGCCACGCAGATCAGATGCCCGCGACGATCCATCGGCTGCAGGCGACGACTGAGCAGCAACAGCGCAAACAGGACCAGCGCAGCCAGGCCGAAGCGATAGACAATCGACACCGGAATTTCGACCACGCCCAATTGCCATTTCAAGGCAATCCAAGTGGTTCCCCAGATCAGCACGGTCAGCAGGTACAACGACAGGTTCATGGCAGACGCTCCTCAAACAGGCCTTGAGTGTCTGCCTCGCCCGCCCATGCACGCTTGCAGAATCTTGCGCTTTTGTCCGCCAGCAGGCTGGCAGCGCCACGTCTACGGAGTAGGATGCGAAGGCGTTGAAGAGAACCGAACATGGCCGCCATCGATACCCTGCAAGTCTTTCAAGCCCTCAACCGCTCGCCGAACGCACGCCTCGTGCACAGCGCCGAGCTCGGTGACGGCTTGTCAGCGGCCTTGTGGACCAACCACCACGACGCCCAGGAATACGAAGCGCCGAGTCATCACACGCTGTCCTGCTACATCGCCGGCGGCACCGGCACATTCCGGCGCGGCCAGCCGGGCCGCAAGGGCGGGCCGGACAAGCTGTGCATCCTGCCGGCCGATCACGAGTCAGGCTGGGTGATCAACGGTGATATCCGCTTGGCGCACCTGTATTTCAGCGCCGAACAATTCGCCCTCGGTTGCGTGACGTTGCTCGATCGCGAACCTCGTGAGATGCAGTTGCGCGAACAGACCTTTCTCGAAGATCCGCAGCAGGCGCAGCGCTTCCGGCAGCTGCTGACGCTGAATTGGGAGGAGCCTGCCGAACGTCTGCTGAGCAGTAGCCTCGCCCATGAATTGATCAGCCACACCTTGCTCAGTCAGGTCGGCGCGCGCCAGGGCTTGCGCTTGAAGGGCGGGCTGGCGCCGCATCAGCGCCGGCAGTTGGTGGAGTTCATCGACAATCAGTTGAGCGAAGCAATCAGCCTCGGCCAATTGGCCGGACTCTGCGCGTTATCGGAATACCACTTCGCCCGGATGTTTCGCGTGAGCTTCGGACTTCCACCGCATCAATATGTGCTGGCGCGGCGCTTGAGCCGGGCACGGGAATTGTTGCGCGGGACGACGTTGCCCTTGGGCGAGATTGCGCTGGCGTGCGGGTTTGCCAGTGCCAGTCATTTCACCAATCGCTTTCGTCAGGTTCTGGGTGGGACGCCGGGGGAGTATCGGCAGGCGTTTTTGCGGTGAGCCCATTCCCCTCACCCCAGCCCTCTCCCAGGGGGAGTGGGGGCCGACCGAGGTGTCTGGCGCTATACGTCGACCTGAAACACCGAATCGATTATGGATTCAAAGCATCACGTTCAAGGCGGTGTACCTCTGGAATATCCACGGTCAGTCCCCTCTCCCTCCGGGAGAGGGCTAGGGTGAGGGGCTTTTGACTTTGACTCAGAACTCCAGAGTGCTGGAAAGCGAAACCTGCCGTGAGTCCCCCATCGAGACGAAGAACCGGCTCGCTGATGACGTGTAGTAAGTGCGATCAAACAGGTTCTTCACGTTCAACTGAAACTTGACTTTCTGCCCTTCGACTCTGGTGTCGTAAGTGGCAAATGCATCAGCCACGGTGTAGCTCGGCAGATCGAAATCATTCACCGCGTTGCCGGCCCGCTCGCCGACATAACGTGCGCCGGCACCGACACGCAATTGATCGCCGCCAAACACATTGCCGAAGTCGTACACCGCCGACAGCGACCCGGAATTCTTCGCGACGTTCTGCAGGCGCTTGCCTTTGTAGTCCGGGTCCTCGGTGACTTCGGCATCGGTGTAGGCATAGCTGCCGATCAGGTTCCAGCGCTCGCTGAGTTGCCCGCTGACATCGACTTCCAGCCCGCGTGAACGCACTTCGCCTGCCGCACTGTAAATCGTCGTCGGACCTTCGGAGTTGGCCACCAGCACGTTGCGCTTCTTGATGTCGAACAACGCGATATTGCCGGTGATGCTGCCCGGCATATCCAGTCGCGCCCCCAACTCCCAGGACTTGGCTTCCTCCGGCGCGATACTGCCGTCGAGTACCGTGCTGCTGCCGCTCAGCGGGGCGATGGTCGAGTTGGGTTTGAACGATTCGGTGTAGCTGCCGTAGAACGACAAAGCGTCGGTGTAGCGATAGACCAGACCGGCGCGCGGCACCCACTTCTGCCCGTTGCTGTCGGTATTGGCCTTGAACGGCACGCCTTTGCCGGCGTACTGGTCGTACTCTTGAAAGCGTCCTCCCGCGACCAGAATCCACTGCTCGTTGAGGTGAATCGAATCCTGCAGGAACACCGAATCGCTGCGCAGCTCATCGGTCTGTGCGCTGTCGGGCGCACTCACCGTAGTGCCCATCACTTCTCGGCCATACACCGGATTGAGGTAGCTGAAAGTGCTCAGGCTTTTTTGCCGAATCAAGTCTTCGCGGTAGATCTTGCGGTACTCGTCATCGACGCCGAATACCAGGTCATGTTGCATGCCCAGTACATTGACTTTGCCTTCGAGGCTGGCGGTGGTGAAACGGTCGGTGCTGATCGCATTCCGGGTGCCGTCCATGCTGCGTGTCAGTGTGCCGTTGCGGGTATTAATGGCGGTAACGCGGACCTGGCTGGCGTCATAGGTTTCGCGGTTCCAGCTGTAGCCGAAGTGGGCTTTCCAGTCGTCGTTGAGTTCGTGGTCGGCTTCGAAATGGTACAGATCCGAGCGCCCTTCCATGTCGTTGAACGGCTCATCGAGACGCTCCTTGCGCGAGATATCCAGCGGATGATTGGTGCGCGGATCGATCAAGGTGCCACGGTCGAACGGAGTGAGAAATTCGCGGTGCTCGTAGGCAAACAGCAGCTTGGTGCGTTCGCCGTACCAGGCCAGCGACGGCGCGATCAGGGTCTCGCGGTGAGTGCCGAAGTTGCGCCAGTAATCTTCGTCTTCATGATCGACGATCATGCGATAGGCGAAACCGGAGTCGCCCAGCGCACCGGTGCTGTCGAAGGCGCCGCCGCTGCCGTTCTTGCCGTCACCGTAGGTCGAACCCCGCAGGGTCAAAGCGTTGTACTGGGTCAGTTCCGGCTTCTTGCTGACCAGATTGACCACACCGCCAGGATCCTGAATCCCGTAGAGCAACGAGGCCGGGCCCTTGAGCACTTCGACGCGGTCCACGCTGGCGTTCATGCCGCGGCCCTGCACCAGCGGCATGCCATCGCGCATGATCGAGCCATTGCGGTTGTCGCCGAAACCGCGGGTCATCACCGAATCCTGCGTACTGCCCAAGGTGTTGCCCTGAGTGATGCCACTGACGTTGGCCAGCGCGTCGTCGAGATTGCGCGGCGCCTGATCACGAATGACCTGCGCCGGAATGACATTGACGGTCTGCGGAATTTCTTGCAGCGACGCCGATGAGCGCATCACCGAACTGGTTTCCGGCGGCTGATAACTCAGCGATTCACCGCGCGTTGAGGTGATCGTTGTAGCGTCGAGATTGAGCGCGCCTTCGGTCGGCGCCGGCTCCAGTGCCAAGGTGTGACTGTCAGTGCGGCGAAAGCTCAGGCCGGAGTTGCCGAGCAGGCGTTGCAGGGCCTGCTCGGCGCTCATCTGCCCGTTGACTGCCGGAGCATTGAGGCCGTACGGCGCTTCGTCGGTGTAGACCACGCTTTGCCCGGTCACGCGGCTGAAATCGCTCAGGGCTTGCGGCAGCGGTTTGGCGGCGAGGGCGAAAATGAATTGCTGCTGCGCCTGATTGCTCAGCGCTTCAGCGGCCAGCGCCATGCTCATAGGCAGCAATGCCAACGCGGAAAAACTCAACGCCGACACGCTTAACCACTGTTTGACCGAACCGGATTTTGCCCTGGACTTCATTGCTCAATGACCTGTGTAGAACCGCAACGGATGCGAATGGCTCGCAGTTTCAGTCACTACACGGATGGGCCCCGGAGTTACCTCACCATAAATCGAAAATAATTTTGAAGATCAAAAGATCGTAGCCTTCGGCAGCTCCTACAGGGGAACGCATTCCAATGTAGGAGCTGCCGAAGGCTGCGATCTTTTGCTGCCTCAGCGCAAAATGATCAGGTGCCCCAACACCCGATGCTGCTCAAACCCCAACACTCCCTGCAGCGAATTGAGCACCGCCTGCGGGTCCTTGCTCGGAAAGCTGCCGCTGACCTTGCGCGCTGCCAGCTCATCGTTGATCAGCACAATCCGCCCCGGGTAATAGCGGCGCAGATCCTCGACCACATCAGCCAACGTGGTTTTGTAGTAAGTCAGCCAACCCTGACGCCAGGCCAGTTGTGCGTCACTGTCCACGGCATGCAGTTTTTCCGCCGTGCCGTTGGCATAGGCAACTTGCTGGCCGGCAGTGAGAATCTGCTGTTCGCCATGCTCATCCGCCGTCACCGCGACACGCCCGGACAACACCGTGACCTGCGCGCCGTGAGGTTGCCGGCGCACTTCGAACTGCGTGCCGAGTACCCGCGCCTCGCCCTGCTCCGCCGCCACCACAAACGGCTCGCCGGTGTGAGTGACGCTGAAGAAACCGGCGCCACGGATCAACTGCACGCGGCGCTGACCGTGGCTGAAATCCACGGCAATCGCACTATCAGCATCCAGCGTCACTTGCGATTGGTCGGCCAAGGTCACCGTGCGGATTTCACCGGGCGCCGAGACATGATCGGCGCGCAGATCGTCGAACCAGCGCTGCGCTTGCCAGCCGGTGCCGAGGCTGACCATCAGCAGCAGACACGCGGCCACCGCCAGCGCCCCAGACCAACGCAACAATGGCGAACGCCGTGGCGCATCCATCGCCTGCAGATAACCTTGCAACGCGAACGCCTCTTCATCGGCCAGCGTGCGTGCCGGGGCTTCGCTGAGTTCCCAGATCACCTGCGCCTGCGCATACGCCTCGGCGTGGGCGGGATCGGCGCGCAGCCATTGGCTGAAGGTCAGTTGATCATCAGTGCTCGGGCGGTCGTGCAACAGGCTCAGCCAGGCCAGCGCGGCCTGCTCCTGGGCCGGTGTCGGTGTGATCGGAGTGGATGGCTTCACGGTGCTTTCCCTGGCAGGCGTGGCGCGGGGTCGCGCAGGCTGGCCTTGCAGGCCTCGAGGGCGCGCATCATATGTTTTTCCACGGCACTTTGGGACAGCCCCATGGCCTTGGCGATTTCCGCGTACTTGCGCCCGTGAATGCGATTGAGCAGAAAAATCTGCCGCGTGCGTTCGGGCAAGGCGCGCAACGCTGCTTCGACATGACGCAGATCATTGCCGGCTTCGAGCGCGGCCTGGGGTTCGCTGCCGTGGCTATCGGGTTCGTCCGGCAGCCAGCCATCGTTGAACCGCGTGCGCGTGCCTTCGCTGCGCAAATGATCGATGGCGATGTTGCCGGCGCAGCGCAGCAGATAGGTGCTGAGTTCTTCGACCTGGACCAGCGGCCGCCGCCAGAAGCGCAAAAACAGATCCTGGACCAGATCCGCCGCCGTCGCCCGACAACCGACGCGCCGGTTCACCAGTGCTTCCATTTGCGCACGCTGGGACAGAAACACCTGGAGAAAATGCGCACGCGCGCCACGCGCTTCATCATCACGCGATTCCGGCGGCAGACCGATCAGCACTTCAGCACTGCGCCCAGGCCGCAACCGGACTCGCCAGCAGGCTCAACCCGGCCAGTGCCAAGGCCAGACGCGGGCGATACGGCAGCAACAGCACCAGTGCCAAAGCGCTGAGCATCAGCACCGCGAACCAGTCGACCAGACCAAAGCTCCAGCCATTGGCTGCGACCGCCGCCCACAGCGACAGCGCCAGCAACAGCCATCCCGCCAACGACATCGCTCGCTGCCGTCCAGTCGAAGGTTTGGCGCCGAGCAATTCAGCGTGATGGCGAGGCATCGACAGACACAATGCGGTGAAACCGGCGTAGGTGAGTAACAGGGCCAGCAGCATCAGTTGGCACTCTGTTCAAGGGTAATCGACCGAGGCGATGACTTTACTTTGGGAACGCTGACGCGGTTGCCAGCACGCTGCATCTTGCGCGCAGCCCAGCCGAGAAAAAGCCCCGTCGCCAGACAAGTCAGATCAAATCCGGCCAACGCCCAATCGCGCTGTATCAAGGTCGCGCCAAGATTCCACGGCGTAGTCAGCGCATTGATCAGCGGCACCGCGATAAACAGCGCGGCGCCGAGCGTCAGCTGTTCGATCCAGGCCTTGCGGCCCGGACGCAACACCGCATGCACCAGGCTCAGGCCCCAGGCAATGAAGAACGCATTCACTTCACAGTCGGCCCGTCCCGTCAGACTCACCGGCAACAACCGATTGGCCAAAAAGAATACCGCCACCGCCGACACCAGCCCGGCCATGCTGGCAATATTAAGCACTTCGACCAAACGCAATTCGAACGGCAGCGCTGGGCTTTTTGCGTGCTTGAGCTGACGCTTGCCCAGCCAGATCACCAGCCCGGTGCCGATCATCGCCGTGCCGGCCAGTCCGCAGATGAAATACAGCCAGCGCAACAGCGGCCCGGCGAAATGGCCCATGTGCAGACCGTAGAATGCACCACCCACCGACATCGCCATGGGTTGATCGGGGGTACTGCTCAGGAGCTGCCCAGTGACGCCGTTGAACGTCACCGCCCGGCCGAAATCATGCACCACTTGATCGCCTGCGCGGGACAGCACCACCGTGGCGCTGGCATCGCCCGGATTGCTCACCGACAGGCGCGCGGTGTGGCCGCCCGACCACTGCTCGCTGGCCTTGGCAAGTAGCGGAGCCATGGCGGTCAGCGGCGCGGCGATATCAGCACGTTCCGGCGTCTTCGAGGCGGGAAAGACTTCGTCGTAAAACTTGCGCACGTCACTGCCGTAAGAGGCAACGATGCTGGCCGGCATGACCATCGACATGAAAATCACCAGGCTGCTGTAGGTGATCATCAAGTGAAACGGCAGCACCAGCACACCCACCGCGTTATGCCCGTCGAGCCAGGAACGCTGGCCCTTGCGCGGGCGAAAGGTGAAGAAGTCCTTGAAGATTTTCTTGTGGGTGATGATGCCGCTGATCAACGCGACGAACATCACCATCGCAGCGATGGTCGCCAGCCAGCGGCCCCACGGATAAGGCATCTGCAACTGGAAGTGGAAGCGGTAGAAGAACTCGCCGCCCATGCTTTCGCGGCCCTGTACTTCGGCCCCGCTCTGGGCGTCGAGGGTCCTGGATTCGAAGCGACCGCGCTCCCCGGGCATGGCCGGGGCCTGCTGCCAGCGCACGGTAAGGCCGGGATCGCGGGCATCGGGCAAATCGATCAGCCAGCGCGAGGCACCGGCGGCGTGTTGCTGCAGATAGTTTTGCGCCAGGGTCAGGCTCGCTTCGGCATCGAGTGGATGCGCAGCCATTTCCGGCTGCATCCAGTGGCTGATTTCGTCTTTGAAGTAAGCCAGCGTTCCGGTGAAAAAGATCGCGAACAGCAACCAGCCGAACACCAGTCCGGCCCAGGTGTGCAGCCAGGCCATCGCCTGGCGGAAACCCTCTTTCATGCCAGCCCCAGACCGCGCGCGACACCGGAAATGGTGGCGAGAATCACGCTCGGCACCAGCAAGCCGACCCATGCCGACCATGCGCTGCGGCAGGCAAAGCACCAGAGCACTGCGACCAGATAGACGAGAAAGGACACGGTCATGCCGGTGACCACGGCTTCAGCGCGGTTCAACGGCAGCCACAGCGTCAGGGTGACACTGGCCAGCGCCGCGACCAGATAGCCGCCGAAAACCGCCGCCAGCACTCGCGAAGTGACGGCCAGACGATAGGACATGGGAAGCGTGGCGAGTTTGCCTTTCATGTTTCGACCCTGAAACGAAAAACGTTCGGCCGACAAGCCGAATCTACAGGCGAGCAATATTAATGATAAATATTCTCATACGCAAAAGCATCTGATTGCCGGACACGGTCCCCAGCCCCTACAATGCGAACCGTTCTTGTTCTCTAACGCACGTTCTCTACGCAAGCATTGCGTCCGGAGTCATTTCGTTGCCGCCCGCCCATCCTGTCGAATCGCTCTATCACGCCCATCACAGCTGGCTCACCGGCTGGCTGCGACGCAAGCTCGGCTGCCCGGACAGCGCGGCGGATCTGGCTCAGGACACGTTCGTCAAAGTGCTCACCGCCCGCGAGCCGCCGGTGATCATCGAACCGCGCGCGTTTCTCACCACCTTGGCCAAGCGTGTGCTGTTCAACCATTACCGGCGGCAGGATCTGGAACGCGCCTACCTCGAGACGCTGGCGCAAATGCCCGAGATGGTCGCGCCGTCGGAAGAACACAAAGCGATCATCCTGCAGACGTTGCTCGAACTCGATGAGCTGCTCGACGGTTTGCCGCAGCCGATCAAACGCGCCTTCCTGCTCGCGCAGGTCGATGGCCTGACTTATCCGCAGATCGCCGCTGAACTGGGTATCTCGATAGCCACGGTCAAACGCCATCTGAACAAAGCGGCGATGCGCTGCTATTTCGCTTTATGAATCGAGTGCCGGAATTTTCCGCGCAGGTCGCCGAACAGGCGGTGTACTGGCTGCTGGAAATGCAGCAGGGCACGCTCACCCCGCGCCAGCAACAGGCCTGGCAACAATGGCTGGATGCGCACAGCGAGCACCGCCGGGCGTGGGAGCACATGCAACGGGTCAACCAGCGCTTGCGCGGCGTGTCGTCACCCTTGGCCCACGCGGCGTTGAACGGGCCGAAGGCCGCCAGCCGTCGTCAGGCGCTGAAAAAGCTGCTGATTTTCGGTGCCGGCTCAGCGGCGACCTGGGGCCTGCGCGAGCACACGCCGCTGCCGTCGCTGCTCGCCGATTACCGCACACCGGTCGGGCAACGGCGCAAAGTTGCCTTGGGCGGCGCCGATTCCTTGCAGCTCAATACCGCCAGCTCCGCCGATGTCGATAACGCGCAGCGCCAGATTCGTCTGCTTGAAGGCGAAATGCTCCTGAGCGCTGCGAGCCCGTTCGACATACACACGGCGCACGGCGTGTTGAAAACCCAAGGGGCGCGCCTGAACGTGCGGCAGTTTGCCGATCGCACGCAGATCGCGCTGTTTGAAGGGCGAGTCGAACTCAC
Organism: Pseudomonas moraviensis; assembly: GCF_900105805.1. NCBI lineage: Bacteria > Pseudomonadati > Pseudomonadota > Gammaproteobacteria > Pseudomonadales > Pseudomonadaceae > Pseudomonas > Pseudomonas moraviensis. Next base: position 5,967,567 of record NZ_LT629788.1, on the reverse strand, counting down.
CGCCAACCCGCGCGCGCCCCTGCTGCTGCCGGTCGCGCGGCAGTTGAGTTTTACTGCCAGCTCGGTCAGCGAGGCTAAACCGCTGGACGCCAACAGCGGCGCCTGGACCGATGGCATGCTGGTCGCCGCCCATATGCGCCTCGGCGACTTTCTTGAAGAGCTTGGCCGCTACCGGCGCGGTCAGTTGAGTTGCGCCAGCCCGGTCGCCGATCTGCTGATTTCCGGGACGTATCCGCTGGATGACAGTGAGCGGATTCTCGACCTGCTGGAAATCAGTTTGCCAGTGAAAGTGAGGCGCTTTACCCGATATTGGGTGAGCGTTGAAGCGCGGGTTTAGAAAGCAAGATCAAAAGCTCGCAGCCTTCGGCGGCTCCTACAAAAGCCTGCGATCTTTTTATTTTCAAAAAAATGAGCCGTTTTTCAGATCTGGCGTGACAGAGAAGGAAAGCCCCCTTGATTCCACCTTCTCAGGATCATCCACATGCAGCCCACCCGCCTTACGCCACTGGCCCGCAGCCTGCGCAATCTTCTGCTTGGCGCCAGCCTGAGTTTCACCGCCCTGCCCGCCGCGCTGGGCGCCGAGACCAAGGTCTATCACATTGCCCCGGCGTCGCTGGAAACCGCGCTCAACCAGTTTGGCCGTGAAGCCGGCGTGCTGATCTCCTTCGGCTCGCAAGTCACCAGCGGTGTGCAAAGCCGTGGTCTGGAAGGCAATTACACGACGCAGCAAGGTCTCGATGCATTGCTCGAAGGCACCGGTCTGCAAGCCCGCGCCGAGGGCGAAAATGCCTTCAGCCTGCAACCGTTGGGAGATTCCGCGCTTGAGTTGGGCACTTCGACCGTGGTCGGCGACTGGCTCGGCGATGCGGCGCAGGTCAACGTGTTCGAACACCCGGGCGCGCGTGATGTGATTCGCCGCGACGAATTTGAGCGCAAGGGCGCGACGCAGGCCCGTGACGTGCTCAACCGCATCCCCGGCGTCAATGCGCCGGAGAACAACGGCACCGGCAGCCATGACATGGCGCTGAATTTCGGCATTCGCGGTTTGAATCCACGTCTGGCCGCGCGCTCGACAGTCTTGATGGACGGCATTCCGGTGCCTTTCGCGCCGTACGGTCAGCCGCAGTTGTCGTTCGCGCCAATCAGCATGGGCAACATGGATGCCGTGGACGTGGTGCGCGGCGGTGGCGCGGTGCGTTACGGCCCGCAGAACGTCGGCGGCGTGGTCAACTTCGTGACCCGGGCAATCCCCGACGAGCCGACGGTCAAGGGTGGTTTCCAGACTGAAACCAGCCCGTCGTCGAGCCACGACGGTTTCAAGACCAGCGCCAATCTGCTGGCCGGCGGCACCAACGCCAACGGCCTGGGCGGCGCCTTGCTGTACTCCGGCACCCGTGGCGGTGACTGGCGTGAGCACAGCGATAGCGAGATCGACGACCTGATTCTCAAGGGCAAATACCAGCTCGACGAAGCCAACAGTTTCAACGCCATGGCCCAGTATTACGAAGGCAAGGCCGACATGCCCGGCGGTCTGAACGTCGCCGATTACGACGCCGATCCTTATCAGTCGACGCGCCCGAAAGACCAGTTCTGGGGGCGCCGGACGATGTTCAACTTCGGCTATCGCTATCAGGAAGATCGCCGCGAGTTCACCGCCAACACCTTCTTCACCAAGACTTTGCGCAGCGGCTATCTGGATCAGGGCACGTTCCTTTCGCTGTCGCCACGCGAGTATTGGGTGCGTGGCCTGGAAACCCGCTTCGCCCAAGGCTTCGACCTGGGTCCGAGCAGCCATGAAGTCGGCGTCGGCTACCGCTACATCAACGAGGCCGGTCACGAACTGCGCTACCGCACGCCGATCAGCGCCAACGAATACCCGACCACCAGCAGCCGCAACGACCGCGATACCCGTGGCGGCACCGAGGCCAATGCGTTCTTCGTCGACGACCGTATCGACATCGGCAAATGGACCATCACCCCGGGCATACGTTACGAGATGATCGAGTCGCAGCAGACCAACAACCTGACCAACGTCAAATACAAGGGCGACTACAACACCGCGCTGCCGGCGCTGAACGTGCTCTATCACCTGACCGACAGCTGGAATCTGTACGCCAACACCGAAGGCTCGTTCGGCAGTGTGCAGTACAGCCAGATGCCCAACCGCGTGAGCAGCGGCGAGGTGAAACCGGAAAAGGCCCGCACCTGGGAACTCGGCACGCGTTATGACAATGGTGCCCTGCGCGCGGAAATCGGCGCATTCCTGATCAACTTCGATAACCAGTACGAAAGCAACCAGACCAACGATTCGGTGATCGCCCGCGGTGAAACCCGTCATCAAGGCATCGAGACCAGCGTCAATTACGCCCTCGATGACTTGAGTCCGGCGCTGGCCGGTTTCGATGTCTACGCCAGCTACGCTTATGTTGACGCGACTATCCGCGAAGACGGGCCGAACAAGGGCAATCGCGTGCCGTTCTCGTCGAAACACAAAGGCACGATTGGTGTCGGTTACACCGAAGGCCCTTGGAAGTTGAATCTGGATAGCAGCTTCCAGAGCGATCAGTTCGCCGACAACGCCAACACCTCGAAGGAAAGTGCCGATGGCAGCACCGGCAAGATACCGGGGTACATGCTGTTCAGCAGCCGCGCCGGGTATGACTTCGGACCGCAACTGTCGGATTTGAATGTGGCCGTGGGGGTAAAGAACATGTTCAACACGCAGTACTTCACGCGCTCGTTCGATGACAACAACAAGGGCAAGTACGTCGGGGAGCCGCGGACGGTTTATGTGCAGACTTCTGTGGCGTTCTGAGGGTTGAAAAGCCCCTCACCCTAACCCTCTCCCAGAGGGAGAGGGGACTGATCGTGGGATGCTTGCGACGTACGCCGACCTGATTCTGCTTTGCCGAATCTATAATCGACTCGGTCTTTCAGGTCGATGTACCCCGCAAAACACCTTGGTCGGCCCCCTCTCCCTCCGGGAGAGGGCTGGGGTGAGGGGAATGGGCTACAGTGAAATATCAAACCAACTTCACAAGGATCGTGAAGCATGCAAACCCGCCCCACCCTCGCCCAATTCGCCCGCCAGTTACGCGTCAACCAAACCGATTGCGAACAGTTGCTCTGGCAAAAACTCCGCTCCCGCCAAATCGCCAATCTGAAATTTCGCCGGCAGTTTCCGTGTCCGCCTTACGTGCTGGATTTTTACTGTGCGCAGCTGAAATTGGCGATTGAACTGGACGGTGGTCAGCACTATGAAACAGCGGGATTGATTCATGACCAGCGCCGGACACGCTATCTGAACCAAAAGGGCATTGAGGTCGCGCGTTTCAGTAACCTCGAGGTGATCCAGCAGATGGACGATGTGCTAGAGCAGATCATAAGAATTGCGGCGAATCGAAAAATGCCCTCACCCTAACCCTCTCCCAGAGGGTTAGGGGACTGGCCGTGGGATGCTTGCGAAGTACGCCGACCTGATTCTGCTTTACCGAATCCATAATCAACGCGGTCTTTCAGGTCGATGTACCTCTTCAGACACCTCGGTCGGCCCTCTCCCCGAGAGAGGGGGAACTGATTGCGGGATGCTTCAGAAATTCATTGACCTGAACGTACTTTACCGAACCCATAATCGACTCGGTTTTGCAGGTCGATATATCACGCAAGACACCCCGGTCGGCCCCCTCTCCCTCCGGGAGAGGGCTGGGGTGAGGGGCTTTTCTGCTACCAACAAAAAACGGGCCTGCATCAGCAGGCCCGTTCTCCTTGTGTGACTTGTGAAATCAGCGCATCAACTGTTGATGGCTGCCTGTTCGTTCTCGTCGAATTCTTCCGCCAGCAGCTTGTCGTTGGCCTTGCCGGTAAATGGCACTACCGCGGCGCGTGGTTTACCTCGCAGTTTGCCGAACAGATGATCCAGTTTGTGCTCGAGTTTTTCGGCAGCACCGTCGATCGCCTGTTCCAGCGAATCGGCTTTGTGGGTCACGGAAATCGGTTGGTGGCCTTTTGGCCGCGCTTCCAGTTGGCAGCGCAAGTCATGGGGACCTGGCTTCTCGCCGTTCTCGTCGCTGAGGTGGACTTCGACACGGGTCAGGTCTTCTTCATAACGGTCGAGCGTGCTCTCAATAGTTGTACGTACCCACTCCTCCAGTCGCTTACTGCTTTGAATATGGTTATCGCTGTTGACTTGGATTTGCATAGTTCATCCCTTATTTCAGCTAGCTCGCTGGAGGCCTTGAGTTGAATTTCCTGACCTCCTGGTTACAACAATCGGCCCGAGCGCCGAACATTTCAACCCCTGAAAAAAGAAAAATATTCATTCGCAAAAAAAGCCGGACAACCGAGCAAAGCGCTGCTAAGGTCGGGAGTTGGGTCGACCCGCTCCGCTGAAAAATCTACTCACATCTGCTGCTCATTCAGCGGGTGCAGACTGCGAAAAATCCCCGCCTCCTCCACCAGCCAATCGTGCACGGCACGTACGCCCGGATGGCTCAACGCCCCCGGCGCATACAGCAGCACGTAGCGTTTATGGTTAGGCACCGACAAGCCGAACGGCACGATCAGAGTGCCGCGTTCCAGCTCGTCGTTGAGCAGCGTGCGCCGGGCAATTGCCACGCCCATGCCGGCAATCGCCGCTTCGATGGTCAGGTGATTGCGATTGAACGTATGCCCGCGGCGCACATCGGCGCCTTCGAAGCCGATCGCATTCAAATAGAACTCCCATTCCGCGTATTCGTAACTGCCACGCCAGGCGGTGATGTCGTGCAGCAGCGGGAAATGCCCCAGATCCGCCGGCCCGTGCAACGGCGGTCGCCCACGCAGCAGGCTCGGCGCGCATACCGGAAATATCTGCTCGTCGAGCAAGGCTGTGGATAACAATCCGGGGTAACTGCCATCGTTGAGATCGATGGCCAGATCGAAATCGCCTTCGTGCAACGGCACGCTGCTGTCCTCCGCCACCAGGCGCAACTGGATGTCCGGAAAGCGTTGCTGCAAGCGCGGCAGACGCGGCGTCAGCCACTTGCCGAGAAACGACGGAATCGAACGCAGCCGTAACGTCCCGCTGATCATCCCGGCATCCAGTCGGCGCAACTCCGCATCGATGCTGCCATAGGCTTCGTTGACAGTAATCGCCAGCCGCTGCCCCTGCGCGCTCAACTCAACGCCGCGCGCTCGCCGATGAAACAGGCGAAAGCCCAGGCGCTCTTCCAATTGGCGAATCTGCTGGCTGACCGCCCCCGGGGTGATGTGCAGCTCTTCGGCGCAGCGGGTGAACGACAGGTGCCGGGCCGCACAGGCAAATACCTGCAGCCAGACATAGGTCTGGGCATGCAATTGACGACTCATTGTTTAGTCCTGCTAAAGGCTGTCTTAGGAGGTTTCGTTGGTCACCTCGAACCGAGGCAGGCAGTATCGCCGACATTGCGCTTGTCCGACAAAAAATGGCAGCGATTCCTACTCCATTGCTTGTGAGGGTTTAGCATGGCTATCAGTGTTTTCGATCTATTCAAAGTAGGCATCGGCCCGTCCAGTTCCCATACCGTCGGCCCGATGCGCGCAGCGGCGACGTTTGCCCAGACCCTGATCGACCAGCATCTGCTCAATGACGTGCGACGGGTGGAAATCCGTTTGTATGGCTCGCTGTCGGCCACCGGCGTTGGCCATGCCACCGACCGCGCGACCGTCATGGGCCTGATGGGCGAGTGGCCGGACAGCATCGATCCCTCGACTATCGACCCACGCATCCAGCAAATGCGCGAAACCGGGCAACTGTCCCTCGCCGGTCAGCGTTCGATTGCTTTCGATTGGCAAAGTGATCTGCTGCTGCTCGACGAGAGCCTGCCCTACCACCCCAACGCCATGTCGCTGACCGCCTCTGGCGAAAGCGCCGAGTTGTTCACGCAAACCTATTACTCGGTGGGCGGCGGTTTCATCGTCGAAGCCGCTGAGGCCGAGTCAGGCGTGGCGCCGACCAGTGACGTGGTGTTGCCGTACGACTTTTCCAGCGCCGCCGAATTGCTCGCCCTGTGCAAGCAACACAATCTGCGCGTGTCGGAATTGATGATGGCCAACGAACGCGCCTGGCGTAGCGACGCCGAGATCCGCCAGGGCCTGCTGCACATCTGGTCGGTGATGCGCGAATGCGTCGAACAAGGTCTGCGCCACGAAGGCATCCTGCCCGGCGGTCTGAAAGTGCCGCGCCGCGCAGCGAAACTGCACCGCAGCCTTTTGGAAATCGGCAAACCGAATGTGATCAGTTCGACTTTGTCGGCAATGGAATGGGTCAACCTGTTCGCCCTCGCCGTCAACGAAGAAAACGCCGCGGGCGGGCGCATGGTCACCGCGCCGACCAACGGCGCCGCCGGGATCATTCCGGCCGTTCTGCACTACTACATGAAATTCAATCCGGATGCGTCTGACGATGACGTCGTTGCGTTCTTTCTCGGCGCAGCCGCCGTCGGCATTTTGTGCAAGAAAAATGCGTCGATCTCTGGCGCCGAGGTCGGTTGCCAAGGCGAAGTCGGCTCCGCTTGTGCGATGGCCGCCGCCGGCCTGGCCGATGTACTCGGGGCAACGCCAGAGCAATTGGAAAACGCTGCCGAAATCGGCCTCGAACATAACCTGGGTCTGACCTGCGATCCGGTCGGTGGCCTGGTGCAAGTGCCGTGCATCGAGCGCAATGCCATCGCGGCGGTGAAGGCGATCAATGCCACGCAAATGGCCCTGCGCGGCGATGGCAATCACTTCATCTCCCTCGACCGGGTGATCCGCACCATGCGCGACACCGGCGCCGACATGCACGACAAGTACAAGGAAACCTCGCGGGGCGGGCTGGCCGTGAACTGGGTGGAGTGCTGATTGACCTGACTGCACCGTCAGCGGTCGTTGACTCATTCCTGCCCTGAAAACGCGCCAAAAAAAACGGCGAGCCCCGAGGCTCGCCGTTTTTTTCACCGGGTTCATTGTTCGACAATTTTTCCGGCATGCGCCTTGCTACATCACTCTTGAGGCAAACGGACATTGCGAACCTCAGCGAACGAGATGCCAGTGGTCTGGTGTTGCGAACCAAATCGGATCATGGCCGGTCAACAACTGCACGTTCAATCAGGCGGTGACGCATCATGGACAACCCATTTCAAATCATTACCGATGCTTTCGCGCCGGACTATCAGATCAATCTGAGCATTCAGGGCCTGGACGGCAGCATCATGCTGACCCTGTCCAACGCCGGCCGCATCGTGGCCAAACGCATGATCAGCGCCGAACAGCGCAACGATCCTGAGCGGCTGAAGCGGCTGGTGCAAAGCATTCAATTCGGCATCGCCATCGAACAAGGCCACAGCGCCATGTCGATTCTCGAGACCATGACCAACGGCGCCGGGCTGACCCCGCCACCGCCACGGGTCAAAGGCCAGCCCGGCCAGGCGGCGGGCCTTTAAAGCTCGCCCTTCTCCACTTCAGGATGTTCGCTGGAGCCCGTGCCGATCTTGCGCTGCGGGTTCTCGATCTTCACCGAGGGGAACTGCGACGAGGCGTAACGCACCACCAGGATCGCGAACGCCAGCAGCAGAATGCCGCCGCACAGGTAGATGATGCCCATGTCGGGCGGGTTATGGTGCGATACATTGGAGATCAGCAGGCGCGTCAGCGCGGTGATCGCTACGTAGATCAGAAAGCGCACCGGCATGTGGTTGGTCTTGAAATAAATCCCGACCATCGCGCCCAGTTCCAGATAGATGAACAGCAACAGAATGTCATCAATCTTGATATGCCCGACTTCGAGCATGCCGAGAAACTCCATCACCGCCGCCCACGCCGTCACCGCGCCGATGGCGAACAACGCCAGGTAGTGAAAGGTTTCGACGAACAGGTTGCCCAGGGACTCGGCCAGTTGATGCACGTTACGCCGCAGTTTCTCGGCCCAGTTGATTTTCACGATGAGTTTCCTTAGCCCGTATCGGGCGGATGATGCGTATCGCACGTGACGGTTTTGCGCGTGCGCCTTGTAGCCACGGTTTTCATGCAGGTTCAGGGCCACGCATCATGGCGATCCGCCGCAAATCCCGCGCCGTGGCGTTTGGTCGCACCGCTGGGGTTCTGTGGGAGCAAACCTGCTCGCGATAGCAGCGCCACCGTCCCCCTGACAAACGCCAAATCCGGTCTACATTGAAAAGCCACTACCCATGGCGCAGGGATTCGCTTATCCTTTTCGCTGTATATGGATACAGTAGTCGTCAAGACAACTTAACGTGAAGGCATGTGAGGTGGTGAATGGCCGTCGAAGTGGTATACCGCAGCAGCCGAGATCTGGAGCGCTTGTTCATGGATAAAGCCGAAGCTGATCGTCATGACAAAATGCTCGAACTGGCCGAATATCTGGCCGATGTGCTGCAAAAAGCCGTTCCGTCCCTGACCGAACAGCAAGTGGAAGAAGCCGGAATCTACATGGCGAAGAACCGCGATGTGTTCGCCCGGGCGTTCAAGAGCCAGCCCGATGCGCTGTCGGAGCTGATCAATGCGCCGGCCGAGCCTGTGGAAAAGACCGAAGTTGCAGAACCTGACGAGGCACCGGCAAAGCCCGCCAAAGCAGCGAAAGCGCCGAAGTAATTCGCGCCCAATAAAAAGATCGCAGCCTTCGGCAGCTCCTACATTCCGAGTGTAGGAGCTGCCGAAGGCTGCGATCTTTTGCTTTTCAGCGATACAAAACCTTTTCGGCCAACTCATCGGCCACCCGTGCCGGCGAACGTTTTTCCGCCTGGGCGTGAGCGAACACTTCGGTCAGCCGCGAACTGATCTTCGACAGATGCGCCGTGATGGTCGGCAACTCCTCGCCACGATGTTTCAGCGAAACGTAAATCAGCCCGCCGGCATTGATCACATAGTCCGGCGCATAAAGAATCCCGCGTCGTTCCAGTTGATCCGCCACGTCCAGATGGGAAAGTTGATTGTTCGCTGAACCCGCCACAGCGGAGCAGCGCAATTGCGAGACTGAATGACTGTTGAGCACCCCGCCCAATCCGCACGGCGCCAGAATGTCGCAGGGCGTGCTGAGCAACGCATCGTTGGCGATCGGGTGGGCATTGAGCTGTTCCATCGCCAGTTGCACCTTGCCGTGATCGATGTCACTGACCAGCAACTCGGCGCCGGCAGCGTGCAGTTGCTCGGCCAGCGCATAACCGACATTGCCAAGTCCCTGAATGGCGATGCGCAAACCTTCCAGGTTGTCGCTGCCCAGGCGCGCCATCGCCGTGGCGCGGATGCCGGTGAACACGCCCATGGCTGCGTGCGGCGCCGGGTCGCCTGCCGAAGTGGTGCTGGTGACATGTCGGGTCTGCTGGGCAATGCAGTCCATGTCCGCCACCGAGGTGCCGCTGTCGATGGCGGTGATGTAGCGGCCGTCGAGCTGCTCGATGCAACGACCGAAAGCCTCGAACAACGCGCCGCGATTCTCGACATGGATCGGCCGCACGATTACCGCCACCCCACCACCCTGCGCAAGGCCGGCCAGCGCCGCTTTGTAGCTCATGTTTTGCGCCAGGCGAATGGCGTCCTCGACCGCAGATTCGTCGTTGGGATAGGCAAGGTAACGGCACCCGCCCAAGGCTGGCCCCAGACGGCTGTTATGAATGGCAATGACCGCCTTCAACCCGGTGACCGGGTCAACGCTCAGGTGCAGCGATTCCAGGCGAGTGCTTTGCATGAGAGCGAACATCGACAGGCTCCCGAATCACTTCTTGTAGAACGCCAGTATAGGCTTGCCCCTGAAAATTGCTGGCGCGCGCCGGCATAAGCCGCCGAGCGGGCAATGTCGTGCCGCGATAACTTGCGCTCAATGAGCCAGACACTGGACGAAGCACCCGGACGGGGCTAAAACGAGGCATTGGAGGGAGATTTAGATGAGTCCGCGCCAACGCTTTTTCGACTGCCTGCACCGTTCGCCGCCAGCCCTGCTGGAAGCTGCGCTGTGGATAAGTGCCGAGCACGACAAAACCCTTGAACCCGAAACCTGGTTGCGCACGTTCAAGGATCTGCAATTACGGATCAGCTACGGCCTGCCGATGCTGCCGGTCAGCGAACTGGCGCAACCGCTGTTGCGGCGCATGGTCGATCTTGGTTTCGCCCAGGATGATTTCCTGCCGCTGCGTCCACAGGCGGCGCTGCTGCATCGCGTCTTGCACACTCAACGTGGTCAGCCGCTGGCGTTGGCGTTGATTGCGCTGGAATTGGCCCACGGCCTGGAGATTCCTCTGGTCGGGGTGAATTTCCCCGGGCATTTTCTGCTGCGGGTTCCCGGCGCCGATCATTTGCTCGACCCTTGCGGCGGGCGGCGGTTGTATCCCAATGACTGTCGCGAATTGTTGCAGCGCCAGTACGGGCCAAACATGCAGCTCAGCGCCGAGCATCTGCTGACGGCAACGCCGGTGCAGATGCTGCAGCGCCTGTCACGCAACCTGCGGCAATTGCACCTGACCCACGACGATTACATCGCCGCGCTCATTGACGCAGAACGAGTGCTCGAACTGGGCGGCGCCAAGGCCGCTGATTACATGGCCCGGGCCAGTCTGTACCAGCGGCTCGACTGCCCCAACGCTGAGCGCTTCGATCTGGAGCACGCGCTGTTGCTCAGCGAAGACCCGATCCAGCGCCTGCGCCTGACCGAACGCCTCGGCCATCTGCCGCCCAGCTCCGTCGTCCATTAACCACCTTCTGCAGGCTTGCCCCCATCCTTGAGGCCCGTACAAACCTGTGTGGGAGCGAGCCTGCTCGCGAAGCAGGCACCTCGGTCTCCCGGTCAAACCGCGTTATCGTTCTTCGCGAGCAGGCTCGCTCCCACACTGGATCGGCGGATCTCAGTCGGCGAGCGCACCTGAATGATCAGCAGCGCAGCTATCACCGCCGGGATCGCGCAGAAGAAGAAAATCTGCTCCACCGGTATGTGCATTGCCAACAGCAGACTGCCAAACAGCGGCCCGAGGATCGAACCGAAACGCCCCACGCCCAGTGCCCATCCGGTACCGGTGGCACGCACATGAGCCGGGTAAAAATTGCTGGCAAAGGCATTCAGCGTCAATTGCCCGCCGATGATGCAGAACCCGGCGGCAAACACACAGGCCACCAGAAAACGCGGATCATCGTGGTTGAGCCCGAGCAGAGTCGTGCACAGCGCCGCACCTGCCAATACCCCGGACAGCAGGCGCACCTTGCGGTGCAAACGGTCGGCGAACCAGGCCATGCAAATCGCGCCAAGGGTCCCGGCGAACAGGAACATCGAGGTAACAAGGTTGGCCTCGTTAAGTTTCAAACCGCTTTCCAGCAGCAGCGTTGGCAGCCAACTGATCATGAAATACAACAGAATCAGGCTGACAAAAAATGTCGCCCAGATCAGCAGGGTCGGCCGCCCATAGCCGTTGCGAAACAACTCGACCACGGTCAGTTTGCTGCCCAGCTCGCGCTCGTTCTGCTCGACGCTGGCCACCGGTGGCTGCCAGTCCGGCAACATCCGCGTGGTGACCTTGCGCAGCCGTGCATACGGCGGTGCATCACGCAGCAAGCGCGGAAGCGACTCCGGCAGCATCCACCACAGGAAAGGAAACAGCAGCAATGGCGTCACGCCGCCGGCGAGGAACACTGCCTGCCAACCGAACTGGTCGATAAAACCGGCCGCGACAAAACCGCCCGCGGCGCCACCGAACGAGAAGCCACAGGCTGCCAGGGTCACCATCAAGGTGCGCAGACGCGGCGGCGAATATTCCGACATCAAGGCCATGGCGCTGGGCATCGCGCCGCCCATGCCGATGCCGCAGATGAACCGCGCAATCATCAACGTGTTCAGCGAATCGGCGAAAACCATCAGCACCGTCAGCGTGGCGTAGATCAATACGCAGGCAAGCAGAATTCGCCGCACACCAAAGCGATCAGCCAGCGGCGTAACCGCGAGAGACCCGAGAGTGAGACCGAGCAGGTTGGCGCTGAAAACCGGCCCGAACGCGGATTTTTCCAGCCCCCAATCCTGGGCCAGCGCGGGCACTACATAACCGAGCACCTGGGCATCGTAACCGTCGGTGACCAGCAGCAAGGCGAGCAGAATCAGCAGCAACCACTGATAACGAGACACAGGCCGGGCGTCGAGCGCCGCGCGGAAGCTGGCAATCTGGTTATGCATCGCAAGGTACCTGTTTTTGTTTTTATGGTTTTTATGTCGCAACCCAGCCCTTGTCGGAGCGAGCCTGCTCGCGAGAGCGGTGGGTCAGCTGAATGAGAGGCCACTGACACCACGTCTTCGCGAGCAGGCTCGCTCCCACAGGGACTACGGGGTGTCCGGTTGGTTGGCAGGGTGGGCCTTGATAAACGCCGGATGTTCAGCCGCCAACGCGGCCACACGGCGGATTTTCGGATACGCCTCAAGGCTGACGTTGAACCGTTCCGCCGCGTACAACTGCGGCATCAGATACACATCCGCCACGCACGGCCATTCGCCAAAACAAAAGCCACTGTCACCGATCAACTGCTCCACCGTCGCCAGCCCTTGGCTGATCCAGTGACTGATCCACTCCACCACCTGCGCCTCATCCTGTCCCGACTGGCGCAGGCGATTGAGTACGCTGACGTTGTGCAGCGGATGCACATCGCAGCCGATCACCGCCGCGACACCGCGCACCTGCGCGCGCGCCACCAGATCATCCGGCAGCAACGGCACCTGTGGATAACGTTCCTCCAGGTACTCGATGATCGCCGGCGACTGAATCAGCACCGCGCCGTCATCGGTCCGCAGCGCCGGCACTCGGCCCTGCGGATTGATCGCCAGATACGCCGCTTGCCGATGTTCGCCACCCGACGGTGCGATCAGGTTGACCGGCAGCGCCTGGTAATCGAGCCCCTTCAACGCCAGCGCAATTCGCACCCGATAAGAGGAAGTGGAGCGGTAATAGGAATAGAGATCCATAAGCCGCTCCTGTCAGCGCGCCGCAATCACGGTGCCGCGGCATTCGCCGAAGCCGATCGACGCAAAACCTTCGCGGGCGCAGCGGGCGCGCAAGATGATTTCGTCACCGTCCTCAAGGAATTTGCGCACTTCGCCGGACGCCAGTTCGATCGGTTTCTTACCGCCCTCAGTGATTTCCAGCAAGCTGCCGAACTGACCGTTTTCCGGGCCGGACAAGGTGCCTGAACCGAACAGGTCACCGGCCTGCAACTGGCAGCCGTTGACGCTGTGATGCGCGACCATTTGCGCGACGGTCCAGTACATGTACCGGGTGTTGCTCAGAGTCAGGCGATGGGCCGGCAGGTTCTGCTCGCGCATGGCTTCGGTGCGCAGCAGCACCTCCAGTTCGATGTCGAAGGCGCCGCCGTCCTGATCGCGCTTGTCGAGCAGATACGGCAGCGGCTGTGGATCGCCTTCGGGACGCGCCGGCTGTGCCGTGCGGAACGGTTCCAGCGCTTCGGCCGTTACTACCCAGGGCGAGACGCTGGTGATGAAACTCTTCGACAGAAATGGCCCCAGCGGCTGGTATTCCCAAGCCTGGATATCCCGCGCCGACCAGTCATTGAGCAGACAGAAACCGGCGATGTGCTCGGCGGCGTCCCCGATGGCAATCGGCTCTCCCATCTCGTTGCCCGGGCCGATCCAGATGCCCAGTTCCAGTTCGTAATCCAGACGTGCGCAGGGTCCGAATACCGGTTCGGTCTGCCCGGCCGGCAGCGTCTGGCCTTTCGGCCGGCGCACGTCGGTGCCGGATGCACGCACGGTGGACGCGCGACCGTGATAGCCAATCGGCACGTGCTTGTAGTTCGGCAGCAGCGGGTTATCCGGGCGGAACAGTTTGCCGACGTTCTGCGCGTGCTCGATGCCGACGTAGAAATCGGTGTAATCGCTGATTCGCGCCGGCAGGTGCATCTGGCAATCGGCAGCCAACGGCAGCACTGTCGCACCCTGCGCTTCGATGTTGCCGCGCAGGGTGCTGCCTTCACTGAACAGTTCGATCAGGCGCTCGCGCAAGGCAACCCGTGCCTCTCGGCCAAGTTCGAAGAAAGCGTTCAACTGCCCGCCGTGCATGGCTTCCACCGCGCTGCGGGCGACACCGTCGAAGAGACCGGCCTCAAGCGCCACTTGCAAATCGAAGATGTGCTCGCCAATCGCCACGCCCGCGCGCGGCGTCGAACCGTTCAGGCTGAACACGCCCAGCGGCAGGTTCTGCAAGGGGAAATCACTGTGACCATTGGCCGAAGCGACCCAGCTGCGGGGGATGGAATTGTGTGTCATGGGTTATCTCCGGGTCGGGTCGAACGTGGCGGGCAGAGTCGCCCAGCAGGCGTCGTAACTGGATTGCAATTGTGGGCAGTCGAGGGCGAAACGGCTTGGGCGCAACACTTGGCTGGTCTCGAACATGAAGGCCATGGTGTTGTCGATTTTCGCCGGCGCAAGCTCGGCATTGATGGCTTTGGTGCAGGTCTCGCCGTCCGGACCATGGGCGCTCATGCAGCTGTGCAGCGAAGCGCCGCCGGGCACGAAACCTTCAGCCTTGGCGTCGTACTCGCCCTGGATCAGGCCCATGAATTCATTCATCAGGTTGCGGTGGAACCACGGTGGCCGGAAGGTTTTTTCGGCGACCATCCAGCGCGGCGGGAAGATCACGAAATCGAGGTTGGCCAGACCGTGCACACTGGTCGGTGACGTCAATACCGTGAAGATCGATGGATCCGGGTGATCGAAACTCACCGTGCCGATCGTGTTGAAGCGGCGCAGGTCATATTTGTACGGCACGTTGTTGCCGTGCCAGGCGACCACATTGAGCGGTGAGTGATTGAGTTCAGTGGCCCATAACTGGCCAAGGAATTTCTGCACGAGGGTGGTGGGTTGTTGCAGGTTTTCGTAGGCGGCGACCGGGGTGAGGAAATCCCGTGGATTGGCCAGGCCGTTGCTGCCGATCGGCCCCAGGTCCGGCAAGCGCAGCGGCGCGCCGTGGTTCTCGGCGAGGTAACCGCGCGCCTGCGGATCGAGCAGTTCGACGCGGAATTTCAGGCCACGCGGCAGCACCACGATCTCCAGCGGCGCGACTTCCAGCACGCCCAGTTCGGTGGCGATGCGCAGGCGGCCCAGTTGCGGCACCAGCAGCATTTCTCCGTCGGCGTTGAAGAACACGCGCTCCATCGAACGGTTGGCGGTGTAGTTGTAGATGCTGATGCCGGACGGTTTTTCGGCGCCAGCGTTGGCCGCCATGGTCACCAGGCCATCGATGAAATCCGTCGGCTCGGTCGGCAGATCCAGTGGATTCCAGCGCAGACGATTGGGGGTCACCTCACCCAACGGTCCGCCCGCCAGTTGCCGCTCCAGTCTGATGAACGCCGGATGATTGGCCGACGGCTGAATCCGGTACATCCAGGTCCGCCGCGCTTCGCTGCGCGGCATGGTGAACGCGGTGCCAGAAAACAATTCGGTATACAGGCCGTAAGGGGCCTTCTGCGGGGAATTCTGGCCAACGGGCAGCGCGCCGGGCAACGCTTCAGTGCTGAATTCATTGCCGAAGCCTGACTGATAAGCCAAGGCCTGCGCGGTTGAATCGAGGTTCATGGAGCCTCCTGAACAGGGAGTCGGCAGTGGCCCATCGCTCTGGCTTAGAGGTCTCGGCACGCCGGGGTTGTTATTATCGTAATCTGATTACGCATAACGTAATTTGCTCGCTATCCAGCGTCAAGCTATAAAGACGCCCATTCGAACCGGAACCGCCAGCCCCATGGAAAAAACCAGCGACAGCAACGGCAAACAGAAAGTCCGCTCCGCCGAAGTCGGCACCGACATCCTCAAAGCCCTGGCCGAGTTGTCACCGTCGACTTCGCTGTCGCGTCTGGCCGAACACGTGCAGATGCCGGCGAGCAAGGTGCATCGCTATTTGCAGGCGTTGATTGCCTCGGGATTTGCCGAACAGAACACCGCTACCAACCATTACGGCCTCGGCCGTGAAGCGCTGCGCGTAGGGCTGGCGGCACTCAACAGCATGGACGTGCTGAAAGTCGCCGCCCTGCCGCTGTCCGATTTACGTGATGAACTCAATGAAACCTGCTTCCTCGCGGTATGGGGCAATCAGGGCGCAACCGTGGTGCACATCGAACCGGCGGTGCGCGCGGTGACGGTGGTGACGCAACTGGGTTCGGTCCTGCCGCTGCTCAGTTCGTCCACAGGACTGGTGTTCAGCGCCTATCTGCCGCACCGGGAAACCGATGAATTGCGCGCGCAGGAAATCGCTGTCGCGGAGCATCCGCTCAAGGACGAAAAAGCCTTTGCAGCGCTCTGTGAACAGATCCGCGAACGTGGCCTGCATCACGTGCATGGTTTGTTGATGCCGGGGGTGGATGCGCTCTCTGCCCCGGTGTTCAACGCGGTCGGGCAGATCGCCGCCGTGCTGACCATTGTCGGTCCGACCTCGCTGTTCCACGCCGACGAAAACGGCCCGGCGGCGCAGCGGCTGTTGGCTGCGACGCGGGCCGTAAGTTGGCGAATGGGCTATGAACGATAAGCCTGGCCTATGAGCGTCCGGAACGACTCAACGAACCGTGGTCTTGCTCAATGCGGCGTCAGCATCTTGCATCAGTGATTTGAAGAAGCCGATCAGCTCATCCTGGGGGTCTTCATGGCCGGTGTAATACGTAACGAGTTCGGCAACCGTCCGCGCGTCTTCGAACATATCGAGAAACGAGCGCTGCACACGGGTAAGTTGTTTCACGGTTGCGCCCGCCGCCGCAGCCTGCCCCAACGTCAGCAGTCCGCTCATTACGTCCCGTACATGCCCGAGCGCAGCGGAATAATCACCTCGTAGGTCCGATTGCGACGCGTCGTAGATGCTTTTCATCACCTGCACAGCTACCACGACAGTGCCCACGGGAGGCACCAACAGGCTGACGATATTCGCGACTTTCAACAGGTTGTTGTAGACAATGCCGGCGATTATTTCATTGAGACTGATGGTGCGTTCATCGATATCACTCAATACACGGCGCACTCGCTCATCATGGAAAGTGAACAGATCAGGCAATAACGAACGCTGTTGCGTGCGAATAACCGGCTTGGTGTCGACCGTTGCGACCAGGTTATCGAAGTAGTCATTGATCACTTTCTGGTCACGCAGCAATATCCGCTCGCTGTAGTAATGGCGGAACGGGCCGTTTCGAAAACGAATCGAAGGGATGAACTCAGCGATTGGCCGGAAGCTGACGAGATCAGGCGCGTCAGGCGTGTACAGCAAATCGAGAAGCCCTGACAACAACTTCAGTCGGAAGATATAGACGCCGCCAACTGTGCGGTCCCACGCAGCCGTGAAACCCAGTCCGCCGATATTGAATTTGTAAAGCCCGACGCCACCTTCAGAGCTGCTGTCTGGAATTGACTGATAGCCGCCACTCTCTTTCAGATTATCGATAATCCATTGGATAGCAGAGAACAACTCTGTCGATAATCTGCCATTGGTAAAGTCCGCATAAGCGTTGCGGTACATTTCACAGCGGATTTTTCGGGCGTGTACAGCGCGTTTGAACGGGTAATCAGGATGAGCCTTGTTCTGATGTCGCTCTTTGAGCATCGCGGTATATCTGTCACCGGGACGGAAAGTTTTCGACAGCGAAGAAAGGTCGCGGATATCCAGTTTTTCAACGGCAGGATGCCCATTCACCAAATAATATTTCGGGCTGAATTTCGTTTCGTAGGCCGGGTGGACAGCTTCAAAGGCCAGTCCCTCGAGCAGAACGTCGGTCACGCTCTTACGAAACTCTTCGGTCTGAACCATGATGTGGTCGGGGTTGACCGAAACGTTGCTGCCACGCTGACGCAAGATGTCTTCGATCTGAGCTTTCACCGCGTCATAGGTGAACTGTTCGAATGTCGGGAAACCATTGTCTCGTGCATCAACGGTGGACAGCGCCTTGAGTTCGGTTGTCAGACGCGAGTAGCGCTTGCGGCCCTCGACGCCAAGTGACCGATAACCTAAAGGGGCAATGGCCTTGTGCAGGGCAACTTCGGCTCGGTAAGCGACATTGACGTAGTCCGCCAGCGGTGTTTTGGCATTCAGGCCAAGATCGACCGGTCGGCTATCGAGCTTATAGCGGTAGTGCAACTGTGTTGGATCGCTGCCGAGCAACTCACCCGCGTCGTGCAGGTAGTCTGGATGGATCAGCAAAGCCGCATATTCACGATTTGCGGACAACGCCGACTCCAGCCAGCGATTCGCTGCGTAAATATCTGAGAATTTTTGCAGTTCGAATTCACCGCCAGGTGTTTTTACCAGCATCAGCGACGGTACATATTCTCTGGCCGAAATCATCAGGACGTCTTTCAACGCTGGCACCTGTAAATTGATTCGCACGCCCTGAATAGTCACCGCGGGGTCATTGGCCATGGCGCGAGCGATAATGTTCGCATCGGTGGAATCGAGCTTCCCGGAGTAGCGAGCAACGAAAACTGCAAACTCCATCTGGCTGAAGAGATAGTTGCGATAGGCCTCCTGGTAATCAACCGACGGCGAGAACGCCAGGCTGCCGGTATATTCCAGCCGCAGGTTGCGATTTGCCAGCCACTGCTCAAGCGCTGCGGCCGTCAGCCGACTTCCGTCGGGCGCGCCGGTGATAGTCAGGGTCGCTTGATAACCCGTGTCGTGCAGTCCGAAAACGATAAATTCGGTCAACGTCCGGGTGTCTTCCTGCTCGATGGTACGCCCGGCAATTTGCAGCCTGTACGAGCTATGGACACTTATCGTCTCTGGGTCCAGGTGTTCCCCGAGCACTCTGTCCGCCCATTCAGCGAATGTCCGCGCCACATAATCCTTGAACGAAAAGCACGCATCGAACGCGCTCGAATAGGCTGCCTGGTATTCATCCCTGGATTCTTCAAGTTCGGTGTAGCGCTGTTGAACATCGCTACCTGCGGCATGAAGCCAAAGCGGCCAATCGGTACGTTTCAATGCCGCCCAAAGCAGATAGAAACGGGTGTCGATACCGTAGCGCAGCACATGCAGGCCCTGGTTTTCCTGCAGCACGGAGGTAAGTGGACTCTCCAGTTGGTCCCGGCCGCTGAGCAACGAGGACACGCTTTCCAGCTGACCCTTCAGGTGAGCCTCTGCGCAGAAGGTGTGAGGACTCTGTGTCGCTTTCAGGTATCGGAACTGCTCGCTGCGCAAAGACAGCCGCTGCTGGAGTTTGCTGTGCAGCTCGGTATTTTTGTCAAAGAACTCGAAGCCGTTTTCCGGCGTGTGCATAAGGTAGGAAGTCGATTCGTTACCCAGCTGCATTTCTGCATCCAAACGCTCGGCGTTGTCCAGGACGAAACACGGCTGGAGCGAAAGCAAATAATCCTGCGCCGGTTGCAACTTGACTTCAAACGCTGCGCGACCGGCGTCTGCGTCGAGCAGATGGGCGAACCGCTCACCCAACCGGGCATCGAAATTGTTGGCCATGACCGAGAGCGACAGCTCCGCACTCGTGACCACGGCGTACGCTTCGATGAAAGCCTGCTTATTGGACAACGGTGCAGAGTCCGGGCGCATGGATCTGGCTGGCGCCGCCCAGAACTTTGCGATCTCGGCTCGCAACGTTTTTTCAAATCCGCCTGCTACGGCAGCGATCAGATCTTCGACAATAAGAGTATTGAGAACATTGACTTTTAATTGTTCACTGAATGTGTTTGGCAGAAAGAAAACACCATCGCCGCCGAGTATGTAGGCGGGACTGACATCATTATTCAAACAATGAACAGCAACATCCCAAAGAGTCCCCGAAGGGCGCTTTTGGTCAGCGGGGAAAGCGGGGTCGGTATTTATGTAGACCTTGTCGATATCAACCGTTTTGCCCAAACGCTTCAATTCATTTTCAAGCATGTTGCGAAGAATACCCAGCACGCTCGGCATGGCGTCGATAATCTTGAACAGATCTGCTTTTGCCCGGCTGGCCTTCTCCCATTCCTCAGCCCAGGAAACTTGCTCCCCCAAAGAACCACGCATCAGACTTTTGAACAACTTAACCATAACTTTTCCTTACTTATACTATCCAGAACTGCGAATGCAGCCGCTGTAGATAGTTGCAAGGTAGTTTCTTTTCCAACCGACATGAAGGGCGAACAATTTACAAAACATGCCAACAAACAGACAGAACCTTTTTGCACTACAAAACTTCACTGATCAGACCAGTATCCCCATCAACTTCGCTTTCGCCACCGCCTGAGTCCGGCGTTCCACACCCAACTTTCCGTTTATTCGCCGTGCATGGGTCTTTACTGTATGCAACGAAATAAAAAGTTGTTCGGCAACTTGCTGATTCGATGCACCTTGAGCAATCAACATCAGCACTTCGCGCTCGCGTCGGCTGAGGCCCGGGGCAAGATCACCGTTATCGCCCGGCCAGACAGTAACCTGATTGCCAGACACCGTGCCAACGCCGCCTCGGCGTAATTCCCACTCCCGCATGGCTTGCTGCAACCGGCAACGTTCCACCAGCGTTGCGGCTCGCTGCAAAGCCTGCTGCGCCGCCAGCGTGTCACCGTTGGATTCCGCCAACTGGGCGAAGGCCAGCAGCAACTCGGTTTGCGCCGTCAACATGCCTCTGGCCTGGGCGTGATCCAACCATCGCTCAATGGTTGGCAGACGGTTTTCGCCCGGATTCAATTGCGCCTGAGCGCAGGCCAGCAGATATTCAATACGGATGATCAGCTCGAATGTCGCGGGCGGCGCCTGTAGCCCGGAGGGTCCACGGTAATGCCGTAACAGCCGGCTCAACGCCTCCTGCACCCGTTGCGGCCGGCCCTGCTGTAACCAGAACTGACTGCTGACCTGCAGCACGACACCGCGATAGACGGTATCGGGAATCTGTCGCTGCTGCATCACCCTTTCGGCCTCGCGCAGACGCTCGAACGCGCAGGCATAATCACCGCGATTGCCGGCCAGTTGCGCCTGCCCCACGTAGCCATACAAGACCCGCTTGTCCTGGCTGCGCAGGCAATCCTCAAGACCCCGGCTGAACAGATCCGCAGCCTGCGCTTCAAGTCCCATGCACAGCGCCAGCCGTCCGCGGCGCAGCGCAATCCGGCCCAGCAGCGGCGTGGGTGCCATGGCGCGCTGGCGCAGCAAGTGCTCGATGTCCACCAGCAGACTTTCGGCGCGCACAGGCGCTCCTCGCTGCTCGAGCCATTGCGCATGGTCAAGCTCGAGCAACCCTTCGAACAGCAGGGAACCGTGCGCACGCGCCAGGCACAGCGCTTCGCGGTTGAGGGCATGGGCCCGATCGAGCTCACCGCACAGTAACGCCTGCTGGGTCAGCCCCGACAGGCACAACAAGCGCGCCTGCCAGGCGTCGTCAGCCAGCGCTGACAACGCCTCCTGAAAGCACGCGCGCGCAGGCTCCATCTGCCCTTGCAGGTGGCACAGCCAGCCGTGTTGCGCCAGCCAACGGGCCAGCAATTGCTGCTCAAGGTGTGCGGTCGGCTGCGGCATGAAGCGGGCGAGATGGCCGAGGCATTGCCCGGCCTGTTCGAAGCGGCCGGCGAACAGCAAAGCCCCGGTGACCAGCCCGATCAACTGCGGGGTCATCAGGGTCAGCTCCTGGCTTTGACGCTCATGCAGGCGCAAAAGAAGGACCACGATCTGGTCTTCGAACAAATCCTCGAAACTCAAATGCTGCAGCAGACTTATGGCGGTTTCGTATTCCTCGGCCAGCAACGCTTGCTCGAACGCAGCTCGCCAATCCAGCGTCGCGGTGAACCACTGACAGGCGCGCCGGTGCCAGGAACGCGCACACGGCCAATGCGACTCCTGCATGATGCGCGACAGCGGGCGGAAGACCTGAAGCCAGTCAGCGGATTGCTGCCATGGTTCGATAAAGCAGCCCAGCACTTGCAGATCATGCAGCAGCTGCGCGCCTTCGCCGGGGCCGAACAAATGCTCGCATAACGGCGCGTTGAACCGTGGCAGATGAGCCAGAACACGCCACGCCTCGTCCTGTTCCGGGGTCAGGTGGCTGAAGAGTTCGTGCTGCAGGTAATCGAGCAGCGTATCGACACGTTGCTGCGGCTGCAGGTTTTGCGACCAGTCGCATTTTTGCAGGATCGCCATGCGCGCCCCCGCGCACCAACCGCCGGTACGCTGGATGATATGAGCAGCGACACGGCTCGCCTGATCTGGCGGCAAATGGCCCAACACCGCTACAACCTCATCATGAGTCAGCGCCAGACTGGCGCACTCGGACTCGTAGAGCTCGTCATCGAGCAACAGACGCGGCCAGTTGCACTGTGGCCGGCGGCGAGTGCTGATCCACCAGGTCAGCGCCGGGCTGCTGACCGTCAGCAACCGATCCAGTAAAGCATCCAGCGCCGGATCCGGCAGACGGCTGTAGTCGTCGATAAACAGCGAGGTCGACCTGGACCAATGTGCCAGCTCCGCCATCAGTTGTGTAACGTCCAGGCCTTCGGCCAGCCCTAGCGCCCGAGTCAGTCGCAGGCAGAATGCCTCGGGGCTGAGCGCAACTCCCGCCAGCGGCAGCCAGATCGCCTCGCACTCCCCACGCACTTGCAGCAGACATTCAGTGAGCAGTGCGGTTTTGCCACTGCCCGCAGGCGCACACAACAGCCTGACCCGCGCGTTGGCGGCCAGCAACGGTTCGCTCAAGCGAGTGCGAGGCTGATGATGTGAAGAAAGCCTGGGCTGAAATCCGGGTCGATCCAGGCATGCTGTCATGGCGGTCATCGGCTGAGCCTTCTTATCGTTGTGCGCTCACCCTAGCCCTCTCCCGCAAGCTTGTTGACGAGTATTCAGCACGCTGATTGACGACCATAAAAAAGGCGACCGTGCGGTCGCCTTCTGTCCAGCGGTGTGGCAGAACCGTCAGCGCACGCCCTCGGCGCGCAGAGCCGATGGGGTGTAGTCGGCGGCCTTGGCTTCGAAGCCGAATTCGAAGCTGTGTTTCTCTTCGTTCTTCATGCCCAAGGCAATGTAGCGGCCGGCGATGATGTCGTAGAGCGCTTCGAGTGTGTAGGCCTGGGCCTGGTGATCGTAGTAGTACTGCGCGTGACCTTCGGCAACGCGCCACAGTTGCCCGCGACCGTCGTAGTGATCGGCCAGTGCCACTTGCCAGCTGTCCTCGTCGATGTACATGTGGCGCTTGGCGTAGATGTGTCGCTCGTTCGGCTTCACCGTGCCGATCACCTCCCAGACGCGGTGCAGTTCATAGCGGGTCAGGTCCTGATTGATGTGCCCGGCCTTGACGATGTCGTCGTACTTGAGCTTCGGCGAGTCGAGCTTGTAGCTGTTGTAGGGAATGTACATTTCCTTCTTGCCGACCAGTTTCCAGTCGTAGCGATCCGGCGCGCCGGAAAACATGTCGAAGTTGTCGGAAGTGCGCAGACCATCGGCCGCTGTGCCCGGGCCGTCATACGCCACTTGCGGCGCGCGCCGGACGCGGCGCTGACCGGCGTTATAGATCCACGCCAGACGCGGTTCCTTCACCTGATCGAGGGTTTCGTGGACCAGCAGCACGTTGCCGGCCAGCCGTGCCGGGGCGGTCACCGATTGCTTGAAGAAGGTCAGCACGTTGGCGGCTTTATCCGGGTCGATGTCCTTCATCAGTTGCGGCACGGCGATCTCTTCTTCGAAGCGGATCGGCGTGTAGCTGCCATTGGTCTGCGGCGTGACCTGGGTGATGATCCGCCGCAAATTGCCGCCGTGATAACGGGTGATGTGGTTCCACAGCACCTCGACGCCGTTCTTCGGAATCGGGAAGGCGTAATAGCGATTGCCGGTGAAATTGGCCAGGCCGTTACCGTCGTTGATCGCATTCACATTCAGGGCGCTGCGCTTGGCCGACTCGTAGATTTCCGCCGGTGCGCCCACGGTGCGGTGGGTCGGGTAAACCGGGATCTTGTAGGTTTCCGGGTAGCGTTTGAACATCGCTATCTGGCCATCGGAGAGCTTGCTCTTGTACTGCTCGACGTTCGCCGCAGTGATGGTAAACAGCGGTTTTTCGTTGGCGAAGGGGTCGGCAAGGAAACCCTTGCTGTCCACCGCGCCGGCGTTTTTCGCGATGCCGCCGGTCCACGCCGGAATCGAACCGTCGGCATTGCCGGCCTTCTCGGCGCCGAGCGGAGTCAGGCTGGTGCCGAGTTTGTTCGCTTCATCCGGCGAAACCGCCGCCATCACATTGGCCGCCAGCAGACTCAAGGCCAGCACGCCACATTGCAGAATCGTTTTGCGCATTGCAGTCATCCTTCTCGGGCAGATCAGAAGTTCACGCCGAAGCTCAGGGCCACGAAGTCACGGTCTTCGAGGACGTTGTAGTCGCCACCGAAAAAGTCGGTGTAACTGAGGCTCGCGGTGTAGGTGTTGCGGTAGTCGGCATCGACGCCGAAGCTCACGGCTTTCGCACCTTCGTTGAACAGACCGTTGGGGCCGTAACCGGCGACGTCGTGCGACCACGACAGGTTGGGCTTGAGGTTGATCCCGCCGATGACGTTGGCGTAATCGAGAATCGCCCGGGCGCGATAGCCCCACGAGGTCGAGGTGACGAAACCGTCGGTGTCGCCGCCAAAACCGTACTGGCCGTAGACCGAATCACGGCCATAACGCAGCTCACTGCGCGACTCCAGGCCACCGACATGCACCACCGCCGCTTCGCCGACTACGGTCAGGCGTTCAGCGCCCAGCACCTGATCGAAGAAGTGTGTGAGGGTGCTCTGGATCTGCGTGACTTCCTTGCGCCGGTAGCCTTTGTTGTCCGCGCCCGGCGAAGTGGCGACTGGCGATGCCGTGCCGCCGGCAATCGGGTTGACCAGCGCCAGGGTCAGGTCGTTGGTGTTGACCTGCACCGGCGCGTTCGGCCGGTAGCTGATCTCGCCGGTCCACGCGGTACCGGTCGGCAGAGTGGTCGAGAAACTCGCGCCGTACAGGCGAATGTCTTCCGGGTATTCGAGGTAGTACTGACCGCGCCCGAGCATCACGCTTTGCGCCAGCCCCGCGCCGCTGCCAGGCGCCAGGCCGTTGGCAATGCCGACCAGGCCAGGCAGTGCCGCCAGTGTCGACAGCCCCGCCGTGGTGGTGCCGACTGTCGGCGTACGGCTGTGGTAGTTCATGAAGTAGAGGCCGTATTCGGTGTCTTCGCCGAGCCAGCGCAGCGCCGTGCCCCACTGCCCCGAATCGCGCGCATCGCGGTCGCCGCCACGGGGGATCACCACGCCTTCGCGGGTGACCTGAATGCCTTGGCCGAACACGGTGGTCAGCGGCACCAGTGGCGCCACCGCCGGACTGCCGACGGTGTAGCCGTTGTTGCAACCGTCCGCGGCTACGTCGACACCGAAGAACGTGCCGCAGTTGTCGAGAACGGTCTGGTCCCATTCCAGTTGATAGAAGCCTTCGACCGAGAGTTTGTCGGTCAGGCTCTGCGAGCCGAACAGCATGTTCACCGGGATCAGGCCTTCCTTGATCTCGGCACCGGGCCGCCGGAATGCCGAGACGTCGATCGGGTTGATGCTGTTGATCGAGTTGCCAATGAACGTGCTTTCGCCCCAGCTCACCACCTGCTTGCCGGCTCGCACGGTGCCCGGCAGATCGGCGATGGCGTAGTTGTGATAGACGAAGGCATCGAGAATCTGCGCGCCGGAAGACTTGGCGCCTTCCTTGCGGCCGCTGTCGCTGATCTGCTTGAACTCGCGGTCTTCGTCCTTGAGTTCAAAGTCGTACCAGTATTTGCCACGAACGAACACGCCAGTGTCGCCGTACTTCAGTTCGAGGTCGTGGATGCCCTTGAAGATTTTCGAGAAGGTTTCGCCCTTCTTGAAATTCAGACGCCCGTCATCACCGGTGGAGGATTGTCCGCTGCCGCCATTGACCGTGCTGACCAGCGAGCTGTCGGCATCGCGCAGGCCCCAGCTCGCGCCGATCGAGAGTGACGAGTCGAAGGTGCCTTCGATTTCGCCGATGTTGAAGGCAACCGCTTGCGCCTGGGCACAGCAACCCAAAGCCACCGCAGCGGCTAGCGCCTGCGGTGTGAAGATGGCGCGCATTGTTGTTTTTGTCATGCGTCTTCCCCGGTGAGTGACAGAAGGCCCCACCCTACTGCCGGGGGAAGCGGTCGATAAGCGCACCAAGGAGGTATTTGCGTTGTCGCTCGAAAGGATGAATGTCCTTGCAGGGCGGGGCCTGGAACCGTTCATGGACTGGCTGGATGGCCCATCATCAGCGCCATGCATGGGCACGCAACTGTTGCGCGCCCCGTAACAGTGCATGTCTGGAATTGGTATTTTTCCTACAGACTCAAGCCCTTATCCTGAGCGCGCTTACCCGGAACACGCCGGAAAGCGCGAAGCCCGCTGCGCAGATAGCGCAAGCGATTGGCTACCGATTTCGGATAAATCGATTTTTCGGTCTATCGCCCCGCTGTTCACTGACGTTGATTTGTAGCTCCTTGATCCAACGTCTTACCTTGGCCGCTGCGTTTGCAGCGGCCTTTTTTATGACTGTTGAAAAGCCCAGACCTTCGTCCTGCTGAAACTTCCGAGAACAACGTCGGATACTTCCGATTGCTCAGAAGATTTTCACGCCCGCGGTTCTTAATCCGCGAAAAACCTCTCAAAACAACGCCCTGTTACTGACGGGCTTCTCAGACTCTTCAACCGCAAGTCTGTTGTAACTTGAAACACCTCAACCCTTCGCTGGTGACACGGACGTCACCAACCGGCCGTGCTGACTTGCCAGCGATTTATCACGCACATTCAAAAGGACATGAATATGCAAAAGCCTCCACCCTTTGTGTTAACCGAAGCTGTTCATACGACAGCAACCGCCCCCCCAAACACACCTTTGATTCGAGGGACATCTCCGAACCTCTCCCAAAGCGGCACATTTGGTATTCCCAACAATGTTCAAGTCAACTCTCGGGAATTTACTGCCCACAGCCTGAGAACTGCTCGTGAGTTTCAAACCCGAGCAGAGCAACTGTCCCAATCAATCGAGCAGGATCTGGCCGCAACGCGGCTGGAAGGCGCAACCCACCCACTTCCTCCCGCGCAAGCAATCATTCGTGAGCCGGGTGTACGGCATACCCTGATTCAAAGAAAAACCGCTGAATTTCATCAAAAAACAGCACAGGCCAATCAGTTCTTTGGAGATGACCCACTTAATAAAGACTTCCATGCCTACTTTCGAAAAGCCCAGAGCATCGATAGAACCGTTAATGCGCGGGGGATTGCGATGCAGACCTGGGCTGCCTCGTACAGAGCCGCACATGAAGCGAAATTGCTGGCGCAATCAATTCAGATGCTCAACCAGCAACAGGTCAACGTACAGAACTGGCTGGCCACCGTTCAGGCAAATGATCAGGCGCAAGCACAAGCGGCGGCAGAAGCTCAGCGATTGGCAGCAGAACGTGCGCGAATCGCGGCCGAACAGCAACGTCAAAGAGAACTCGCCGAAGCAGCGCGTGTGGAGCAAGCAAGACTTGCGGCTCTGGCAGAGACTCAGCGCTTGGCTAAAGAACGTGCCCGCATCGCAGCCGAGCAACAACGAAAGAGTGACATTGCCAAGGCCGCTCGTCTTGAACAGGAACAGGTCCGCGCACGGGAACAGGCACGAATCGCCGCGCGAGCTGAGAAACAGCGTCAGGACGCCCATCTGGCGCGCCTGGCTAGCGAAGTGGCTCGCATCAACGCTGAAGCTGAATCTCAGGAAAAAAAACGCGTCGCGACATTGAAAGCAGCATTGGCAGAAGCGCAATTCAACATGGAAGCGGCTGCACAGGCGTTCGCTGCGGAACAGGCTCGTCTTAACGCTGAAATGGAACAGCGTATCGAGGCTATTCAAAGTCAGGTCCTAGCAGAGGAGCAAAGCCTGGAAATTCGCCGCAAGGTGATCGAGACCGCAACTAACGTTGCCAAAAGACAAGCGCAACTGGCGACGCTTAAAATCCAGCAACAACACGAAAACCAACGACATCTGCATGAGCTTCAAGCGGTTTCCGAACAAGAGGTGGAAGCCCAAAAGCAGCAACGTCAACCGCCAGAAATTCAACAGGTTTACCCTGCCTCAGGCGTTGTGGCTTCCACCAGCCCGCACCTCTCCTTCTCCTCGAAAGCCATTGCTCTTCCTTCCTCAGCAGCATCGGCAATTCTCAATTCGCTGAGGGCGGGATTACTGACAGTGAAAGCGGCAGCCGCTGCGCTGATCAGCGGTCCGTTACTGGTAGGTTTCGCGGCGCTGCTGATGCCTTCA
This sequence comes from Pseudomonas moraviensis, assembly GCF_900105805.1. Classification (NCBI taxonomy): domain Bacteria; kingdom Pseudomonadati; phylum Pseudomonadota; class Gammaproteobacteria; order Pseudomonadales; family Pseudomonadaceae; genus Pseudomonas; species Pseudomonas moraviensis. The sequence continues at coordinate 5,939,344 of NZ_LT629788.1, read as the reverse complement.
CGCTTGGGCAACGGCGAGCGCTTTGCCATGAGCGTGCCGCTTGCCGAGTTGTCGTCGGAGTCTGCACAGACACTGCGTGAAATAGCCGATCGGCAAGGCACGCTGGAAATGCCCGTGGGCTTGGGCGTAAGGCGACTCGGTATTGGTGCGGAAGTCTTCGTCGCCACAAGCGATGACTTCCATATCCGCTCGAGTGTCTTGGTTCTCAATGCCGCCTATGACTTGCTGAATGATGTTTACGAAGTGGCACTGCCAGATTCGCCGACGGACTTTCTTACCTGGACACCCGCTATCTCGCCAGATGGCAGTTCGACTGAATCTCCCATAATTGATAGCGACCCCCCTGCTTATACGGGCGCTCCAATTGTTCCGATCGAAGGACGGCTGGACCTGAATCCGATTCTGGTCGAAGGCTGGGAGCGATTCATCATCGTGTTCCCCGATGACTCAGGGATTGCGCCGCTTTATGTGGTGTTCAGCAGTCCGTATGCGGGAGGTTATGTCAAAGGGGAATACAGCGGTCGGCTTTACAACCCAGAGCAGTCTGGTGGACCAATACTTGATCTGGATTGGCGAGCGGCGGTTATTACTCAAGCCGGAATTGATGCGGTGAGACTACATATCGCGAGGCTTGACCAATCAGATGCCAACGAAATCATGATTCAACGTCTGGAGAAAAATTCTCAGCGGGCACTGGATGCTCACCGATACGGATTTACGCTATTACACTCATGAGTTACGCGAGCTCGAGAGGTTTCGCGCGCTGGGACTTGGTGACGATTTCAAGCCAGACAAAGAGTCGCCTCTTTGGAACAATGCCCATACGGCCACACTAGAAGATTTCAAGCTTCGCGACGATGAGTCTTTGCTCTACACCAAAGACGCCATTGCCGCTGCAGACAAGCAAGATGATCTGTTTTACAAGAATCTGTTGAAAGGAGGTAAGCAATGAGCATCGTCGAGCGAATAGTAAAAAATGAATCTGTAGAAGATGTACTAACCGTGTTCGCACTCGGTTCCGCCATACCTTCCCTAGACAGAATGTTCGGGCGCTACAGGTACGAAGTTATTGCAAGCGGCGAATTGCTTGAAACCTATGCACGACTCTTCGAACAAGGCGTTTTGGCCAATGGTAGCGGACCAGTTGCCGTCAAAGGGCCTAATTGGCGAGCGCCCAGGTTTATGACTGACAACACATATTCTTAAGTAGCAATGCAGGCCACCAAGCCCAAGCTTGGTGGCCTAATCACTTAAAGCGAATACTTCTGCAAATTCGCCATCATTTCCTTTAGCGCTTCAATATTGTCCTTCGGGTGCGCCGCCCCTTCGAAGTCACAAATCTGCTGCCAGTGCGCCGCGACATCTTCCGGCGAGAAGCCTACGCGCGGATCGAAACCGGCGCCGAGGCTGCGTTCCCAACGCACCTTACCCATCCAGCCGCCGCCGACTTCGAACAGCCCGGACGTTTCCTGGCATTGCTCGCTGGCCAGATACACCACCAGCGGGCTGACCAGTTCCGGCTTCAGTTGCTCGAATACCTGCGGCGGAATCAGGCCCTCAGTCATCCGTGTGCCACCGGTGGGGGCGATGGCGTTGACCAGAATGTTGTTCTTGCGCCCTTCGATCGCCAATGTTCGGGTCAGACCGTAAAGGCCGAGTTTGGCCATGCCGTAGTTGGACTGACCGAAGTTGCCGTAGATGCCCGAGGTGGATGCAGTGAAAATCACTCGCCCGTAGTTTTGCTCGCGCAGATGCGGCCATGCGGCGCGGGTCACTTTATAGGCGCCTTCGACGTGCACGCGATAAACCAGATCCCAGTCGGCGTCGTCCATCTTGTGAAACGATTTGTCGCGCAGGATCCCGGCGTTGTTGACCACCACATCAACGCGCCCGAAGGCATCGAGGGCGTTCTGCACCAGTTTGTCGCCGTCGGTGACCGAGTCGTGGTTGGCTTCGGCAATACCGCCAGCCTCGCGGATTTCCGCCACCACGCGGTCGGCAGCCGAGGCGTTGGCGCCCTCGCCCTGTGTCGAGCCGCCGAGGTCGTTGACCAGCACCCTGGCGCCCTGTCTGGCGAACAGCAGCGCATGCGCACGACCGAGGCCGCCACCGGCGCCAGTGACTATCACGACTTTATCTTCGAAGCGCACAGGCTCATTCATCGCAGCTACTCCAGCAGGCCAGTATTGATCCTGAGTGTCAGGCACAGGGCTTTGAGTCACAACGAACACGGCTGAGGCTGAATGGTGCGCGATAAGGTTGCGCGATGATGAAGGCGTCAAAAGATCAAAAGATCGCAGCCTGCGGCAGCTCCTACACAAATCCAATGCAGGAGCTGCCGCAGGCTGCGATCTTTTGATCTGTCAGGAGTACGCCACTTTGCGCGGAGGCAATACCAGACGATCACGAAACGCCAGATAGTGCTTGAGTACCTGCACCGGCGCCTCGGTTTGCGGATAGTGACCGATGCCCGGCAACAGCACGGTGTCCGCATCAGCAATCAACTCGCGATAACGCTCAACCATGTGCACACCGGAAATTGGATCGACCGCGCCGTCGATCACCCGCAAGGGGATGTCACCACGCTGCATGGCCGTCACCCAGCGCTCACGTTGAACCCGGCGCTCGGGGATGTAAGTAATCAATTTGTGCAGGATGCGCGGGCCATGGTTGCTGTCGACCAGACTCCAGTAATCATCCAGTTCGCTTTCGCTCGGCTGCGTCTGCGGGCCGAAGATCTGCCGGAAACCTTTGACCAGCGCCTCACGACTGAATGTGCGACCGAGCAGCCAGCCAATCGGGCTGAGCAGCAGTTTCTGCATCAGTAACGGCCGGTGGGTTTCCGGAAACAGACCGCCATTGAGGAACACGCAACTGGCTACTTCGATGCGTTTCTCGTAATGCCGCGCGAGCAATTCCTGAGCAACGCTGTCGCCATAGTCGTGAGCGAGAATATGCACCGGCTGTTCGACCAGCAGATGGGCGAGCAACGCCTGTTGCAGATCGGCCTGTTCCAGCAGGCTGTAAGTGTGATTGCGCGGTTTCGCCGAGTCGCCGAAGCCGAGCATGTCGCAGGCGATCACCTGATAACGCTGCGCCAGTGGCTGCCAGAGGTAATGCCAATCCCAACTGGCAGTGGGGAAACCGTGAATCAACAGCAGCGGTTCACCCTGCCCGACCATCCAGTAGCGGATCGACTGGCCACGAAAAACGAAGGTCCGGCTGCGCTTGCGCCAGACACACAGAGGAATCTCGGCGAGCGGCATTAGAATTTATACCCCGGGTCTTGTAGATCGAGTTTGCGCAGTAGCGCCGGCCAGGCCAGCGCGCCGCCCATGCCTTGCGCGCTCCTGGTGACGCCGGCAATCATCGCCTTGGCGCCAGCGAGAATCTGCGGTTCGATGGCGATCAGTTCCGCGCCGCCCGTTTGCGCCATGACCTGAATGTCGCAGGCACGCTGGAACGTGAACATCATCAGAAAGGTATCAGCAATGGTGCTGCCGCAGGTCAGCAGACCGTGGTTGTGCAGCATCAGGAAATTGTTGTCAGCCAGATCGGCCTGCAAGCGTGCTTTCTCTTCGTGATTGAGCGCCACGCCCTCGTAGGCGTGATAAGCCAGGCTCGACAACACGAACAGCGACTGCTGACTGATCGGCAACATCCCCTGCTTTTGCGCCGACACCGCAACACCCGACGCAGTGTGGGTATGCAGCACACAAACCACATCATGGCGCACTTCGTGGACGGCGCTGTGGATGGTGTAGCCGGCGGGGTTGATCTCGTACGGACTGTCCATCAGTTTGTTGCCGGCCTGATCGACTTTCACCAGGCTCGAGGCGGTGATCTCGTGAAACATCAGGCCAAACGGATTGATCAGGAAGTCTTCGGTGCCGGGCACCTTGGCGGAGATATGCGTAAAGATCAGATCGTCCCAGCCGTGCAGCGCGACCAGACGATAACAGGCGGCAAGGTCGACACGGGTCTGCCACTCGGCAGCGCTGACCTGGTCTTTGACACTCGGCGACGATGGGACGGGGGCTACGCTCACTGTATGCACCTCTGCGTTCTTCTTGTTCTGCTCGTGTCAGCAGTCTAGTCAGGCGCGGGGCATCGCGTAGTTGCATTGGCAGCCAGCTTGATGACTGAACGAGTCAGCCGGGCAAACAGCCTGTAGCCGTTCCAGTGCAACCACGCTTGCAAGGTGCAGCGAGAATGTCTGGCGATCAGCCCTTGAGCGCGTCCATCAACTGCGCCAGCCACGGTTCGGCATCGGTTTCCGGCGTGACGCTTTCGCTGGCGTCGATGCGCAGCATTTCCTGCACCTCGTTCACACCCAGTTCGGCAAACAATTCACGCATTTGCTCGCCACCGCCGCAAAAGGTGTCGCCGTAGCTGGCATCACCCAGGGCGATCACTGCGCCTGGCAGCCCGCGTAACGTAGCAGGCAACTGATCGCGCAGGGACGAATACAACGGTTGCAGGTTGTCCGGCAGCTCGCCCATGCCCGTGGTCGAAGTCACAGCGAGAAGGGCCTCAGGGCCGAACGCCTGAATATCAGCCAGCGAGGCGCGCGAGTTGTAAAAGGTTTCAAAGCCGGCGGCTTTCAGCAGATTCTGGGCGTGGCGGGCGACTTCTTCGGCGGTGCCGTAGACCGAACCGGAGAGGATGGCGACTTTCATCAATCTGATCCTGAAACTGAAAAAAAGAGCCGCGATAGTAACAGCCCTCGCGCGGCAGTTGCGATCAGCTCCCACTCCACGCTGATGGCCTATAGACAGTCCGCGCCATTCTTCTAGAATGCCTGCCACTGACACAACGGAAGGGATTCTCGGATGATCAACGCCAGTCTGCTGCAATTGGTGATCAATGCCTCGAACGATGGGATCGTGGTGGCGGAAAAGGAGGGTGATCAGGACAACATTCTCATCTACGTCAACCCTGCCTTCGAGCGCATGACCGGTTATACCAGTGAGGAGATTCTTTATCAGGACTGTCGTTTCCTGCAGGCTGGAGACCGTGACCAACCGAGTCTGCAGCTGATTCGCGAGACATTGCGAGAAGGCGGTTCGTGCCGGGAAATCCTGCGTAACTATCGCAAGGACGGCACGCCATTCTGGAACGAGCTGTCGCTGTCGACGGTGAAGAATGCCGATGACGGGCAGACGTATTTCATCGGCGTGCAAAAGGATGTGACCGTTCAGGTCAAGGCGCTGCAACGGGTCGCGCAGCTGGAAGCACAAGTGGCGGCACTGCAAAGCGAGCTCGCGACAGTCAAAGCGACGAACGGCGCAAACAAAACCGCGAACTGACGGTCATTAACTACAATCACCAATGACTTTGTAACTATTCACTTCGAGTTAACCATGCAGCGCGACGCCCTCCTCACCCAGGACGAGCTGGATTTCATCCAGACCATGCAGCACAACCCGCAACTGAATGTGCGGGATGCGACGTCGAGTCTGCTGGTTAATGGCGGTTCGCAGATCCGTGATCTGCTGACCCGTCTTGCCGCTCATGAGCAAGTGACGATCCAGGCGAACTTCGAAAATCAGCAGATGACTTTCCCGCTGCATCTGGTGGAAGACGAGTTTCACGCGCTGCATCTGCGTCTCGGTGTGCCGAGCATTTACGAAGACGGGCCGATGGTACGCCCGTGGCGTCTGGTACTTGAAGAGCCGGTGGCGCTGGAAAATGCCAAGGGCCAGCCTGGCATGCTGTGGGTGCACGAAGTGTCGCACAAAGGCGTATTGCTGGAAGTGCGCAACAAGACCAAACCACCGAAGAACTTCGCCCTGTGGTTCAGCCCTTCCGGTTATGAGCGTATCTCGTTACGCGGCCATTTCGAGCGGGAAAACGAGCAAGGTTTCTACGCCTACGAACTGAGCCAGACCGATGCCGACGAAACCGAGCGCCTGCGCCAGTTCATTCTGCAACAGCATCGGCTGACCCACCCCGCCCTGCACGCCTGAGGTTCAGGTATCCAGTTTGCCTGCCATGAATTGCTTCATGCGTTGCCGCATTGTCCCGCCCTCGTTCCCCAGGCACGCCACCGCCGAGCCGGCCAGGCTGTCTTCGGCCAGTTCGGAGGCATCGCCTGCCAGCATCAACTGACAATCCAGGCTCAGCGCCAGACGATTCAGGCGCCGGGGCAGCTCTGGCCCGGGGGCATGATTGGAAAACAGCACAAGTGCCTCAGGTTTGACCTTTTCGCAGACCAGCGTCAGCTCGTCGAAGGGTTGGCCGGTGGTCAGCACCCGTACGCCGGAATCGTTGCCGCTGAGAAACAGCGCCGCCACCAGTAACTCAAGCTCACGACACTGCCCGGCGAGCGCACTGACGATTATTCGCCGCGGCTGCGCGCCACGCAGCATGACGATGCGCTGCAACACACGCACTCTGAGAAAACCGTCGAGAAACAACCATTCGCTGGTTTGCCCGAAAGCTTCCTGCCGCTGCAGCAGTTGCCGCCACAACGGCATGATGATGGCCTCAAACACCACCGGCAGCGTGTACGACGAGAAGATCTGTCCATAAACGCGATCCAGTTGCTGGTCATCGAACGCACTCACCGCCTGCTGAATCTGCTCCTGCCATTGCTTGTAATCGGCCTGCACATGGTCTTCGGGGATGAAGTTCGCCAGCACCTTCAAGGGCTCTGTCTTCGCCAGGATCTTGCCGACTTTGCTCACGGCCACGCCGCGGTCGATCCAGTCGACAATGCTGCGAACGCGCTCGATATCGTTCATTGAATACAGGCGATGCCCGCTTTCGGTGCGGGTCGGCTGGATCAATCCATAGCGACGCTCCCAGGCACGCAGGGTCACCGGGTTGACGCCGGTCAGGCGCGCCACTTCGCGGATGGGAAACAGCTCCTCACGCTCGAGCGTGACGGGCACTGTCGAAGCCGGGCGAATGTCCGTGATTGCAGGCATCTGGCGGTCAACTTCCATGTCGGTGAATTGGATCCCATTCTAAACACGATGGGGCGCAAGCGTTCAAGTAATGATCTGCGACGAAAGTGGCTGGTTTAATCGACAAAATCAGGAATAATCCTTGCTTGTGGTAAAGCGCAGGCCTCTACCCCGGCCTGCGTCAGGCGAAGCTCTTACCCGGAGCAACGCGCTCGAAATACGGAGATACAAAATGTCTACTTCCCCCGTCACGCTGATGGTAGCGCGTCGCGTCGCCGATGGCCGTTATCACGATCTGATCGCCTGGCTGCGCGAAGGCGAACAATTGGCTACCGACTTCCCCGGCTACCTCGGTTCCGGCGTCCTTGCGCCACCGCCCGGCGATAACGAATTCCAGATTATTTTCCGTTTTGTCGATGAGCAGACGCTGCATGCGTGGGAATATTCTGCGTCGCGCACAGCCTGGCTGAACCGCGGCAGCGACTTGTTCGAACACCCCAAGGAGCATCGGGTCAGCGGCATCGAAGGCTGGTTCGGCGCTGCCGGGCAACGCCCACCTCGCTGGAAACAGGCCGTGGCGATCTGGCTGGCGTTTTTCCCGGTGTCGCTGATATTCAATTTTGTCCTCGGCCCGCTGCTGGCTGAACTGAGTCTGTTACCACGCATCTTGATCGGCACGGCTTGCCTGACACCGCTGATGGTGTATTTCTTCATCCCGTTGTCGACGCGCCTGCTGGCAAACTGGTTGAACAGCACGCCGACGAGGCCATTACCGGCCACGGCGTCGACGCAGAATCGTTGATCTCCAAGGGGCGGCGAGCCTGTTATAGTTTTCGCTTCAACCGCAATACGAGCCGCCCATGCCAGATTCCGCAGCCCCGATCCTCATCACCGGCGCCGGCCAGCGTGTCGGCCTGCACTGTGCACAGCGCCTGCTCGAGGATGGCCATCGGGTCATCTTCACGTACCGGACCGAACGCCCGGGCGTGCAGCGATTGCGCGATCTGGGCGCGACAGGCCTGTACGCGGACTTTTCCGGTGAGCCCGGGATTCTTGCCTTTATCGAAGTGCTGAAAGCCCACACCGACACTTTGCGCGCGATCGTGCACAACGCCTCCGAATGGCTGGCGGAAACCCAGGGCAGCGAAGCTGAAGCTTTCAGTCGCATGCTCAACATTCACATGCTCGCGCCCTATCTGATCAACCTGCACTGCGCCGAGTTGCTGCAGCGCTCGGCGCCAGCCGACATCATCCACATCAGCGACGACGTCACCCGCAAGGGCAGCAGCAAACACATCGGTTATTGCGCCAGCAAGGCCGGCCTCGACAGCCTGACCCTGTCGTTTGCCGCGCGCTTTGCGCCCGCCATCAAGGTCAACGGCATCGCTCCGGCACTGGTGCTGTTCAACCCCGACGACGACGCCGCCTACCGCGCCAAGGCACTGGCCAAATCTGCATTGGGGATCGAGCCCGGCAGCGAAGTGATCTACCAGAGCCTGCGCTATCTGCTCGACAATCCCTATGTCACCGGCACGACGCTCACCGTCAACGGCGGCCGGCACGTCAAATAGGCCGTCCCGCTTCGGCCGCGAGTCGAGTAAGATCCACCAGAACGCCTGCAATAGTCTGGACGGAGCTAATCAATGCCACAACTTCAACCGGGAATGGCGCGCATCCGGGTCAAGGATCTGCGCCTGCGCACCTTTATCGGCATCAACGAGGACGAAATCCTCAACAAACAGGATGTGCTGATCAATCTGACCATCCTGTACGCAGCTCAAGAAGCGGTGCGCGACAACGATATCGACCACGCGCTGAATTACCGCACCATCACCAAAGCGATCATCGCTCACGTCGAAGGCAACCGCTTCGCGCTGCTCGAACGCCTGACGCAAGAATTGCTCGATCTGGTGATGACCAATGCATCGGTGCTGTACGCCGAAGTCGAAGTCGACAAACCCCACGCGCTGCGCTTTGCCGAGTCGGTATCGATCACGCTCGCGGCAAGCCGCTAGCTACAAGCTTCAAGCCGCAAGCTGTAAACTTCGTTCACCGACACCCATCTTGCAGCTTGAAGCTTGCCGCTTGAAGCTGTCTCGCAGAGACTCCCATGACTGATCAACAACGCCTGGAACTCGAAGCCGCCGCCTTCCGCCGACTGGTCGCTCACCTCGACAGCCGCAAGGACGTGCAGAACATCGACCTGATGAACCTCGCCGGGTTCTGCCGCAACTGCCTGTCCAAGTGGTACAAGGCTGAAGCCGACCAACGTCAGATCGAGGTCAGCCTCGATGACGCCCGCGAAGTGGTGTACGGCATGCCCTACGCCGAGTGGAAGGCCCAATACCAGCAAGAAGCCAGCGCCGAACAGCAAGCGGCGTTCGCCAAAGGAAAACCCAATGACTGATCTGACCACCCTGCGCGCCAGCCTCAAGAGCGGCGAACACGCTTTTGCCGACACCCTTGCATTCATTGCCGCCGGTTACGACTACCAGCCTCAAGCGTTCAACAATGGCGGCGTGGAAAACGCTGCCGGGCAAAACGAAGGTTCGTGCAAGACGCTGGGTCTGGCCCTGCTGGAAGGCTTGAGCGATGAAGAAGCGTTGCTGGCGTTCGGCGAGCATTACCGTTCGGTGCTGGCGACGCCTGAGGGCAGCGATCACGGCAACATCCGCGCGCTGATCAAGCACGGCCTGGCCGGGGTGAAATTCACCGCGCCACCCCTGACCCGCCGCTGATCCCAACAGCCACCCATACCCCCTGTGGGAGCGAGCCTGCTCGCGAAGACGGACTGACATTATCGTTGATGTCGACTGATAGACCGCTTTCGCGAGCAGGCTCGCTCCCACACTGGATAGGTGGTGGCGGTGAATAGCGAGCGTAAAAAAACCGGCCGTCTCTGGCCGGTTTTTTTGTGCCCTGCGGTCTTAGAACGTGGCGTTCTGCAGGCCGTCCAGGTAACGCTCGGTGTCCAGCGCCGCCATGCAACCGGCACCGGCCGAGGTGATCGCCTGACGGTAAACGTGGTCAGCCACGTCACCGGCAGCGAAGATGCCTTCGACGCTGGTGGCCGTTGCGTTGCCTTCACGGCCACCGTGCACCACCAGGTAACCGTCTTTGAGGGTCAACTGGCCTTCAAACAGCGAGGTGTTCGGGGTGTGGCCGATGGCGATGAACACGCCGTCGACTTTGATCTCGTCGAAGCTGCCATCGTTGTTACGCAGACGCGCACCGGTGACGCCCATGTTGTCGCCGAGGACTTCGTCCAGGTTGGCGTTCAGCTTGAGGATGATCTTGCCTTCGGCCACACGGGCGTTGAGCTTGTCGATCAGGATCTTCTCGGCGCGGAAGGTTTCGCGACGGTGGATCAGGGTCACGGTGCTGGCGATGTTGGCCAGATACAGCGCTTCTTCCACAGCAGTATTGCCACCGCCAACCACGGCGACCGGTTTGTTGCGATAAAAGAAACCGTCGCAGGTCGCGCAGGCCGACACGCCTTTGCCCATGAACGCTTCTTCCGACGGCAGGCCCAGGTAGCGGGCGCTGGCGCCAGTGGCAATGATCAGCGCGTCGCAGGTGTAGACGGCGCTGTCGCCGGTCAGGGTGTACGGCTTGGCTGCAAAGTCCACGGCGTTGATGTGATCGAACACGATCTCGGTTTCAAAACGCTCGGCGTGCTCGCGCATGCGCTCCATCAGCACCGGACCGGTCAGGCCGTGCACATCGCCCGGCCAGTTGTCGACTTCGGTGGTGGTGGTCAGTTGACCGCCAGCCTGCATACCGGTGATCAGCAGTGGCTTGAGGTTGGCGCGGGCCGCGTAGACCGCAGCGCTGTAACCGGCAGGGCCGGAACCGAGAATGATCACTCGCGAATGACGGACTTCAGACATGAATCTGCTCCTGTTGGCCGGCCATGAAAGATCTCTGGCGCGGACGCCGGACTGCCGGCGGAATAAAAAAGGACCGTGGACACCTTGGGGAAGGCTTGAACTCGACAGTCCTGTAAAAAGTTGGGTGCAGCGTATCGAGGGGGGCAAGATTAAGGAAATACGGTTTAACAATCCAGCTCATAGGTGGTCTCTATGCCGAGTCGCTGACCAGATGAGCGTCTTTGTTACAGTGAATGTCGATCGCTCTGCCACGCTTTCGCCGCTGCGACAAAGCCGGTAACGTCGGCGCGTTTTCCCTAGCTTCGGAGCACCTTATGCCCGCCCCCGTTCTGTCCGGCCCGCAATACCTGCGCGAAGGCCTCAAACTGGTCTTGAGCCCGGGCTTGCGCCTGTTCGTGTTGCTGCCGCTGGCGATCAACCTGGTGCTGTTCGTCGGATTGATCTATCTGGCCGGCCACCAGTTCAGCCTGTGGGTCGACACGCTGATGCCGTCGTTGCCTGAATGGCTGAGTTTCCTCAGCTACATTCTGTGGCCGCTGTTCGTGGTCCTCGTGGCCTTGATGGTGTTCTTCACATTCACCATGCTCGCCAACATCATTGCCGCACCGTTCAACGGTTTTCTCGCGGAAAAAGTCGAAGTGGTGGTGCGCGGCACCGATGATTTCCCGGCGTTCAGCTGGGGCGAGCTGATCGCAATGATCCCCCGCACCCTGGCCCGGGAAATGCGCAAGCTCGGCTACTTCCTGCCGCGCGCCATCGGCTTGTTCATCCTCTCGTTTATCCCGGGAGTGAACATCGTCGCCGCGCCGCTGTGGTTGTTGTTTGGTGTGTGGATGATGGCGATCCAGTACATCGACTACCCGGCGGACAACCACAAACTGGGCTGGAACGAGATGCTCGCCTGGCTGCGGCAGAAGCGCTGGCAGAGCATGAGTTTTGGCGGGATTGTCTATCTGGTGTTGCTGATTCCGGTGGTCAACATTCTGATGATGCCGGCAGCGGTGGCGGGAGCGACGTTGTTCTGGGTGCGCGAGCGTGGTGCCGAGAATCTGGTGATACAACACTGATCGCGTCACAAATCCGTCATCCGAACGTCACAACGTCGACATGGCCTCAGCCGACACTGAGGTCATGACGACAGCTCTACACATCACCCTCATCAGCGAAACCTTCCCACCGGAAATCAACGGCGTGGCCAATACCCTTGGCCGCTTGTGCGAGGGCTTGCGCGCGCGCGGGCACCGGGTGGAGCTGGTGCGCCCACGTCAGGCCGGTGATCCGCAGCGCAGCCAAGACGATGCGCTGTTGCTGTGTCGCGGATGGCCGCTGCCGGGCTATCCGGGGCTGCAATGGGGCCAGTCGTCGATGCATAAATTGCTGCGCCGCTGGAAACGCCAGCGTCCGGACGTTCTCTATATAGCCACCGAAGGCCCGCTCGGGTTGTCGGCATTGCGCGCCGCGCGGCGCCTGGGGATTGCGGTCGTCAGCGGCTTCCACACCAACTTTCAGCAGTACACCAGCCAGTATGGTCTGGAGCTGCTGACACGTTTGCTCACCCACTACCTCCGCTGGTTTCACAATCGTTCGGCAATGACCCTGGTGCCTAGCGTCAGCCAACGCCTGGAGCTGGAGCGCCGGCACTTCGAGCGATTGGCGTTGTTGTCGCGGGGAGTGGACAGCCAGCTGTTCCATCCGAGCAAACGGCAGAACGCGTTGCGTGAGCAATGGGGACTGTCCGAGCAGGATATCGCTGTGATTCACGTCGGACGGCTCGCCCCGGAGAAGAATCTGGGACTGCTCAAGCGTTGCTTTGACACCCTGCGGGAAACCTATCCACAGCGCCGTTTGAAACTGATCGTGGTCGGAGATGGCCCGCAGCGTTCATTGCTGGAAAAACAAATGCCGGACGCGATTTTCTGCGGTGCTCAGCGTGGAGAAGCACTGGCAGCGCACTATGCTTGCGGTGATCTTTTCGTGTTCCCCAGCCTGACGGAAACCTTCGGCAACGTTGTGCTGGAAGCCTTGGCTTCGGGACTTGGCGTAGTGGCGTACGACCAGGCAGCGGCGGCGCAACATATTCGCCACGGCTACAACGGCGTGTCAGCCATGCCCGGCGATGAGCAGGCGTTTTGCGAAGCGGCGGCGTGGTTGCTGGAGGAGGATGAGCGCTTGCGTTGCGTGCGGCTGAATGCGCGTCAGCATGGCAGTCGCCAGGGATGGGCGGCGATTATCGAGCAGTTCGAGGGGTATTTGCGCGGGGCTTGTATCGGGGAGCAAGCGATTCCTCGGGCGCAGACACAACCTTAGATTTTCGTCGACATAAAAACAGCTTTCGCGAGCAGGCTCGCTCCCACATGGGCACCGCATTCCGTCATATGAAATGCGATCAAGGGTGGGAGCGAGCCTGCTCGCGAATGGTTCGAACTGGCGCCGCTTAGACCAAGGTCATCAACGCCTCTCGGCTGAACGGCAGGATATCCTGCTCGCGCCCTTCACGAACTTTCTGCGCCCAGTCCGGATCGACCAGCAGCGCACGGCCTACCGCCACCAGATCGAACTCCTCTTTGTTCAGACGCTCCAGCAGGTTTTCCAGACTGGCCGGTTGCGCGACCTTGTCGGTGTTGACCATGAACTGCAGGAACTCGCCGTCCAGCCCCACGCTGCCGACGGTGATGGTCGGCTTGCCGGTCAACTTGCGCGTCCAGCCGGCCAGGTTCAGATCGGATCCGTCGAACTCCGGTTCCCAGAAACGTCGGGTCGAGCAGTGGAAAATGTCTACGCCGGCGTCGGACAGCGGCTTGAGAAATTCGCCAAGCGCTTCGGGGGTCTGCACCAGACGCGCGGTGTAATCCTGCTGTTTCCATTGCGAGAAGCGGAAGATGATCGGGAAGCCTTCACCGACGGCCGCGCGCACGGCTTGAATCAATTCGATGGCAAAGCGCGAGCGGTTGGCCAGGCTGCCACCGTATTCGTCGGTGCGCTGGTTGCTGCCTTCCCAGAAGAACTGATCGACCAGATAGCCGTGGGCGCCGTGGATTTCCACGCCGTCCATGCCGATGCTCTGCGCATCTTTGGCAGCCTGGGCAAACGCAGCGATCACGTCCTGGATGTCCTGTTTGGTCATGCCGTGAACCACGACCTGACCGTCCTTGAGTTTTTCCGACGGGCCGTAGCCCGGCACGCTGGCGTCCGGCTCGGTGCCGAGGCGGCGTACGCTGCCGACATGCCACAGTTGCGGGACGATCTTGCCGCCCTCGGCGTGTACGGCGTCGACGACTTTTTTCCAGCCGGCCAGCGGCGCGTCACCGAAGAATTGCGGAACATTCGGATAGCCGTTGGAAGCGATGTGGCCCACCGTCGTGCCTTCGGTGATGATCAAACCGACGCCAGCCGCCGCGCGCCGACGGTAGTACTCGATGACCTTGGAATTGGGCACGCCGCCCGGCGAGAACGAGCGGGTCATTGGCGCCATGACCACGCGGGTCGGCAGTTCGAGGGCACCGAGGTGGAATGGTTTGAACAGGGACTGAACAGGCATCGGGAGGCTCCATGGCGATCGCTTTATGACGGCGATAATATGGAGAGCCGGAGCCTTTGAACAGCATTATTGATTTTGGTGATTAAGGATTAAAAGGATGAAAAGCAAAAAATCGCAGCCTTCGGCAGCTCCTACCCAGAGTTTGTGGTCCCCCTGTAGGAGCTGCCGAAGGCTGCGATCCTTTGATCCTGCTTTTCAGCTCAGCGCTTTTTCAATCGCATGCACGATCGTCGGATCATCCGGCGCCGTTCGCGGCGAAAACCGCGCCAGCACCCGGCCGTCCTTGCCGAGCAGGAATTTCTCGAAATTCCAGGTGATGTCACCGGGAAACTCGGCGCCCTCACCCGCCAGCAGGCGATACAACTGATGCCGCTCGTGGCCGTTGACTTCGAGCTTGCTCGACAACGGAAACGTCACGCCATAGTTGAGGCTGCAGAACTCCTGGATTTCTTTCTCAGAGCCCGGCTCCTGACCGGCAAACTGATTGCACGGCAGGCCCAGCACGGTAAAACCTTTGCCTTTGTATTGCTGATAGAGGTTTTCCAGTGCTGCGTACTGGGGGGTCAAGCCGCACTTGGAGGCCACGTTGACCACCAGCACCACTTGGCCCTTGAACGGCGCCAGCGGTAGCTCCTGACCATCCAGGGCTGTCAACTTCAGGTCGTGAAAAGCACTCATGCCGAACTCCAGGATTCTCGTGTTCTACTCGAAACAGCCACTTGGCGAGGCCACCAAGGACAGCCGCGGACTAAAAAGGCGCCCACAGGCGCCTCTCCAGTACTCGAAGCTTAGCGCAGAAAATCAGTGGTGATGGCCACCTTCGCCATGGACGTGACCATGAGCGATTTCTTCCTGGCTGGCGTCACGGATATCAACGATCTTCACTTCGAAGTTCAGGCGCTGACCGGCCAGAGGGTGGTTGCCATCAACGGTGACGTCGTCGCCGTCCAGATCACGGATGGTGACGATCTGCATCTGGCCGTCCGGCGCCGAAGCGTGGAACTGCATGCCGACTTCCAGCTCGTCAACGCCTTCGAACATGCTGCGGCTCAGGGTGCTGACCAGCTCGGCGGCGTATTCGCCGTAAGCGTCTTCCGGCTCAACGGCCACTTTCAGCTCGTCACCGACGGCTTTGCCTTCCAGGGCTTTTTCCAGGCCCGGGATGATGTTGCCTGCGCCTTGCAGGTAAACCAGCGGAGCGCCGCCGGCGGAGCTGTCGATGACCTCACCAGCGTCGTTGGTCAGGGTATAGTCGATGGAGACAGCCTTATTGGCGGCGATCAGCATGGGGCGAGACCTTTTGCATAAGAATATAGAAAGGCCAAGTTTAGCGAAGCAATCGCGTGAAAGCGACCACAACCCGGACAAACGGGTTTCGACCATCACCGGCTTCCATCAGGACGAAGACGGCCACTGGGTGGTCGAGCTTTCCTGTGGCCACACCCAGCACCTGCGCCACCAGCCGCCATGGCAAACCCGCGCCTGGGTCTTGGATCCGGCGCAACGTATTGAAAAAACAGGTCAACCCTTTGCCTGCGGTTGGTGTGCACAGGGCTCGGTTAGCGCTAACCTTGGCGACTGAATTTCGGTAGTCGGCCAGACATAGGCTGACACCCTTGCATAGAGAATTCCCATGCAAACTTTTTTTATCGCACCCACCGATTTTGGCGTGGGTCTGACCTCCATCAGCCTCGGGCTGGTGCGCACGCTTGAACGCGCCGGCCTGAAAGTCGGTTTCTTCAAACCGATCGCCCAGCCGCACCCGGGCGACACCGGCCCTGAGCGTTCCACCGAACTGGTGGCACGCACCCACGGTTTGAAACCGCCGCAACCGTTGGGCCTGGCGCATGTCGAGCGCATGCTCGGTGACGGTCAGCTCGACGAGTTGCTCGAAGAAATCATCGCCCTGTATCAGCAAGCGGCAGTCGGCAAGGATGTGCTGGTGGTCGAAGGCATGGTGCCGACTCGCAGCGCCAGTTACGCCGCGCGGGTCAATCTGCACCTGGCCAAGAGCCTGGATGCCGAGGTGATTCTGGTCTCGGCGCCGGAAAACGAAGTGCTCGCCGAGCTCTCTGGTCGGGTCGAGCTTCAAGCGCAATTGTTCGGCGGCCCGAAAGATCCGAAAGTTCTCGGCGTGATCCTCAACAAGGTCAAGACCGATGAGAGCATGGACGCCTTCGCTACGCGTCTGAAAGAGCATTCGCCGTTGCTGCGCAGCGGTGACTTCCGCCTGCTCGGCTGCATCCCGTTCCAGCCGGAACTCAACGCGCCGCGCACCCGCGACGTCGCCGACCTGATGGGCGCGCAGGTGCTCAATGCCGGCGACTACGAAAGCCGGCGCATGAGCAAAATCATCATTTGCGCACGAACCATGCGCAACACCGTCGAGCTGCTCAAGCCCGGCGTGCTGGTGGTGACGCCGGGTGATCGCGACGACATCATCCTCGCTGTCAGCCTCGCAGCCATCAACGGTGTGCCGCTGGCCGGCCTGCTGCTGACCAGCGACACCCTGCCCGACCCACGCATCATGGACCTGTGCCGGGGCGCGTTGCAGGCCGGTTTGCCGGTGTTGTCGGTGAGCACCGGCTCGTACGACACCGCCAACCTGCTCAATGGCCTGAACAAGGAAATCCCGATCGATGACCGCGAGCGCGCGGAGATCATCACCGATTTCGTCGCCAGCCACCTCGACGCCAGTTGGCTACACCAGCGCTGCGGCACGCCACGGGAAATGCGCCTGTCGCCAGCGGTGTTCCGCTATCAATTGATCCAGCGTGCGCAGGCGGCGAACAAGCGCATCGTTCTGCCTGAAGGCAGCGAGCCGTTCACCGTGCAAGCGGCGGCGATCTGCCAGGAACGCGGGATCGCCCGCTGCGTGCTGTTGGCCAAACCCGAAGACGTCGAAGCGGTCGCCCGCGCCCAAGGCATCGTGCTGCCGCCGGGTCTGGAAATTCTCGACCCGGACCACATCCGCGAACGCTACGTCGAACCGATGGTCGCTCTGCGCAAGAGCAAAAGCCTCAACGCACCGATGGCCGAGCAGCAACTGGAAGACACCGTGGTGATCGGCACCATGATGCTTGCGCTGGATGAGGTCGACGGGCTGGTGTCCGGGGTGATCAACACCACCGCCAACACCATCCGCCCGGCCCTGCAACTGATCAAGACCGCGCCGGGCTGTACGCTGGTGTCTTCAGTGTTCTTCATGCTCTTCCCGGAAGAAGTGCTGGTCTACGGCGACTGCGTGATGAACCCGCACCCGAGCGCTGCCGAACTGGCGGAGATCGCCCTGCAAAGCGCGGATTCAGCAGCGGCATTCGGCATCATCCCACGGGTGGCGATGATCAGTTATTCCAGCGGCGAATCGGCACGCGGTGAAGAGGTCGAGAAAGTCCGCGAGGCGACCCTGCTCGCCCATGAGCAACAAAACTCACTGTTGATCGACGGCCCGCTGCAATACGACGCTGCGGCCAACGCCGACGTCGCCCGGCAACTGGCGCCGAACAGTCAGGTCGCCGGACGCGCCACGGTGTTCGTGTTCCCCGATCTCAACACCGGCAACACCACGCACAAAGCCGTACAACGCAGCGCCGATTGCGTCAGCCTCGGGCCGATGCTGCAAGGCCTGCGCAAACCGGTGAACGACTTGCCGCGCGGCGCGCAAGTCGATGACATCGTCTACACCATCGCACTCACCGCGATTCAAGCCGCCAACCGACCTATGGATGTGTAAATGCTGGATTTTCTACCCGCACCCGTGCGCGGCGTGATCGCCTCGCTGCTGTTGGCGCTCAACACGATTCTGCTCTGCTCGTTCCTGTTCTGCGTGGCGCTGGTCAAGGCCCTGCCGTTTGCCGTTACCCAGCGCATTGCCGGTTGGCTGATGAGCCACACCCACGAGGCGTGGATCAGCAACAACAAGGGCTGGATGAACCTGGTACGGCGCACCCGCTGGCACCTCAGCGGCCTGCAGGGTCTCGACTATCAGCACTCGTACCTGATCACCAGCAACCACCAGAGCTGGGTGGATATTCTGGTCCTGCAATACGTGCTCAACCGCAAGATTCAGCCGCTGAAGTTTTTCCTCAAGCAGGAGCTGATCTGGGTGCCGGTGATCGGTCTGGCCTGGTGGGCGCTGGGCTTTCCGTTCATGAAGCGTTACTCCAAGGCGTATCTGGAAAAGCATCCGGAGAAGAAAGGCAAGGACCTGGAGACCACGCGCAAGACCTGCGCAAAATTCCGGCATAACCCGGTGGGGATTTTCAACTTCGTCGAAGGCACACGCTTTACCGAAGGCAAGCATGCGCAACAGCAGTCGCCGTTCAAGTATTTGCTCAAGCCCAAGGCTGGCGGGATCGCCTTTGTGCTCGATGCGATGGGCGAACAGCTGGAGTCGATCGTCAATGTGACGATTCATTACCCGGCCGGACGACCGGGGTTCTGGGATTTGCTCTGCGGCAACGTGCGCGATGTGGTGGTGCATTTTGAAGAAATCAAAATCCCGCCGGCCTTCATCGGCAAGAACTACGACCAGGACGGCGAGTACCGTTTGCAGTTTCAGGGCTGGATCAATCAGCTGTGGCTGGACAAGGATGCGCTGCTGGAGCAGATGCACCGCGAGTATCCGCCCAAACACTGAGCCGCCTGTAGGAGTGAGCCTGCTCGCGATAGCGGTGGATCAGCCGCCACCATTGTTGAATGACACACCGCTATCGCGAGCAGGCTCACTCCTACAATTGACCGAGCTGGCCCGAATAAAAAAGCCCGCCGATGATTGCTCATCGGCGGGCTTTTTATTTGGCGCTAACGCTTATATGGCGCCACGCTGACGCAACAGCTCCAGCACTTGCTTGACGCTTTCTTCCAGACTCAGCGACTGCGTATCGATCACCAGGTCGGCGTTGAGCGGCACGTCGTAGGGGAAGGATTCGCCAGGGATATTGTCGCCGCCAGCGGCATACAGACCTTGCGGATCACGTTCGGCGCATACGGTTGGCGAGGCCTGCACGTAAACCGTCAGCAAGCGATCCTTGCCGATCAGTTCCTTGGCCTGCTCGCGACCTTCGGCGCTCGGCGCAACGAAGGCGGCCAATGTCAGCAGGCCCGCTTCGTTGAACTGACGCGCCACGTGTGCAGCACGACGCCAGTTCTCGGTGCGACCGGCGCGATCCTGTGGCAGACCTTTGTTCAGATCGTGACGCAGGTTCTGGCCATCCAGTACAAACACCGCACGGCCCATGTCGAACAGCTTGCGCTCGACCGCATACGCCAGGGTGCTTTTACCCGCACCGGACAGGCCGCTGAACAGCACGGTGGCCGGTTGCTGGCCGAAACGCTGGGCACGTTCTTCAGTTGCCACGTGAGCCAGTTTGCCGTGGTGCGTGGCGGTGCCATGAGCCACTGGCTGAGCGACGATCATGCCGGCGCCAACGGTGCCGTTGGTCAGGCGATCGATGACAATGAATGCGCCGGTGGTGCGGTTGCTTTCGTAACCGTCGAGGGCGATCGGTGCATCGAGTGCGATCTTCACCTTGCCGATTTCGTTGAGCTGCAACGCGCTCGCCGGGCCTTCTTCCAAAGTGTTGACGTCGACCTTGTTGACGATGCTGGCAATCGAGCCCGGCACGTAACTGGTGGCGCGTTTGATGTCGTATTTCTTGCCCGGCAGCATCGGCTCTTCAGCCATCCACACCAGCATCGCTTCGAAGCTGTCGGTGACCGGCGGCACGTTGTCGGCATGCACCAGCAGGTCGCCACGGGAGATGTCGATTTCGTCTTCCATGGTCAGCGTCACCGCCTGACCGGGACCTGCGTGTTCCAGCTCACCTTCGAACGTGACGATGGACTTCACCCGGCTGCTCTTGCCGGACGGCAGCACCACGACTTCGTCGCCCTTGTGCACGATGCCGCTGGCCAGAGTGCCGGCGAAACCACGGAAGTTCAGGTTCGGACGGTTGACGTACTGCACCGGGAAACGCAGGTCGGTGAAATTGCGATCGCCCGCCACTTCCACGGTCTCGAGAATTTCCATCAGCGACTGGCCGGTGTACCACGGCGAGCGCTCGGACTTGTTCACCACGTTGTCGCCCTTGAGGGCAGACATCGGCACGAAGTGCATGCTGGTCGGCTTCATCTTCAAGCCTTCGGCGAACTTCAGGTAATCGGCCTTGATCGACTCGAACACGCCTTCATCGAAGTCCTTCAGGTCCATCTTGTTGATGGCGACGACGATGTGTTTGATGCCCAGCAACGAAGCGATGAAGCTGTGGCGACGGGTCTGGGTCTGCACGCCGTAACGGGCATCGACCAGAATGATCGCCAGGTCACAGGTGGATGCACCGGTGGCCATGTTGCGGGTGTACTGCTCATGGCCGGGGGTGTCGGCGATGATGAATTTGCGCTTGGCGGTAGAGAAATAGCGGTAGGCCACATCAATGGTGATGCCTTGCTCACGCTCGGCCTGCAGACCGTCGACCAGCAACGCCAGGTCGATGTCGTCACCGGTAGTCCCGGATTTTTTCGAATCGCGGGTGATCGCTTCGAGGTGATCCTCGTAGATCATCTTCGAGTCGTGCAGCAGGCGCCCGATCAGGGTGCTCTTGCCGTCGTCGACGTTACCGCAGGTCAAAAAGCGCAGCAGCTCTTTACGTTCGTGCTGGCCCAGGTAGGCGAGGATGTCCTCGCTGATCAAATCAGATGCGTGCGACATGACAACCCCTTAGAAATAACCCTGACGTTTTTTGTCTTCCATCGAGCCTGCGCCATCGTGGTCGATGACCCGGCCCTGGCGCTCGGAAGTTCGCGTCAGGAGCATTTCCTGAATGATGTCCGTGAGGCTTTCGGCCTCGGACTCCACCGCGCCCGTCAACGGGTAGCAGCCCAGGGTGCGGAACCGCACTTTCTTTTTCACGATGCGCGCTTTGTCTTCGTCGGACAGGTGTTCAAGGATGCGCTCGTCGTCGATCATGATCAGCGTGCCGTTCTTCTCGATCACTTCGCGTTCGGCGGCAAAATACAGCGGCACGATCGGGATGCCTTCGAGGTAGATGTACTGCCAGATGTCCAGCTCGGTCCAGTTCGACAACGGGAATACACGGATGGATTCGCCCTTGTTGACCTTGCCGTTGTAGACGTTCCACAGTTCGGGACGCTGGTTTTTCGGGTCCCAGCGGTGCTTGCTGTCGCGGAACGAGTACACGCGCTCTTTAGCGCGGGACTTCTCTTCATCGCGACGGGCACCGCCGAAGGCTGCGTCGAAACCATGCTTGTCGAGTGCCTGCTTCAGGCCTTCGGTTTTCATGATGTCGGTGTGCTTGGCGCTGCCGTGGGTGAACGGGTTGATGTTCTGCGCCACGCCATCGGGGTTGATGTGGGTGATCAGGTCCAGGCCCAGTTCTTCGACCATCTTGTCGCGGAACTTGTACATCTCCTGGAATTTCCAGCGGGTGTCGACGTGCATCACCGGAAACGGCAGTTTGCCCGGGAAGAACGCCTTGCGTGCCAGGTGCAGCATCACGGCGGAGTCTTTACCGATGGAGTACAGCATCACCGGGTTATCGAACTCGGCGGCCACCTCGCGGATGATGTGGATGCTTTCCGCCTCCAGCTGTTTCAGATGCGTCAGTTTGTCGACCATGGCTACTCACGAAAGCTTTCTTATGAACGGCCAGCGGGCCGTGTTCGAGCGGGGAATCCTAGCACAGCGACCTCTTCTAATCAGGACGCCAACTAGATCGAAAGGGTATATGAATATGCCCACTCGTTTGGGCGCAAAGCCCCCTGTAGGAGTGAGCCTGCTCGCGATAGCGGTGAATCAGTCACAGCTATGTTGGATATGACAAAGCTATCGCGAGCAGGCTCACTCCTACAGGGGAAACGCGGTGTGTCAGATAGGGTTCGGGATGTCGATGAAGATGTGCTCAAGGGCAAAGCGCTTCGCCAGATAATCGCCCAGCGCCTGCACGCCATAGCGTTCGGTGGCGTGATGGCCGGCGGCGATGAAGCTGATGTCGTTTTCCCGCGCGCTGTGAAACGTCTGCTCGGAGGCCTCGCCACTGATGAACAGGTCGACCCCCGCCGCCACGCCCTGATCGATATAACCCTGGCCGCCACCGGTGCACCAGCCGACGCGGCGGATCATACCGCTGCCTTCGATCAGCAGTGGCTCGCGGCCCATGACTTCCTGCACCTTGCGCGCGAAATCCCGGGCAGTCATCGGCTCATTCAGCGAACCGACCAGACCCACGACTTTCGGGTTGCTCGGGTCCAACGGCCCTTCGACAGTGATGTCGAGCTGACGCGCCAGTTGCACGTTGTTGCCGACGTCCGGGTGCAGATCCAGCGGCAGGTGATACGCCAGCAGACTGATGTCGTGCTTGAGCAAGGTCTTCAAGCGGCGCTGTTTCATGCCGGTGACGCAGGGGTTTTCGCCTTTCCAGAAATAACCGTGGTGGACCAGGATCAGATCGGCCTCGGCTTCGACGGCGGCGTCCAGTAAAGCCTGGCTGGCGGTGACGCCACTGACGATGCGCATCACCTGCGGGCGGCCTTCGACCTGCAATCCATTGGGGCAATAGTCGGCAATTTTCGCACTGGTCAGGTAACGGTCGGCTTCTTCGACGAGGGTGCTGAGGGCAACGGCCATGAAAGACTCCTAAATATCCCGTTCAGAGGCACGCGCGGCCTCGTATAATGCGCGACATTATGGGCGGTCTGACCTCGCCTGCAACCTTTCCAGGAACGTGCTTAATGCTCAAGGCGCTGCGTTTTTTCGGCTGGCCACTGTTGGCCGGTGTGCTTATCGCTCTGTTGATTATTCAGCGTTACCCCGAGTGGGTCGGGCTACCGAGCCTCGACGTCAATCTGCAACAGGCGCCACAGACAACGATCGTGCAACAGGGGCCGGTGTCCTATGCGGATGCGGTAGGTATCGCCGCACCGTCGGTGGTTAACCTGTACACCACCAAGGTCATCAACAAACCGGCGCATCCGTTGTTCGAGGATCCGCAGTTCCGCCGCTTCTTCGGTGACAACTCGCCGAAACAGAAGCGCATGGAATCGAGCCTCGGTTCCGGCGTGATCATGAGCCCGGAGGGCTATATCCTCACCAACAACCACGTCACCAGCGGCGCCGACCAGATTGTCGTGGCGCTCAAGGATGGTCGCGAGACGCTGGCACGGGTGATTGGCAGCGACCCGGAAACCGACCTCGCGGTGTTGAAAATCGACCTGAAAAACCTCCCGGCGATCACCGTCGGCCGCTCCGACAGCATTCGCATCGGCGACGTCGCGCTGGCCATCGGCAACCCGTTCGGCGTCGGCCAGACCGTGACCATGGGCATCATCAGCGCCACCGGGCGTAATCAGTTGGGCCTGAACAATTACGAAGACTTCATCCAGACCGACGCGGCGATCAACCCGGGCAACTCCGGCGGTGCGCTGGTCGATGCCAATGGCAACCTCACTGGCATCAACACGGCGATCTTCTCCAAGTCCGGCGGCTCGCAAGGCATCGGATTTGCGATTCCGGTGAAACTGGCGATGGAAGTCATGAAGTCGATCATCGAGCACGGTCAGGTGATCCGTGGCTGGCTGGGCATCGAAGTGCAACCGCTGACCCAGGAACTGGCCGAGTCGTTTGGCTTGTCCGGACGTCCGGGAATTGTCGTCGCGGGGATTTTCCGTGACGGCCCGGCGCAGAAAGCCGGCCTGCAGCTGGGCGATGTGATTCTGAGTATCGATGGCGAACCGGCCGGCGATGGTCGCCGTTCGATGAACCAGGTGGCGCGAATCAAACCGACTGACAAGGTGACGATCCAGGTCATGCGCAACGGCAAGGAGCTGAAGCTGAGCGCTGAAATCGGCCTGCGTCCACCGCCGGCACCAGTGAAAGAAAAAGAAGAGTAGAAATGTTTTCGCGCCAGCGGCGCGAATAACAGACATTCTCAACGGGCATGTTATATTGTTTCAATTCTGACAATTGGAACAACATAACATGTCGTCTCGAAAAAAGGCTTCGCTGCTGGGCCTGACCCTGGGTTTGCTCTGCGATCCCGCCTTCGCCGATGAACCGCAGCCCGTTGAGCTCGAAGCCATCAGCGTCACCTCCGACTATGAATCTCCTACCGGCCCGGTCAGCGGCTATCGCGCGACTCGCTCCGCCAGTGCGACCAAAACCGACACGGCGATTCGCGATATCCCGCAAGCCATCAGCGTAGTCCCGGCCAGCGTGCTTTCGGATCTGGGCAGCGCCAGCGTTGAACGCGCGCTGGATTTCGCTGGCGGGGTATCGAAACAGAACAACTTCGGCGGCCTGACCCTGTACGAATACAGCGTGCGCGGCTTCACCACGTCCGAGTTCTACAAGGATGGCTTCAGCGCCAATCGCGGCTACCCGAGCACGCCGGATGCGGCGAACATCGAACGCATCGAAGTGCTCAAAGGCCCGGCCGCCAGCCTCTACGGTCGAGGCGATCCCGGCGGCACGGTGAACATCGTCACCAAGAAACCCCAGCCGCAAGCGTTCACCACTCTACAAACCAGCGCCGGTAGTTGGGACCGCTATCGCACCGCGCTGGACGTCAATACGCCCCTCGATGAACAGGGCGACGTACTCTCGCGCATCAATCTCGCCGTCGAGGACAACCACAGCTTTCGCGATCACGTCGACAGCCAGCGGGTCTTCGTCGCGCCCTCGATCAGTTGGCAGTTGAACCCGGACACCTCGCTGCTGGTGGAAAGCGAAATCGTTCGTCACAACTCGACGTTCGATCGCGGCGTGGTGGCGCCAAACAATAAATGGAGCGGCGTATCGCGTTCGACGTTCCTGGGCGAACCCAACGACGGCAACATCGACAACCACAACAACCTGCTTCAGGCCACGCTTGAGCACCATCTGAACGACAATTGGAAACTGCGTCTGGCCAGCCACTACAAGGAAGGCAAGCTCTGGGGCGACGCCTCGGAACAACGCGCGCTGAACGCCGACGGCCACACGGTCAACCGCCGCTTGCGCGAACGCGATACGAATTGGCACGACAGCATCACCCAACTGGAACTGCGCGGTCTGTTCGACCTCGGCCCGTGGCAGCATGAATTGCTGGTGGGCACCGAGTACGAGAATTACCGCAAGGACGAACGCGTCACCACCGTCGCCGGCGGCCCCTACGCCATCGACATCTATAAGCCGGTCTACGGCCAGCCAAAACCCAACGGTGCGCGCTCGGGCACTGACTTCTTCGAACACGTCGAAAGCCATGCGTTGAACCTGCAGGACCAGATCATCTTCTCCGACAAGCTGCGCGGCATGCTCGGCGCGCGCTTCGAACACTTCGATCAGCGCATCGACGACCACAGCCGTAACGCCAAGAGCCAGCAGCGCCACGACGCGCTGACCCAACGCGCCGGCCTGCTCTATCAACTCACGCCGAACACTGGCCTGTTCGCCAACGCCTCGACCTCGTTCAAACCGAACAACGGGCTGGATGCTTCGGGCAAATCCTTCGATCCGGAAGAAGGCGTCGGTTACGAAGTGGGGATCAAGAACGAATTGTTCGATGAGCGCGTGAGCAGCACCCTCGCCTTCTTTCACATCGACAAGGAAAACGTCCTCGCCCTCGATCCGGGCACCGACACCAGCCGCGCCATGGGCAAGGCGCGAAGCCGGGGTTTCGATTGGCAATTGAGCGGCCAGGTGACCGACGCGGTGCGGGTCATCGGCGCCTTCGCCTACATCGACGCCGAGGTGACCAAGGGTGACGCGACCATTCCCGCCGGCAGCCGCATCCTCGGCGTGGCCAAGCGCAGCGGCAGTCTGCTGGGTGTGTATGAATTTCAGGATGGCCGTCTGCGCGGTTCAGACGTCGGCGCAGCGTTCACTTACGTCGGCGATCGCTCGGGCGAGTCAGGCAGCGACTTCGAATTGCCGGCCTACCAAACCGTCGACCTGCTCGCGCACTACAAGGCCAGCGAGAACGTCACGGTCGGCCTGAACCTGAACAACATCTTCGACGAGAAATACTACGAGCGCTCCTACAGCAACTACTGGGTCAACCCCGGCGAACCGCGCAATTTCACCGTCAGCCTGACACTCAACCTGTAAAAGGACGTCACCATGCACTACGGCAAACCCCTTCTGCTCATCGCTGCGTTGTTCGCAGGCCAGGTTTCGGCCCACGGCCTGTGGACAGAGGAACGGCGCGGCAATATCGAAGTGATCTACGGCCACGGCGCCGAAGACAACGCCTTCAAGGCGCAGAAAATCAGCGGTGCCTGGGCTTATGACGCGGGCGGCAAGATGATCCCGGTCAGCGTCGAGCGCCTGGCTGATCATGCACGGCTGAAACCGTTGAAGCCGCCGGCAGTGATGGCCGTAGCGCTGAACAATGGCATGTGGTCACAGACGGCGGACAAGAAGTGGATCAACGAAGGACGCAGCAAAGTGCCCGGCGCCACCGAGGCCACACAAACGTTCAAGTACAGCCTGGCGATTTATCAACCGGGGGCAAAGTTGCCGAAGCTGGATCAAATCAAACTGCTGATCCTGCCGGAGGTCGATCCGCTGACGGTAGGGCCGGGCAAATCGTTGCCGGTGCGGGTGTTGCTCGATGGCAAACCGGCGGCGGGGGTGAAGTTGTACGGCGACTATCGCAGCGCGCCGAATACGCTGAGCACCGAGACCGACACGGATGGGCGTGCGCAGGTGCTGGTGAGGAATGAGGGATTGAATGTGATTGCGGCGCAGGTTGAAGTGCCGGTGAAGGACAGTGTGGATGTGGATAGTCGAGGGCTGTTCAGTTCACTGACGTTCCTTGGCGAGCCGCATCACGAATAAAAAGCTCCCCTCACCCCAGCCCTCTCCCGGGGGAGAGGGAGCCGACCGAGTTATCTTGCGGGATACATCGACCTGAAAGAGCGAGTCGATTATGGATTCGGTAAAGCAAATTCAGGTCGGCGTACCTCAGCAATATCCCCCGATCAGTCCCCTCTCCTTTTGGGAGAGGGTTAGGGTGAGGGGCTTTTTGCTTTTAGAGGTTGCCCAGTCCATCGATGAGTGCCTGATTCTGCTCCGGCGTGCCAATCGAAATCCGCAGGAACTGCGCAATCCGCTCCTGTTTGAAGTGCCGCACGATCACGCCCTGCTCGCGCAGTTTCGCAGCCAGCCCCGCCGCATCATGCTGCGGGTGCCGGGCGAAGATGAAGTTGGCCGCCGACGGCAGGACTTCAAAGCCCTTGGCCTGCAATTGCGCAACGACCCAATCGCGACTCTCGATCACCTGACGACAGGTCTCGTCGAAATATTCGCGATCTTCAAACGCCGCCGCCGCACCTACAATCGCCAGACGATCCAGCGGATAGGAGTTGAAGCTGTTCTTGATCCGCTCCAGCGCCTCGATCAGATCCGGATGCCCTACCGCCAGACCGACACGCAGACCGGCCAGCGAGCGGGACTTGGACAATGTCTGTGTCACCAGCAGGTTCGGATAGCGGTCCACCAGACTGATCGCGGTTTCGCCGCCGAAGTCGATGTAGGCCTCATCCACCACGACCACCGAATCCGGGCTGGCCTTGAGGATTTGCTCGACGGCGTCCAGCGCCAGCAGGCAGCCGGTCGGGGCGTTCGGGTTGGGGAAAATGATCCCGCCGTTCGGCTTGGCGTAGTCCGCCGGGTTGATCTGGAATTGCGCATCCAGCGGCACCGCGTCGAACTCAATTCCATAGAGCCCACAATAGACCGGATAGAAGCTGTAGCTGATATCCGGGAAGAGCAGCGGCTGATCGTGTTGCAGCAGACCGTGGAAAATGTGCGCGAGCACTTCGTCCGAACCGTTGCCGAGGAACACCTGACTGGTTTGCACGCCGTAGTATTCGGCCACGGCGTTTTTCAGCAGATCACTGTTCGGGTCCGGGTACAGGCGCAGATTGTCGTTGAGCTCGGCTTGCATCGCCGCCAATGCTTTTGGCGACGGGCCGTAGGGGTTTTCGTTGGTGTTGAGCTTGACCAGTCTGGTCAGCTTCGGCTGTTCGCCCGGTACGTACGGCACCAGATCCTTGACGAACGGGCTCCAGAATTTACTCATGCTCATTCCCCCTGCTCTTTCAGAAAGTCTTCATCTTTGATGCGGTATTCGGCGCTACGGGCGTGGGCGCTCAGCGATTCGCCACGGGCCAGTACCGATGCAGTCTTGCCCAGCTCCGAAGCACCGGCCTCGGAGCAGAAGATGATCGAAGAACGTTTCTGGAAATCGTAGACACCCAGCGGCGAGGAGAAACGCGCAGTGCCCGAAGTCGGCAAGACGTGGTTCGGGCCGGCGCAGTAGTCGCCCAGCGCTTCGGAGGTGTGGCGGCCCATGAAGATCGCGCCAGCGTGACGGATCTGCGGCAGCCAGGCTTGCGGATCAGCGACCGACAACTCCAGGTGTTCCGGCGCGATGCGGTTGGCGACTTCGATGGCCTGGGCCATGTCGCTCACCTGGATCAGCGCGCCACGGCCATTGATCGAGGTCTCGATGATGGTTGCGCGGTCCATGGTCGGCAGCAGTTTGTCGATGCTCGCGGCGACCTTGTCGAGGAACTCGGCGTCGGGGCTGACCAGAATCGCTTGCGCGTCTTCGTCGTGCTCGGCCTGAGAGAACAGGTCCATGGCGATCCAGTCCGGATCGGTCTGGCCATCGCAGACCACAAGGATTTCCGAAGGGCCGGCGATCATGTCGATGCCGACCTGGCCAAACACGTGACGCTTGGCGGTGGCGACGTAGATGTTGCCCGGGCCGACGACTTTGTCGACACGCGGCACGCTTTCAGTGCCGTACGCCAGCGCAGCAACCGCTTGCGCACCGCCGATGGTGAATACCCGGTCAACACCGGCGATGCAGGCAGCGGCCAGCACCAGTTCGTTGAGCTCACCGCGCGGGGTCGGCACGACCATGACCACTTCGGTCACGCCGGCAACCTTGGCCGGAATCGCATTCATCAACACCGATGACGGATACGACGCTTTGCCACCCGGCACATACAGGCCGGCACGATCCAGCGGCGTGACTTTCTGGCCGAGCACCGTGCCGTCGGCTTCGGTGTAGCTCCAGGAATCCTGCTTCTGCTTTTCGTGATAGCTGCGCACCCGGGCAGCGGCTTTTTCCAATGCTTCGCGCTGCGGCACCGTAATGCGGGTCAGGGCCAGCTCGAGGCGCTCGCGCGGCAGGATCAGGTCGGCCATCGAGGCGACTTCGAGGCCGTCGAACTTCTGGGTGAACTCGACCAGCGCCGCGTCACCGCGTTCGCGCACAGCCTTGATGATGTCCAGCACGCGCTGATTGACCGAGTCGTCAGACACACTTTCCCAGCTCAGCAGATGATCCAGATGATGCGCGAAATCCGGGTCAGCAGCGTTGAGTCGGCGAATTGCAGTGGTTGCGGTCATAGCGAGAGCCTCATAGGAATGGCAAATAACTCAGGCGCCCGAAACTAGCATTCGATCCGCTTGGGCACCTGAGAATTCTGGCTATGAGGCGGATAGACGGCGCGGCCTTGGGCCACGCAGGTAGATCAGCCGCGGTGTCGCGATTCCACTGCGTTGCGCAGGGTGTCGATCAACGCCTGGATTCGGGCGTGCTGCATTTTCATTGAAGCCTTGTTGACCACCAGGCGCGAGCTGATCGTGGCGATCAGTTCCTGTGGCTCCAGGCCGTTGGCGCGCAGGGTGTTGCCGGTGTCGACCACGTCGATGATCTTGTCGGCCAGACCGATCAGCGGCGCCAGTTCCATCGAGCCGTACAGCTTGATGATGTCGACCTGACGGCCCTGCTCGGCGTAGTAACGCTTGGCAACATTGACGAACTTGGTCGCCACGCGCAGACGGCCCTTGGGCTCGGCCGCGCCGATTTTGCCGGCAGTCATCAGCTTGCACTGCGCGATCTGCAGGTCCAGCGGCTCGTACAGGCCCTGGCCGCTGTATTCCATCAGCACGTCCTTACCGGCGACGCCGAGGTCGGCCGCGCCATGCTCGACATAGGTCGGCACGTCGGTGGCGCGCACGATCAGCAGACGCACGTCGTCCTGGGTCGTGGGGATGATCAGCTTGCGGCTCTTGTCCGGATTCTCGGTCGGCACGATGCCCGCTTCAGCGAGAAGCGGCAGTGTGTCGTCAAGGATGCGGCCCTTGGACAGTGCGATGGTCAACATGGGAAACGTCAGTCCTTATCAAGGTACTCATGCCCGGTCGCAATCGGCGCCGGACACACATCGAGGGTGCGCACACCCTCGACTCGAAACGAATTCAGTGGACACGTCCGTGTGTCCCGATGCAGCGATCAGCCCGGAACGCGACGGATCTTGGCACCCAGCATTTGCAGTTTTTCTTCGATGCACTCGTAACCACGGTCTATGTGGTAGATGCGATCGATCAGCGTGTCGCCTTCGGCCATGAGTGCCGAGATCACCAGACTGGCCGAAGCCCGCAGGTCGGTGGCCATCACAGGCGCGCCCTTGAGGATTTCGGTACCGGTGACGATCGCGGTGTTGCCTTCGACCTGGATCTTGGCGCCCATGCGGTGCAGTTCGTACACGTGCATGAAGCGGTTTTCGAAGATCGTCTCGATCACCGCACCGGTGCCTTCGGCAATGGCGTTGAGCGAGATGAACTGTGCCTGCATGTCGGTCGGGAACGCCGGGTACGGCGCGGTGCGCACGTTGACCGCTTTCGGGCGCTTGCCGTGCATGTTCAGCTCGATCCAGTCTTCACCGCAGGTGATTTCCGCGCCGGCTTCACGCAGCTTTTCCAGCACCGCTTCGAGGATGGTCGGATCGGTGTCCTTGACCTTGACGCGGCCACCGGTGACGGCTGCAGCAACCAGGTAGGTGCCGGTTTCGATACGGTCAGGCATGACCTTATAGAAAGCCGAACCCAGACGCTCGACGCCATCGATGGTGATGGTGTCGGTGCCGGCGCCGGAAACCTTGGCGCCCATGGCGTTGAGGAAATTCGCCAGGTCAACCACTTCAGGCTCGCGGGCGGCGTTCTGCAACACGCTGCGACCTTTGGCCAGTGCTGCGGCCATCATGATGTTTTCGGTACCGGTCACGCTGACGGTGTCGAAGAAGAAGTGCGCGCCGCGCAGGCCACCTTCAGGCGCCTTGGCCTTGATGTAGCCGCCTTCGACGTCGATGACCGCGCCCATGGCTTCCAGGCCACGGATGTGCAGGTCGACCGGACGCGAACCGATGGCGCAACCGCCCGGCAGTGCGACTTCGGCTTCACCGAACCGCGCGACCATCGGGCCCAGTACGAGGATCGACGCACGCATGGTTTTCACCAACTCGTACGGCGCGATCAGAGTTTTGATGGTGCGCGGGTCGATTTCGACGCTGAGCTTCTCGTCGATCACAGGCTCAATGCCCATGCGCCCGAACAGCTCGATCATGGTGGTGATGTCGTGCAGGTGCGGCAGGTTGCCAACGGTCACCGGGCCATCGCACAGCAGGGTCGCGGCCAGGATCGGCAGGGCAGAGTTCTTTGCCCCGGAAATGCGGATCTCGCCATCAAGACGAGCGCCACCGGTAATAATCAATTTATCCATTAGTATCTCGACGCCCTAGGGCTCAGGTGCGCTCGGCCCAGGCCGCGCTGCTGAAAAATTTCATAGTGACCGCATGGATGCTGCCATCGGTGATCCATGGGTTCAAATGGGCATAGACCTGCTGCTGACGCTTCACCGGGCTCAACGCCGCCAGTTCATCGCTGATCACGTTCAGCTGGAAGTTGCAGCCTTCGCCTTCAACTTCTACCAGCGTTCCTGGCAGCTTTCCTTCAAGGAAGCTCTTCACTTCTACGGCCTGCATGCTCAACCTCAATCGGCGCCCTGTGCGCACGGGTCGGACATCATACAAAAAAGCCCCGCGCCTGCGAACCCCGCAACGCAGGACTCTGACGGGGGGCTTCTTTATAGATGAGGGTTCAGGGGTGCGCCAACAGCTCGGTCAACTCGCTGACCTGAGCGATTTCGCGCATGTCTTCGGGCATCGCGCGGATGCTGACGGCCTTGCCGGCCGCCTGAGCATCACGCATGAAGCACAGCAGCAACGACAGGCCGACGCTGCTGGACTTCTGCACCGCCGAACAATCGATGACCAGCGCCGACGCCTTGCTCGACTTGATCAGCGCCTGCCCTTCCTTGCGCAGGTCAGGCCCGGTGCGGTAATCCAGCACGCCGCTGAGTACCAATTCGTCGACATCACTCATCCGTACTGCCGCCTCACTCATTGGGCTGGCTTCGCGGCGGCTTTGTCGGTTTCCTGCTTGGCCTTGGCCACTTCACCGGCCCAGCCATCGATGGTCTTGTCCAGATCGTTGCCATTGCGCTGCATGGCGTCGGCGAACTGGTCACGGAACAGCTTGCCGATGTTGATGCCGTTGATGATCACGTTGCGCAGCTTCCACTCGCCATTGATCTTCTCAAGGGTGTACTGCACTGGATAGATCGCGCCGTTGCTGCCCTTGACGGTCATGTTGACGCTGGTGCGGTCGCCCGATTCGTCTTTGGCCGGGTCAACGGTGATGCCCTGGTTGTTGTATTCCAGCAGAGCGTTGCCGTAGAACTGGAACAGACCGCGCTTGAAGTTTTCCTGGAAGCGCTGCATCTGCGCAGGCGTGGCCTTGCGCGAATACTTCACGGTCATGATGCTTTTGGAGATGCCCTCGGCATCCACCACGGGACCGACGATGCCGTTCAGCGCCGCATAGAAATCCTGCGGATCCTGCTTGTACTTCTCTTTATTGGCCTGCAAATCGGCAAGCATCCGGTTCGTGGTGTCCTGAATCAGGTCATGAGCCGATTGTCCCGGTGCAGCGTTAGCCATCAACGGCAGGGCCGCGAGCAACACCAACAGGCCACGTCGCAAGATAGAGATCATTCAAAAGCTCCTCATTTGGCGTCTTTGCTAACGGTATTGAGCAGGAATTTACCGATCAGGTCTTCCAGTACCAGTGACGACTGCGTGTCATGGATGGTTCCACCGTCTTTCAACTGAGTGTCTTCACCGCCGACGCTGATACCGATGTATTTCTCGCCCAGAAGGCCCGCGGTGAGGATAGACGCAGTCGAATCAACCGGCAGGTTGTCGACCTTTTTATCCACCTGCAGCGTGACCCGACCGGTGAAACTGTCGCGATCCAGATCGATGGCGGTGACCTTGCCGATGGTCACACCGGCCATGGTCACTTTGGCTCTGACCGTCAGACCGGCGATATTGTCGAAATAGGCATACAACTTATAGGTGTCGGTGGACGAAGTCGGAGACAGGCCGCTGACGCGCAAGGCGAGCAGCAGCAAAGCCAGGATCCCTGCCAGCAGGAACAGGCCGACACCGATTTCCAGGGTGCGGTTTTGCATCAGAAATCTCCAAACATCAAAGCGGTCAGAATAAAGTCCAGACCGAGCACTGCCAGCGAGGCAAAGACCACGGTCTTGGTGGTGGCACGACTGATTCCCTCGGAAGTGGGTTCACAGTCATAGCCTTGGAATACGGCGATCCAGGTCACGACGAAAGCGAAAACGACACTCTTGATCACGCCGTTGAGCACGTCGCTGGTGAAGGTCACACTGTTCTGCATGTTCGCCCAGTAGGAGCCTTCGTAAACGCCCAGCCAGTCGACCGCGACCCACGAACCGCCCCAGATGCCGACGACACTGAAGATCATCGCCAGCACCGGCAGGGAAATGAACCCGGCCCACAGGCGCGGGGCAATGATGTACTTGAGCGGATCGACACCGATCATTTCCAGGCTGGACAACTGCTCGGTGGATTTCATGTTGCCGATCTCGGCGGTCAATGCCGAACCGGCGCGACCGGCAAACAGCAACGCCGTGACCACCGGCCCCAGTTCACGCAGCAACGTCAGGGCGACCATCTGCCCCACCGCCTGCTCTGAACCATAGCTGGAAAGAATGCTGAAGCCCTGCAGCGCGAGCACCATGCCGATGAAAATGCCGGAGACCACGATGATCACCAGCGACATGACGCCGACCGAGTGCAGCTGCTTGACCAACAGGCCGAAACCACCGCTGATACCGCCACGGCCAAACAGGGCGTGAAACAGGAACAGGGTCGCCCGACCAAACACCGCGACCGCGTCGATCGCCGATTCGCCGAACCGACGCACGCGTTCCATCAATGAAATTCTGCGCATCAGCGCTTCCCCAGAAGATCTGCGCGGTAATCCGTCGCTGGAAAATGGTACGGCACCGGACCATCGGGATCGCCGGTCATGAACTGGCGGATACGCGGCTCATCCGAATTCATCAGCTCCTCCGGCGTGCCCTGCCCCAGCACCTGACCATCGCCCACTACATAAATGTAATCGGCAATGCTCGCGGTCTCCGCCAGATCGTGGGACACCACGATACTGGTGATGCCCAGTGCATCGTTGAGCAAACGAATCAGGCGCACCAGTACGCCCATGGCGATCGGGTCCTGGCCCACGAAAGGCTCGTCGTACATGAGAATCTGCGGATCGAGGGCAATTGCCCGGGCCAGCGCGACGCGGCGCTTCATGCCGCCGGACAGCTCGTCCGGCATCAGTTCGATGGCACCGCGCAGCCCCACGGCCTGCAACTTGAGCAGGACGATGTCGCGGATCATGTCTTCCGGCAGTTGCGTGTGAACCCGCAGCGGAAAGGCTACGTTCTCGAACACATCGAGGTCGGTGAACAGCGCACCGCTCTGAAACAGCACGCCCATGTGCTTGCGCGCATCGAACAGGTCACTGCGCGACAGCGTCGGCAGGTTCTGCCCGTTGACCCAGACTTCGCCGCTGGACGGGCGCAACTGCGCGCCCATCAGACGCAGCAGCGTGGTCTTGCCGCAGCCGGAAGGCCCCATGATGCCGGTGACCTTGCCGCGCGGGATGCGGATATCGACGTTATTGAAAATGCTCCGCGCACCGCGCTTGAAGGAGACTCCCTTCAGCTCGACCGCGTAGGCGTTATCGGCACTCATCTAAACTCCTTGCGATGCAGCCTCTCACTGGGATGCCAGACTTTCCTCGGAAACACCTGCATCCCGGGCAGGCCGAACTGGCGGCGAACTATATCACTGCAAAGGCTGAGCGCCCAAGCGAGAACCCGGCCTGAATCGCCGACAGATGAGGGTCGCAGCGACTTTCAGAGGGTTTTGGTAACCAGTAATGACAAAGCACGACGAACTTGCGTGAGGCTTTGCCACATAACCGCTATAATCGCCGCCTTTTCATCGGCCCATACGATTCTGACATGAGCAAAACCCGCGACCTGATTCAATCGGCACAACGCACCATCCGCCTCGAAGTGGAAGCCGTCCAAGGCTTGATGGCCCATATCGACGCCGATTTCGTACGCGCTTGCGAGATGATTCTGGCCAGCAAGGGCCGTGTGGTCGTGGTCGGCATGGGCAAATCCGGGCACATCGGCAACAAGATCGCCGCGACCCTGGCCAGCACCGGCACTCCGGCGTTTTTTGTCCATCCCGCCGAAGCCAGCCATGGCGACATGGGCATGATCACCCGCGACGACGTCATTCTGGCGCTGTCGAACTCCGGTTCGACCAACGAAATCATAACGCTGCTGCCATTGATCAAACGCCTGGGCATCCAGTTGATCAGCGTCACTGGCAACCCGCAGTCGCCGCTGGCGAAGGCTGCCGAGGTCAATCTCAATGTGCACGTTGAGCACGAAGCCTGCCCGTTGAACCTGGCACCGACATCTTCGACTACCGCAGCGCTGGTCATGGGTGACGCCCTGGCCGTGGCCTTGCTGGAAGCGCGCGGTTTTACCGCCGAAGATTTTGCCTTCTCGCATCCGGGCGGCGCACTTGGCCGGCGCCTGTTGCTGAAAGTGGAAAACGTCATGCACGCCGGGGAGGAACTGCCGCAGGTCCAGCGCGGCACCCTGCTCAAGGATGCGCTGATGGAAATGACCCGCAAGGGCCTCGGCATGACCGCTATCCTTGAGGCCGACGGCAAACTCGCCGGGATCTTCACCGACGGTGATCTGCGTCGCACCCTGGACCGCACCATCGACATTCGCAACGCGACCATCGACGAAGTGATGACCGCACATGGCAAAACCGCGCGGCCCGACATGCTTGCCGCCGAAGCCCTGAAAATCATGGAAGACCATCGAATCAGCGCCCTGGTAGTCGTCGACGAGGAGGATCGCCCGATCGGCGCCTTCAACCTCTCCGATCTGCTGCGCGCAGGAGTCATGTAATGAGCAACGATCTGCTGCAACGCGGCAAAGCGATCAAACTGGCAGTCTTCGACGTCGACGGTGTACTCACCGACGGTCGGCTGTACTTCCTCGAAGACGGCAGCGAGTTCAAGACTTTCAATACTCTCGACGGCCAGGGCATCAAGATGCTGATGAATGCCGGCGTGCAAACCGCGATCATCAGCGGTCGCAAGACCCCGGTGGTCGAGCGCCGCGCGAAGAATCTCGGCATCCCGCATCTGTTTCAGGGGCGCGAAGACAAATTGGTGGTTCTCGACGGCCTGCTCGCACAACTGGGCCTAAGCTATGAAGAAGTCGCCTATCTGGGCGACGATCTGCCAGACTTGCCGGTAATCCGCCGCGTAGGGCTGGGCATGGCGGTGGCCAACGCTGCCGATTTCGTCCGCGAACACGCCCACGGCGTTACCCGCGCCCGTGGCGGGGAAGGTGCTGCCCGCGAATTCTGCGAATTGATCCTGCGCGCCCAGGGCCGCCTCGAAGCGGCCAACGCCGCGTACCTGTGAGCCAGACCATGTTTAGCAAAAAGTTTCGCAACTTCCTGCTGTTCGGCTGCATCGCGGCGATTTTCGCTGCGGTGGGCTATTGGAACATCAGCCCGGAACGCTTCCTCGACAAGCCTCCGGTCTCGACTGCCGAGAACCCGATCGACTGGTACGCGACCAACACGCACACCATCCAGTACCTGCCCGACGGCAAGGTGCAATACGAGATGACCTCCGACAAGGCCGAGCACGTCAAGGCCACCGATGTCACGCTGGTGACCAAGCCTGATTTGAACATGTATCGCGGCACCGACTTCCCGTGGCACGTGACCAGCGAGCGCGGCGAAGTGAACTCGGGCGGTACCGAAGTGGAATTGATCGATTCGGTCCGCGTACAGCGCACCGATGAGAAAAAGCGCGGCACCCTGATCACCAGCACCCGCATGACGGTGTTCCCGCAGCAGGAATATGCGCAGACTGCGCAACCCGTTAGAATCGAGGGCGCTGGCGGCGTGTCGACTGGCGTCGGAATGAAAGCGTACCTGAAGGACAGCAGGATACACCTGCAATCGAACGTAAGAGGACAGTATGAGGCTCGTTAAAACCCTCCCTATTTTGCTCAGTCTGGGCGCAGCACTGGGAAGCGCGAGCGCCTGGTCCCTGCCGAACGATCAGCAGCAACCTATCCGCATTCAGGCCGACGACGCCCAGCTGGACGACAAGAATGGCATCGCCACCTATAAAGGTGACGTGATCATTACCCAGGGCTCGATGATCGTTAAAGGCAACACGGTGACCATGACTCGCGCGCCCAACGGCGATATCGACGTGGTGACCTCGGTGGGCAATCTGGCTTACTTCGAGCAGTTGCAGACCCAGGGCGACGCCAACCCGGTCAAGGGCTACGGCGTGACGATTCAATACCACGCCCAGCAGAACCGCGTGGTGCTGATCGACAAGGCCAAGGTTATCGACAAGGATAACAACGTCACCCAAGGCGAAAAAATCGTCTACGACACCGTGAAGAAACTGGCCAGCGCCGGTCGCGCCACGGGCAGCAAGGTCACCGAATCGCGTCCGCGCATCGACATGGTGATCCAGCCGAAGAAGAAAACCGAAGAGAAATCCCAGTAATGGCAACTCTGAAAGCTCAGCACTTGGCCAAGGCCTATAAAAGCCGCCAGGTCGTGCGTGACGTCAGCCTGTCGATCGACAGCGGGCAGATCGTCGGCCTGCTCGGCCCGAACGGCGCCGGCAAGACGACCTGCTTCTACATGATCGTCGGCCTGGTGCAGGCCGATCAGGGCCGGGTGCTGATCGATGATCTGGACGTCAGCCACCAGCCGATGCATGGCCGCGCCAAGGCCGGTATCGGCTATCTGCCGCAAGAAGCGTCGATCTTCCGCAAACTGTCGGTCGCCGACAACATCATGGCGATCCTCGAGACCCGTCCTGAACTCGACAAGGCCGGTCGTCGCAAGGAGCTGGAAAGCCTGCTGCAGGAATTCCACATCAGCCACATCCGCGACAACCTCGGCATGAGCCTGTCCGGTGGCGAGCGTCGCCGGGTGGAAATCGCTCGCGCTCTGGCCACTGCGCCGAAATTCATCCTGCTCGACGAACCGTTCGCCGGTGTCGACCCGATCTCGGTCGGCGACATCAAGCAGATCATCCACCACCTCAAGGCCAAGGGCATCGGGGTGTTGATCACCGACCACAACGTCCGTGAGACGCTGGATATCTGCGAAACCGCTTACATCGTCAACGACGGTCAACTGATCGCTGAAGGCGATGCCGAGACCATCCTGGCCAACGATCTGGTCAAGGAAGTGTATCTGGGTCACGAGTTCCGCCTGTAAGCGCGCCAGCGCTGTATCGATTCAAGGCGCATTTATCCGCTTTAATTGTTACAGCGCTCTAGGCAAACACTTCAGTTTCAGGCATATAATTTGCTTAAGTTTGGCGCTTCGGCGCCCTGTAGTGGATGGCGCAAAGCGCCGGCGAATAAGGTGTTAAGCCCCTGCCATGAAACCATCGCTAGTCTTGAGAATGGGCCAGCAGCTGACGATGACACCGCAGCTGCAACAGGCCATCCGCCTGCTCCAATTGTCGACCCTGGACCTGCAACAGGAAATCCAGGAGGCTCTGGAATCCAATCCGATGCTCGAACGCCAGGAAGAAGGCGACGACTTCGATAACGCCGATCCCTTGGCCGACAACGCCGAACAGAAGCCCGCCGAAATCCAGGAACCCTCCTATCAGGAAGCCGCCCCGACGGTGGACAACCTTGAAGATGGCGAATGGAACGAGCGCATCCCCAACGAACTGCCGGTAGACACCGCCTGGGAAGATGTTTATCAGACCAGCGCCAGCAGCCTGCCCAGCAGCGATGACGACGAGTGGGATTTCACCACCCGCACTTCCGCCGGCGAGAGCCTGCAGAGCCATCTGCTCTGGCAACTGAACCTGGCGCCGATGTCCGACACCGATCGCCTGATCGCCGTGACTCTGATCGATTGCATCAACAATCAGGGTTACCTGGACGAAACGCTCGAAGAAATTCTCGAAGCGTTCGACCCGGAACTGGACATCGAGCTCGACGAAATCGAAGCCGTCCTGCATCGCATCCAGCAATTCGAGCCCGCCGGGATCGGCGCACGCAACCTCAGCGAATGCCTGCTGCTGCAATTGCGCCAGCTGCCCGCGAAGACGCCGTGGCTCACCGAGGCCAAACGTCTGGTCGCCGATTACATCGACCTGCTCGGCAGCCGCGATTACAGCCAGTTGATGCGGCGCATGAAGCTCAAGGAAGACGAACTGCGCCAGGTCATCGAACTGGTGCAGAGCCTCAATCCGCGTCCGGGCTCGCAGATCGAATCGACCGAAGCCGAATACGTCATTCCCGATGTGATCGTGCGCAAGGACAACGAGCGCTGGCTGGTGGAACTGAACCAGGAATCAGTGCCACGTCTGCGCGTCAACGCCCAGTACGCCGGTTTTGTGAAGCGTGCCGACACCAGCGCCGACAACACTTTCATGCGCAATCAGTTGCAGGAAGCCCGCTGGTTCATCAAGAGCCTGCAGAGCCGCAACGAAACCCTGATGAAAGTGGCCACGCAGATCGTCGAACATCAGCGCGGTTTCCTCGAATATGGCGACGA
This sequence comes from Pseudomonas moraviensis, assembly GCF_900105805.1. Lineage (NCBI taxonomy): Bacteria > Pseudomonadati > Pseudomonadota > Gammaproteobacteria > Pseudomonadales > Pseudomonadaceae > Pseudomonas > Pseudomonas moraviensis. The sequence continues at coordinate 5,899,103 of NZ_LT629788.1, read as the reverse complement.
AGCGATGAAGCCGCTGGTGCTGCATGACATCGCCGAAGCGGTCGGCATGCACGAGTCGACGATCTCGCGGGTGACCACACAAAAATTCATGCATACCCCGCGCGGTATTTATGAACTGAAATACTTTTTCTCCAGCCACGTCAGCACCTCCGAAGGCGGCGAATGCTCGTCCACGGCGATTCGCGCGATCATCAAGAAACTGGTCGCGGCGGAAAATCAGAAAAAGCCGTTGAGTGACAGCAAGATCGCTGGTTTACTGGAGGCACAAGGCATTCAGGTGGCTCGCCGCACCGTCGCCAAGTACCGCGAATCCCTCGGAATCGCGCCTTCGAGCGAACGCAAGCGGTTGATGTAAGCCACGTTACAGCGTTCCAGTGGCAGGCTTTTCGGCCTGCCGCTTTATGCACTGGCAACGAAGGAGAAGCTGTATGCAAGTCAACATCAGTGGACACCAACTGGAAGTGACCCAACCTCTGCGTTCCTACATCGAGGAAAAACTCCAACGACTGGAGCGACATTTCGACAAGATCACCAACGTGCAGGTCACGATGTGCGTCGAAAAACTGCAGCAGAAAATCGAAGCCACCTTGCATATTCCCGGAAAAGAAGTGGTCGCCAACGCAGAAGATACCGACATGTATGCTGCGATCGACTCACTCACCGACAAGCTGGACCGCCAACTCAAAAAGCATAAGGAAAAGACCGAGAGCCTCCTCCAGGGCGCAACCGGTCGTTAACCCCCCTATCCCATGATCCGACTTGAAACCATCCTGACCCCCGGCCGTTCCCAGGTGAACGCGCCGGGCGGCAGCAAGAAAAAAGCCCTCGAACAGATTGCCAACCTGATCCACCGCGAAGTGCCGGATCTGGCGATGCAGGATGTCTTCGAGGCGCTGATCGCCCGTGAGAAACTCGGCTCCACCGGTTTCGGCAACGGCATCGCCATTCCCCACTGCCGCCTCAAGGGCTGCACGGCGCCGGTCAGCGCGCTGCTGCACCTCGAAGCCCCGATCGATTTCGACGCCATCGACGGCGCCCCGGTGGACCTGCTGTTCGTGCTGCTGGTCCCGGAAGCCGCGACCGATGCGCACCTGGAATTGCTGCGCCAGATCGCCAGCATGCTCGACCGCAAGGAAGTGCGCGAAAAACTGCGCAGCGCTCCGAGCAACGAGGCCCTGTACCAGGTTGTACTGGACGAGCAGAACGGGCACTAATCATGCGTTTGATCATCGTCAGTGGCCGTTCGGGCTCGGGTAAAAGTACCGCCCTGAATGTCCTTGAAGACAACGGTTACTACTGCATCGACAACCTCCCGGCCGGCCTGCTGCCGGAACTGGCCGAGCGCGCGTTGATCCACACCGAGCTGGCGCAGCCGCTGGTCGCGGTATCGATCGATGCGCGCAACCTGCCGAGCCATCTGTCTCGTTTCCCCGAATTGCTCGAAGACGTGCGGGCCAAGCATATCAAGTGCGATGTGCTGTATCTGGACGCCGACGAAGAAACCCTGCTCAAGCGTTTTTCCGAGACCCGTCGTCGTCACCCGTTGAGCAACGCCAATCGCTCCCTGGCCGAAGCCATCCACGATGAAAGCGCCCTGCTCGGCCCGATCGCCGATCTGGCCGACCTGAAAATCAACACCACCCACCTCAATCTGTATCAACTGCGCGACACCCTGAAGTTGCGCCTGTTGAATCAGCCTGAGCCGGGTACGGCGTTCCTGGTCGAATCGTTTGGTTTCAAGCGCGGCATGCCGGTCGATGCCGATTTGGTCTTCGACGTCCGCTGCCTGCCCAATCCGTACTGGAAACCGGAGCTGCGTGCGCAGTCCGGACTAGATGCACCTGTGGCCGAGTACCTGGCGGAACAGCCGGATGTCGAAGAAATGTATCAGGACATCTACGCCTATCTGAACAAGTGGCTGCCACGTTTCGCCGCCAGCAACCGCGCCTACGTCACCATTGCCATTGGCTGCACCGGCGGGCACCACCGCTCCGTCTACCTGACCGAACGCCTGGGTCAGGCCCTGCAGAAAACCCTGAAGAACGTCCAGGTTCGCCACCGCGACCTCACCTAAAGGATTCACACCGCGATGCCTGCTCGTGAAATCGAAATCATCAATAAGCTGGGCCTGCATGCCCGGGCATCGGCCAAATTTGTCGGCGTGGCCGGCAAGTTTCCGGAGACTACGATAAGAGTCGGTCGCACGCCCGAGACAGCAGTGGACGGTAAAAGCATCATGGCGATGATGATGCTCGCGGCTGGCAAGGGCACCAAAATCCATTTGAGCACCGAGGGCGAACAGGCTCAGGAAGCTATGGACGCCTTGGTGGAGCTGATCAACAACTACTTCGACGAAGGCGGCTGATCCGCCAATGAGGGAGCTTGCTCCCTCCTCACCTTCATTCAACCCAACGCCGTATCCATCACCATCATCAGACAAAACCCGATCAACAAGCCAAGACTCGCCAGCTTGTCATGTCCATGCCGGCGCGACTCCGGAATCACTTCGTGAGTCACCACCAGCAACATCGCCCCGGCCGCCAGCGCCAGCCCCAGTGGCAACAGCACTTGAGCCAGACTCACCAGCCACGCGCATAACAGCGCAAACACCGGTTCGACCAGCCCTGACGCCGCGCCGATCAGAAAGGCCCTGACCCGCGACATTCCCGCCCCGGCCAGCACCAGTGCAATCACCAGACCTTCCGGCACATCCTGCAACGCGATGCCCATCGCCAGACTGTCGGCATCCGCCATACCGCCACCGGCAGAAACGCCGACCGCCATGCCTTCCGGAATGTTGTGCGCGATGATGGCGAACACGAACAGCCAGATGCGCGGTGGAATCACCGGACGCTCAAGCGTGCCGACGAGCATCTCCGGCGTAGCACCGGAAACCCTGCGATCCACCAGATACAGGCCGAACGCGCCGAGCAGGATGCCAAAGCAGATCAAACCACTGGCGGCCCACGGCGTCAGGCCAAGACTCTCAGCCGCAGCAATGCCCGGCACGATCAGCGAAAACGCCGTCGCCGCCAGCATCACCCCGGCACCAAATCCCAGCAAGGTGTCGCTGAGTGCCTGCGGCATGCGCCGGATTATCAGCACCGGCACCGCGCCGAGCGCCGTGCCCAAGGCGCAGATAGCGCCGCCCTGCAATGCGCGCAGCAACCTGGGTTCAAGATTCAGCCAGTGCAAACCGTGGGCGACCAGCAGAGTCATCCCCGCCAACAGCAACAGCGAGCCCACCGCGTAACGAAACATCCGCCCGCTGCCAATCGCCAGTGTTTCAGTGCCCATAGTCAGCCCTGATTGTTTTTATTGAAGGCTCAAACCAGTGCGGCTTGGTAGCGCGCAGCAACTTCCGGCCAGTTGATCACGTTGTAGAACGCGTTGATGTATTCCGGGCGACGGTTCTGGTAGCGCAGGTAGTAGGCGTGCTCCCAGACATCGAGGCCGAGGATGGGTGTATTGCCGTTCATCAACGGGCTGTCCTGGTTGCCGCTGCTTTCCACCACCAGCTTTTTCTCCGGGGTCACGCTGAGCCAGGCCCAGCCACTGCCGAAACGGGTCAGCGCGGCTTTGGTGAACGCTTCCTTGAAACTGTCCAGTCCGCCCAGTTGCTCGTCGATGGCCTTGGCCAGCTCGCCGTCGGGTTTACCACCACCGTTGGGCACCATGACTTCCCAGAACAGCGAATGATTGGCGTGACCGCCGCCCTGGTTGATCACCGCCGCGCGAAGTTTTTCCGGCAGTTGCTGCACGCTGGCGACGAGCTTTTCCACCGGCCACTCGGCAAACTCGGTGCCTTCCACGGCGGCGTTGAGGTTGTTGATGTAGGTCTGGTGATGCTTGGTGTAATGGATCTCCATGGTCTGCGCATCGATGTGCGGCTCGAGGGCATCGTAGGCGTAGGGCAAGGCGGGCAAGGTAAAAGCCATTTCAATGGACTCCGTACTGATGAGAAGTTGAGGCGCGGCGGGCATTGCCGGTGTCGGGATGCAGCAGACGCTGGGTGCGCGGGTACTCACCGTGCTCACTGATGAAATTCAACAGCTCGACGTAGGTCTTGCTGCTCTGGCGCAGCGCCGCCTCACGCAGGGCGGGGCGCAGGCGTTCGTCCTGCATGGTCTGCAACAGGCGTTGGTGGATGGCGCACAGGTACTCGGCGCTCTCCTCCGGTTGGTTCAGGCGCAGATGCAGGTCGGCGAGGTTGTGATGAGAGACGACGCAGGCCGCCACTGCTTCGTCGGCATCCGCCCAGCGTTCGAACAGCACTTGCGCCAGGGCCAGGGCTTGCAGGTAAGCCTCGCGGGCGTCGATCAATTCGCCCAGCATGAAGCAGCGATTGGCCCGTTCGATCGTGCGTTTCCAGTGCTCCATGGTGAGCCTCCAAAGCTGTTGCGGGGTTTACACGCCGCCGGCGGTGAGCTTCTCGGGGTTGAGCAACTCTTCCAGCTGGCTGCGCGACAGGTCGGTGTGTTCCAGGGCAACGTCAATCACCGCGCGGCTTTCCCGGTAGGCCTGCTTGGCGATGTCTGCGGCTCTCTGGTAGCCGATGATGGGGTTGAGGGCGGTGACCAGAATCGGGTTGCGCGACAACGCTTCTTGCAACCGCGATTCGTTGACCTTGAAGCTGGCAATCGCCTTGTCACCGAGCAGGCGACTGGAATTGGCCAGCAGTTCGATGCTGCTCAGCAGGTTGTGCGCGATGATCGGCAGCATCACGTTCAGTTCGAAGTTGCCCGATTGCCCGGCCACGGTGATCACCGAGTCGTTGCCGATCACTTGCGCGGCGACCATGGCGGTGGCTTCCGGGATCACCGGGTTGACCTTGCCGGGCATGATCGACGAGCCCGGCTGCAGCGCTTCGAGTTCGATTTCGCCGAGGCCGGCCAGCGGGCCGGAGTTCATCCAGCGCAGGTCATTGGCGATTTTCATCAGCGACACGGCGGTGACCTTGAGTTGGCCGGAGACAGCGACGGCGGTGTCCTGCGAGCCGATCAAAGCGAACAGGTCCTTGCCCGGAGTGAATTGCACGTCGGTCAATTGGCTCAGATGCCGACTGAATCGCGCGGCGAACTCCGGATGCGCGTTGATCCCGGTACCCACCGCGGTGCCGCCCTGCGCCAGGGATTGCAGGCTCGGCAACAAATCCTGCAGATGTGCGACGTTGGCCTTGAGCTGCTGCGCCCAGCCGTTGAGCACCTGACTCATGCGCACCGGCATCGCGTCCATCAGATGGGTGCGTCCGGTTTTGACGTGATGATGCACCTGTCCGGCCTTGCGCTCGATGACCTGGACCAGATGCAACAGCGCCGGCAGCAATTGTTCATGCAGCGCCAGCGCGGCGCTGACGTGAATGGTGGTCGGGATGATGTCGTTGCTGCTCTGCCCGCAGTTGACGTGATCGTTGGCATTGACCGGCTCACCGAGCATGCGGCTGGCCAGCGTGGCGATCACTTCGTTGGCGTTCATGTTCGAGCTGGTGCCGGAACCGGTCTGGAAGATATCCACCGGAAAATGCTGCATGAAATCGCCTTCGAGCAGACCTTGCGCGGCATCGCTGATGGCTTTGCCCTGGGCCACGCTGATCTGGTTCAGCTCAACATTGGCCCGGGCCGCGGCGGCTTTGGCGAGAATCAGCGCGCGGATGAATTGCGTCGGCATCGGCTTGCCGCTGATCGGGAAGTTGTCCACTGCGCGCTGGGTCTGCGCGCCATAGAGCGCGTCGACCGGCACCTGCAGCTCGCCCATGCTGTCGCGCTCAATACGTGTCTTGGTCATTCGAATGTCCTTGCAGCAAATCAATAAGAGGAATCGACGGTTGCAACTCGCAAGTGGCGAGCTGCCAGGTGTAGCGTTGCCAGCGCTGCAGGCGGCATTGGCACAGCGACAGGCGCTCCATGTCACGCAACGGGCGCCAGGCTTGATCGAGACAGACGCTGCGCCAGTGCCACGGCAACGCGGTGTCGCTGGCCGTGTCGAGCAGCAGACGGAAAGACGTTTCGGCGACGGTCCAGGGCGAAGTGGCTGTGCAACAGGACAGATAGCGCCCTTCGGCGAGGTAATGTTCGATCAGGCGCGGTTCGTCAGGATCCAGTGCGCAACGGATTTGGCGGCTCATCCAGCGCCAGCTTTCGAGGTAGGGCTGCTCGTGCAAGGCAGAACTCATGATCCGGAACTCTTTCGGAGATGAGATTCATTATTAGATGATAATGAGAACCAACACAAGCGATCGAGTTTGCGCTGCCCATTTGTGGGAGCGGGCCTGCTCGCGAATGCTTCTGCCCGGTTGGGATGTATTATCCGGTCCACCGCTTTCGCGAGCAGGCTCGCTCCCACAAGGAATTTGTGGCGAAGCGAATAAAAAAGGCGCGCCATCCAGAACGGATGGCGCGCCTTTTTGAATGGGCGGAATCGCGGTTTAGCTGCCGGCGACGGTCATCCGCTCGATCAATACCGAACCGGTGCGGATGTTGCTGCGCAGCTCCAGGTCGTTACCCACCGCAACAATCTGCTTGAACATGTCGCGCATGTTGCCGGCGATGGTCACTTCCTGCACGGCGAACTGGATCTCCCCGTTCTCCACCCAGAAACCCGCCGCCCCGCGCGAGTAGTCGCCAGTGACCATGTTCAAGCCATGGCCCATCAACTCGGTAACCAGCAGTCCTCGGCCCATGCGTTTCAACAGCGCTGCCTGATCCTCATCGCCATAGGTGACGAAAAGATTGTGCACACCGCCCGCGTTGGCGGTGCTTGGCATGCCCAGTTTGCGCCCGGAGTACGTACCGAGGATGTACGAGACCAACTCGCCCTTCTCGACGAACGGTTTAGCGTAAGTCGCCAGGCCGTCACCGTCGTAGGACGCACTGCCCATCGCGCGCATCAGATGCGGACGCTCATCGATGGTCAGCCATTCCGGGAACAGCTTCTGCCCCAGCGTGCCTTCGAGAAACGACGATTTGCGATACAGGCTGCCACCGGACACTGCCGAGAGGAAACTGCCGAACAGGCCGCCCGCCAGCTCCGCGGAAAACAGCACCGGCACTTCGCAGGTCGGCACCGGACGCGCGCCCAGACGGCTGGCCGCCCGCTGCGCGGCACGCTGGCCGATGCTCACCGGATCGGCGAGCAGGCTGCCCTGGCGATTGACGTCGTACCAGTAATCACGCTGCATCTGGCCGTCGGCTTCAGCGATCATCACGCAACTCAGGCTGTGCCGGGTCGACGCGTAACCGCCGATAAAACCGTGGCTGTTGCCGTAAACGCGGCAACCCTGATGGGTGCTGAGGGTGGTGCCGTCGGCGTTCTTGATCCGCGCATCGGCGTCGAAAGCCGCAGCCTCGCAGAGCAGAGCCTTCTCGATGGCTTGCTCCGGGGTGATGTCCCACTCGTGGAACAGGTCGAAATCCTGCACATCCCTGGCCATCAGTGCCGCATCGGCGAGGCCCGAGGCTTCATCTTCGGAAGTGTGTCTGGCGATGGCCAGCGCAGCTGCGACCGTTTCACGGATCGCCTCAGGGCCAGTGGCCGAGGTGCTGGCCGAGCCTTTGCGCTGGCCAACGTACAGGGTGATGCCAAAACCCTGATCACGATTGAACTCAACGGTTTCGACCTCGCGCTGACGCACCGAGGTCGACAGGCCCTGCTCCAGCGACACCGCGACTTCACAGGCGCTGGCGCCCTGGCGCTTGGCTTCGGCGATGATCTGCTCGACCTGTTCTTGCAGTGCCGGCAATGCCTGCGGGCCGACGCTTTGAACTGCACTCATGCTCATCTCCACTCAAATTCTGCTTTCGGCTGGGGTCATCGAGCGACCGGGCCGGACAAGCGGCCCCCGACTGGTTATCATGGCGGCGTTTCTTTGCGGACTGCCACCATGGTTGATTCTTACGACGACTCCCTCGATACGGGAGAAAAAAGCAAATCTCAGGTCAAACGCGAGCTGCATGCGCTGGTTGACCTCGGCGAGCGCCTGACCACACTCAAGCCTGATCTGGTCGCCAAACTGCCCTTGACCGACGCTCTGCGCCGGGCACTGGCCGATGCGCCCAAGCACACCGCGAACATCGCGCGTAAACGGCATTTGCAGTTCATCGGCAAACTGATGCGCGATCAGGACACTGACGCGATTCTGATTCTGCTCGATCAACTCGATGCCTCCACTCGCCAGTACAACGAGCGTTTCCATAATCTGGAACGCTGGCGTGACCGCCTGATCGCGGGCGATGACGCCGTGCTGGAGAAATTCGTCGTCGAGTACCCGGACGCCGATCGCCAGCAATTGCGTTCCCTGATCCGTCAGGCCCAGCATGAGGTTGCGCAAAACAAACCCCCAGCTTCGAGCCGCAAGATCTTCAAATACATTCGGGAGCTGGACGAGACTCAACGCGGCCTGCGTTGATCATCGCCACCGGGTGGCCGTCCTGCGCGCCACCCGAAAGCCCCACCGTTCTTATGCGCCCGTGCCACCCACGGTGATCGCATCGATTTTCAGCGTTGGCTGGCCGACACCCACCGGCACCGACTGCCCATCCTTGCCGCACGTGCCCACACCGCTGTCCAGCGCCAGATCGTTACCGACCATCGACACCCGGCTCATCGCCTCTGGGCCGTTGCCGATCAACGTCGCGCCTTTGACCGGCGCGGTGATCTTGCCGTCCTCGATCAGATACGCCTCGCTGGTGGAGAACACGAACTTGCCGCTGGTGATGTCGACCTGACCGCCGCCGAGGTTGGCGCAATAGATGCCCTTCTTCACCGAGGCGATGATTTCCGCCGGATCGCTTTCGCCACCGAGCATGTAGGTGTTGGTCATGCGCGGCATCGGCAGATGCGCATAGGATTCGCGGCGACCGTTACCGGTACGCGCCACGCCCATCAGCCGCGCGTTGAGCTTGTCTTGCATGTAGCCCTTGAGCACGCCGTTTTCGATCAGCGTGGTGCACTCGGTCGGCGTGCCTTCGTCGTCGACGCTCAGTGAACCGCGACGGCCGCTCAAGGTGCCGTCATCGACGATGGTGCAGAGTTTGGAAGCAACCATTTCGCCCATGCGCCCGCTGTAGGCGGAGCTGCCCTTGCGGTTGAAATCGCCTTCCAGACCATGGCCGACCGCTTCGTGCAGCAGCACGCCGGACCAGCCGGAACCGAGCACCACCGGCAAGGTACCGGCCGGCGCCGGAATCGCTTCCAGATTGACCAGTGCCTGACGCAGTGCTTCGCGGGCATAGCCCATGGCGCGGTCTTCGGCGAGGAAGTAGCGGTAATCGGTACGCCCGCCGCCGCCATGCCCGCCGCGCTCGCGCCGGCCATTCTGTTCAACGATGACACTGACATTGAAGCGCACCAATGGGCGCACATCAGCGGCCAGACCACCGTCGGTGGAGGCAACCAGAATCCGCTCCCAGACGCCGGCCATGCTCACGCTGACCTGCTGAATGCGTGGATCGAGTGCGCGGGTGGCGACGTCGATGCGTTTGAGCAATTCGACTTTTTCCGCGCGGCTGAGCACTTCCAGCGGGTTATCCGGTGCATACAGTTGCGCGACGTCCTGGCTGGTGAACGCCTGCACGGTGCCATTCTGCCCGGCGCGGGAGATCGAGCGTGCGGCACGGGCCGCGGCGCCGAGGGCTTCGAGGGTGATCGCATTGCTGTAGGCAAATCCGGTTTTTTCACCGGACTGCGCACGTACGCCGACACCTTGGTCGAGGTTGAAGCTGCCTTCCTTGACGATGCCGTCTTCCAGCGCCCACGACTCGGAGATCTGGCCCTGGAAATACAGGTCGGCGGCATCGATGCCCGGCCCGGCCAGATCGCCGAGCACGCCTTGCAGGCTCTCGATCGTGACACCGCCGGGTGCCAACAGGTGATCACTGACTGAGGACAACAACTCGCTCATAGGTTTACGCCTTAAATTCGTGTTCTGAAGCAGGCCGCTGGGCGCCCTGCGAGAAAAACCGCCGATGACGCGTCACCGGCATGCGCGCCCGGATGGACGCTTGTTCATCGCTGTCGCGGGCGGCCAGCAACACCGCCTCGCCTTGATCCTGCTGGGACAGCACGCGTCCCCACGGGTCGACAATCGCCGCATGCCCGAAGGTTTCCCGAGGCCCCGGATGGGTGCCGCCCTGTGCTGCCGCCAGCACATAACATTGTGTTTCGATGGCCCGTGCACGGATCAGCACATCCCAATGCGCGGCGCCGGTCACGGCAGTAAACGCCGACGGTGCAGTAATCAACTCGGCACCGGCGGCGCGCAATTCGCTGTACAACTCTGGGAAGCGCAAGTCGTAACACACGCTCAGACCGACGCGGCCTACCGGTGTATCCGCCACCACCACGCCACCGCCATAAGCATAGTCATCGGATTCACGATACCGGCCACGATTGTCGGCGACATCGACATCGAACAGATGCAGCTTGTCATAACGCGCGACGATCTCGCCGTGATCATCGACCAACAGCGAGCAGGCATTGGCTTTGGCCGTGGGTTGGCCCAGCGGTGGCAACGGCAATGTACCGGCGACTATCCATAAGGTGAGGTCGCGGGCGGTCTGTTTCAACCAGGGCAGGATCGGCCCTTCGCCCAAAGCCTCGGCGCGGCCGATATCGGCCACGTCGCGACGGCCCATGGCGGCGAAGTTTTCCGGCAGCACCGCGAGTTTCGCCCCGCCGGCGGCTGCCTGTTCAAGCAGGCGTCGGGCCTGGGCCAGGTTGGCCAGCACGTCGCTCTGGCTGACCATTTGAATCACCGCTAAAGACATGGCCGCTCCTCGGAATTTACGCAGAACTGTGTAGGAGCTGCCGAAGGCTCGGGCCGCGATCGGACGATCTCTTGATCTTGATCTTGATCTTCAACAACAAGATCAAGAGATTGCAGCCTTCGGCAGCTCCTACGGGGCTAGTGTCTGCTAGTTAAAAAGGCTTGTCGAAGGTGATTTTCGGCTCTTTCCATGGGCCTTTGACGGTGTACTTGACGCTGGCGAAGCGCGCCACGCGGTCACCGATCAGTTTGTCGATGAGAAATAGCGCGCCGCCTACCGCCGGTGCGCCGACGATCAGCGCAGCAATCGGCAGATTGTTGGTCACCGGCAAGGTCACCAGCAATTTCGCATCGACCTTGTCGTCAACCAGATCCAGCGTGCCGTCCAGCTCGAGGTTGCTCGAAGGCCCGGTCAGGCGAATCGGCTCACGGGTGACGTAGACGCCATTGTTCGCCACCAGCAAACCCTTGACCCGGTCGTAGCTCAAGCCTTTGCCGAACAGGTCGGAGAAATCCAGACGCAAACGCCGGCCAATCGAGTTGAAGTTGAGCAGGCCGAACACCCGCAACGCCTGAGCGCCGCCCTCGACCTCGACAAACTGGCCCTTGTTCAGCGAGGCGTCGAGGGTGCCGGAGAAACGCTTGGTCGCCAGCCACGCCGGCGAGCCCGGCCAACGGCCGTCGACGTCCATGTGGAATTCTTCGCTGGTCACGCTCGGCGCGAAGCCCCAGCCCTTGAGCACGTCAGCCAGGTTCTTGCCGCCAATGCGGCCCTTGTACCAGCTGCTGGTCGAACCCGGCGTGCCTTCCCAGCCGCCGTTGCCTTGCAGAAGGATGCCTTTGAGCCCCATGTCGAGGTTGTTCAGGGCGATGCCTTTGGCGGTCGGCCTTACTTTCAGCGACCAGCCACCGACCAGATCGGGACCGAGGAACAGTTGGTTAAGGGTGATATCCAGCGCCGGAATTTTTGTCGGGTCGACAGAGGCCAGTGGATCCGGCGCGTTTTCGTCAGCCTGCACGGCCGGGTCCGGCGCCGGCAGTTTCACGTACTGCAGATTCACCGCGATCGGCACGCCTTTGGCGTCCGGCAGACTGGCGCTGCCCTTGGCCTGCTGGCTGTCGAGAGCGAGATTCCATGCGCCGGGCTTGCGATTGATCTGCACCGAGGCCTGATCCAGTGTGGTGCCGAACGCAGTCAGTTTGCCGACCTTGATGTCAGCGCTGCTGAGCAGTTGCTTGGCGCTACCGCCAGGATCCTGCCCGGCGTATTTATTGGCCAGATCCTGCCACGGCGCCACGTCCAGCTCCGACAGCACGCCGCGAATCCGCAGGCCTTTGGCGCCCGGCAGGACGGCTTCGCCCGTGCCGAGAAACAGCTCGCCACGGCCATCGGCGAAATTGCTCGGTGGCGCGGCGAAGGTGAAATTGGCCAATTGGTCGTAGTTGACCCAGTAGCGCCGCTCCTGACCTTGCAGAGTCATGCGGAACACCGTGTCCCGCCCGACATCGGCGGCCATGCCGAAAGGCGCCGGCAGATCCACCGCCACGCCCTTGAGGCTGGAGCTGACCATCAACTGGCTGTCGGCCCCGGAAAGATTCAGCTGCAACTGATAAGGCAGGGTCCCGGACACCGGCAACGGTTGGGTGACGCCCAGCCAGTCGGTAAGCTTTTTGACTTCGACCTGCCCCGACGCCGCCACCCGAGTCTTGATCTGGTTGGGGCTGCCATCCGCGAAGATCTGCGCAGTGACCGGTTTGTCGAAGGCCCGCGCAGAAATGTTCTGACCGCTGAGGCCTTTGTTGCTGTCGAAGCGGAAATCGCCCTTGAGCTGGCTCAGTTCCAGCTTCGGCTCGGCCAGTTTCAGCCGCGCATTGGCGGTTTTGAAGTCGACGAGGATTTTCGGCTGCTCGCCCTTGGCCAGCGGAATATCGAGCTTGAGCTTGCCGTTGAGATCGCCCGCGCCTTCCCAACCGGCAAAGGTCTCGCCAGTGCCGATCGGCGCGTCCTGGAGGATCTTCAAGCCATCGCCCAGGCCACCGGCAAATGCGCCATCAAGCAACAGATGCGAATTCTGTCCGGCCGGTACATGAGGAATATTGACGAAGACATCGCTGACCTGCGTGTCGAGCAACTGGCCTTTGCTGGCCCAGATGCGCACGCCGCTGTCTTCGATGAACACATCGCCACTGACCTTGCTCACATGTGGCCACCCCGGCTGAAAGGCCAGTTCGGCGTCGTGCACTTTGAAGAACAGACTGATGCTGCGGTCAGCCTCACCGGCGTTCTTGTTCAGCGAACCCTGATACTGGAAGAAGCCCTGATCCACCGCACCGTTGAGGATCGCCGTGCGCAGCCATTCATCAAGCGCTGGGCTCAACACGGCCGGCAGGTATTTGGCGGTATAGCGACCGTCGCCGTCGACCAGACCGACGCGCAGGTCCATGTAGTCTTCCTGGCTATGGTCGAAGTGCAGGCGGATGAGGAAGTCGCCGGCAATCTTGCCCTCCTCGCCCAACACCTTCAGATACGGCGCGATCAGGGTGAAGCCATCCTTGTCGAGTTTCCAGGTCAGGCGCGCATTGGCCTGCAGGTATTGCCATGGCTTGGCGAAAATCGGATCGAGGTGCAGGACGAAATCCTTGCTGTCGAGGCGCAACTCGCCGCCGTCGAGATTGCCGCTGAGGCTGCCGCTGACATTTCGCGCCGCCGGAGCGCCGTGGTAGGCGTCAAAACCGACGTTGTCGAGGTTGGCGGCAAAGCCGAATTTGTTGCCGTCGGTGGCAGTCGGACGGAAATCCATCAGAACATTGCGCAGGCCGCCGGTCACTTTCAAGCGTTCAACCACCGTGGCAAGACTCTGCGGCAAAGGGCCCAGCGCATTGAGCAGCGGCGTAATCGGGGTCAGATCGAGGCGATCCGCCTGCAAATGCCAGAGCTCTTCAGCCTTGGCGCTGGCGCGGGTCTGCTGTATCTGCACGCGGGATTCCCAGCGGGTTTCGCCAAAGCTCATCGCCAGTGAATCGAGGGTGACGTTCACGCCCTCGGCGCTGTTGCGGTAGTAGGCGTTGAGCGCCAGATTGTTGATCTGGATTGGCTTGCGCTCGGCGTAGGCGCCCGTCACTTGCGGCGCATTCAAGCGCAACGCGGCGCTCTGCAATGCGCCTTCGGCCCAATCGACCCAGAGTTCGCCGCCGGCCTTGATCTCGGAAAAATTCCATTGCTGGGTCAGCCGCTCGGGCAGCCACTTCGACCAGTCGCTCTGCGGCAGGCTGGCGTAACCCTCGATGGCGCTGTTCTGCCATTGATCGGGACGAAGCTGGCTGCGCAGGCTCAGCGCAACGGGCTGGCCATCGGGCAAGGTCAGACGCGCGTCGAGCCGCTGACGGCTTGCGCCGGTGCGCAGATTGAGGCCGACATAGGTGAGCGTCATGGGCGGGTGATCGAGTGGTTGCAGGGTCACCTGGCTGTCGAGCACCGACAATTGCCTGATCATCTGCGAGCGCTGGAACAGTTGCGCCGCATCTAACGGTTGATCCTTCTGCACCGGCAAGCCTTCCAGCGCCCAGGTGCCGTCTTCGGCTTCCTTGAGGCTGATCTTCAGACCATTGAGTTCGATATGCGCGAGGCGCACTTCGCGAGCCAACACACTGGCCCACAGATCCGGCACTACCCGCACGCGATCAAGGCGCAGTGCGTTGGCACCGTCGCCGACCATCACGTCATGGGCCAGCAGGATCGGCGCGAAACCGCTCCAGTTGCCTTCCAGCTCACCGATCTGCAAGGGCATGCCGAGGGCGGCACTGGCCTTGTCTTCGATGTCGGCGCGGTATTCGGCCACCAGTGGCGTCAGCTCGCGGCCGAGGCTGACGTATAGCGCCATCAACACCAGAACCAACGCGCACAGGCCCAGCCCCCAGCGGGTGAGTGCGGCCAGTATGCGTGTCAGACGCTCCATGTCAGTTGGCTCCCATGGCAAAAAAACTGCGAAAAGCTGAGGCCAGCCGCGTTGAATGAAAGGTGTTGCAGCGCTTCAGAGCAGCACCACGTCATATTGTTCCTGGGAATACATGGTTTCCACCTGGAAGCGTATGGTGCGACCGATAAAGCCTTCAAGCTCGGCGACGTTACCGGACTCTTCGTCGAGCAGGCGATCGACCACTTTCTGGTTGGCCAGTACCCGGTAACCCTCGGCCTGATAGGCACGAGCCTCGCGCAGAATCTCGCGGAAAATCTCGTAACAGATGGTTTCGGCGGTTTTCAGTTTGCCGCGTCCCTGGCAACTGCTGCATGGTTCGCACAGCACCTGTTCAAGGCTTTCACGGGTGCGCTTGCGGGTCATCTGCACCAGGCCCAACTCGGTGATACCGATGATGTTGGTCTTGGCGTGATCGCGCTCCAGCTGTTTCTCCAGAGTGCGCAGGACCTGGCGCTGGTGCTCTTCATCTTCCATGTCGATGAAGTCGATGATGATGATCCCGCCGAGATTGCGCAGGCGCATCTGCCGGGCAATCGCGGTGGCCGCTTCGAGATTGGTCTTGAAAATGGTTTCTTCGAGGTTGCGGTGACCGACGAACGCCCCGGTGTTGACGTCGATGGTGGTCATGGCTTCCGCCGGATCGATGACCAGATAGCCGCCAGACTTCAGCGGCACCTTGCGCTCCAGCGCGCGCTGGATTTCGTCTTCGACGCCGTACAGATCGAAGATCGGCCGCTCACCCGGATAGTGCTCCAGACGATCGGCGATTTCCGGCATCAGTTCGGCGACGAATTGCGTGGTTTTCTGGAAGGTTTCCCGGGAATCTATGCGGATCTTCTCGATCTTCGGATTGACCAGATCACGCAGGGTGCGCAGGGCCAGGCCGAGGTCTTCGTAGATCACGCTTGGCGCGGCGATGGTCTTGATCTGCTCATTGATCTGGTCCCAGAGCCGGCGCAGGTAACGGATGTCCATGAGGATTTCGTCAGCGCCTGCGCCTTCAGCGGCGGTGCGCAAAATGAAGCCGCCGGCTTCCTTGATGCCTTCTTTGGCCACGCAATCACTCACCACCTGCTTGAGGCGCTCGCGTTCGGCTTCGTCTTCGATCTTCAGGGAAATGCCAACGTGAGCGGTGCGCGGCATGTACACCAGGTAGCGTGAAGGGATCGACAGTTGCGTGGTCAGGCGCGCACCTTTGGAACCGATCGGATCCTTGGTGACCTGCACCACCAGACTCTGGCCTTCATGCACGAGCGAGCTGATGCTTTCTACCGCCGGGCCTTCGCGCAGGGAGATTTCAGCGGCGTGAATGAAGGCGGCGCGATCCAGACCGATGTCGACGAATGCCGCCTGCATGCCCGGAAGAACACGGACGATCTTGCCTTTATAGATGTTGCCGACGATCCCGCGTTTCTGCGTGCGCTCGACGTGGACTTCTTGCAGCACACCGTTTTCGACCACCGCCACGCGCGACTCCATCGGCGTGATGTTGATCAGAATCTCTTCACTCATGGCAGGATCTCGTTCAGGCATGTTCACGATAGTGGCCGCATCTGGATTCGTACGACGCTCAGGGCGTGTTCAGGTTTTGCCAACAGGGTATGCCGAAATGGCCCAACACCTCGCAGGTTTCGCACAACGGCAGGCCGACCACCGCCGAATAGCTGCCTTCGAGCCCGGCGACAAACACCGCACCGAGGCCCTGAATGCCGTAACCGCCGGCCTTGTCACGCGGTTCGCCACTGGCCCAGTAGGCGGCGGCCTCATCGCGGCTGATCGTGCGGAAATGCACCCGACTGCGCACCACCCGCGACTCGCAACGCTCGCCTTCGAGCACGGCGATGGCCGTCAGCACTTCGTGTTCGTTGCCGGACAACATCATCAGCATGGCGCATGCATCGGCTTCGTCCACCGGTTTGCCAAGAATTTTGCCGTCGAACACCACAGCAGTGTCGGCGCCGAGCACGCAGAACGGCCGATCAGAGACGACCGAGCGGCGACCGGCCTCAGCCTTGCCGCGCGCGAGGCGTTCGACATAGGCTGAAGGGGATTCATCAGGAAGCGGGGTTTCGTCGATATCCGCACTGATGGCGGAGAACTGCACGCCGACCTGCGTGAGCAATTCACGGCGACGCGGTGAGCCGGAGGCGAGGTAAAGCAGTTTCATCAAAACATCTCCCTGTTCAGTGCCCTGCTTCACCGGCTCAATAGATTCTGTAGCGTCGGCACATCCCGCGCAGGGCGAAGCTGACCCACGGCCAGAGCAAGGCACTGACCAGTGCCGGCAAGACCAACGCCAGGGTTGGTTGGCGATTGCCGGTCAAGGCGCTGAGCCACAGTTGCGCCAGTTGTGCGAGGCCGAAGATCACCAGGATCACCAGGCACTGTTGCCACATCGGGAACATGCGCAGACGCTGCTGCAACGACAGTACAAGGAACGTGATCAGGGTCAGGATCAGCGCGTTCTGCCCAAGCAGGTCGCCCTGCAGGACATCTTCGGCCAGCCCCAGACAGAACGCGGTGACCATGCCGACCGTGTGCGGCATGTACAGCGCCCAAAAGGTCACGAGCAAGGCCAGCCACAGCGGGCGGAGGATTTCCATGAAGATCGGCAACGGTGAAACGCTGAGCAGGATGCCGACGAAGAAGGTCAGCCAGATCATCCAGCCGTTTGCGGATTTTTTCGCGCCGACCATTATTCTCGTCCCCCGGTAGTCGCTGGCGGTTTCGCCGGTGGTTTGCTGGCGGCCGGTGGCTTGGCCGCGGCCGGCGCGGCAGCGGGCGGTTTGCTCGCGGCGGGCTTGGCTGGCGTGGCGGCAGGCGCTGCGGCTTCGGCGGCCGGCGCGGCGGTAGCGGTGGAAGGCGTGGCAGGCATGATCAACGGTTTCGGCACGCTGGCCGGCAACATCGGGCCGCCACCGTGGGCGTCGAGCTGTTCCTGGGCCTGGGCGGCGTCATTGGCGCGTTCCTCTGCGGTGCGGCTGTCGCTGAACACCAGCAGCAGGTAGCGGCTGCGGTTCAGGGCGGCGGTCGGCACAGCGCGGACAATGGCAAACGGTTGGCCGGAATCGTGGATGACTTCCTTGACCGTGGCCACCGGATAACCGGCCGGGAAACGCTGGCCGAGACCGGAACTGACCAGCAGATCGCCTTCCTTGATGTCCGCCGTGTCGGCGACATGACGCAATTCCAGGCGCTCCGGGTTACCGGTGCCACTGGCAATCGCGCGCAGACCGTTGCGGTTCACCTGCACCGGAATGCTGTGGGTGGTGTCGGTCAGCAGCAGGACACGCGAGGTGTAAGGCATCAATTCCACCACCTGGCCCATCAGCCCCCGTGCATCGAGCACCGGTTGGCCGAGCACCACGCCGTCGCGCTCGCCTTTGTTGATGATGATGCGATGGGTGAAGGGGTTGGGGTCCATGCCGATCAACTCGGCCACTTCGACCTTTTCGTTGACCAGCGCAGAGGAATTGAGCAGCTCGCGCAGCCGAACGTTCTGCTCGGTCAGGGCCGCGAGCTTTTGCATGCGTCCCTGCAACAGCAGGTTTTCGGTCTTGAGTTTTTCGTTTTCGGCGACGAGCTCGGTGCGGCTGCCGAACTGGCTGGCGACCCCTTCCCACAAGCGGCCGGGCAGGTCAGTGATCCAGTAGGCGTCCATGAGCACCAGCGACGCTTGTTTGCGCGCGGGCTTGAGCAGGTCGAAACGCGCATCGACCACCATCAGCGCGACCGCGAGCACGGCCAGCACCAACAGGCGTACGCCCAACGAAGGGCCCTTGGTGAAAAGCGGTTTAATAAGCCGCTCCTCCCAGGCAAATGTTCTGTTTATTCATACGGCATCAAACCGGCCTGGATGAAGACTGACAGAAGATAAACGCCAACAGGCAGCACTGCAAAGTGCTGCCTGTGCGTTCACCCACGTATTACATTCGAAGCATCAAATGGTGTGAAAGCGTAGCGAGCGACGGCAAGACAAGGCAAAAACAGGCGAGGAAGCGGAGTTTACGGGTTGTAAATGAGCATTCCGAGCCTGTTTTTAACGCAGTATTGCGCGCGTAAAGCCGAAGGCTCCCAGCCCTGAGTAGCTTTCACGCCGTTTGATTATTCGCTCGAAAGCAGATCCATGGTGTGCTTATCCATCATTTCCAATGCACGGCCACCGCCGCGAGCAACGCAAGTCAACGGATCTTCGGCAACGATCACTGGCAGACCGGTTTCCTGGGCCAGCAACTTGTCGAGGTCACGCAGCAGCGCGCCACCACCGGTCAGCACCAGGCCACGCTCGGCGATGTCGGAAGCCAGTTCCGGCGGCGATTGTTCCAGAGCGCTTTTCACGGCCTGAACGATGGTCGCCAGCGACTCTTGCAGAGCCTCGAGCACTTCGTTGGAGTTCAGGGTGAATGCGCGTGGAACGCCTTCGGCCAGGTTGCGACCGCGAACATCGACTTCGCGCACTTCGCCGCCCGGGTAGGCGGTACCGATTTCCTGCTTGATGCGCTCAGCGGTGGATTCACCGATCAGGCTGCCGTAGTTGCGGCGCACGTAGGTGATGATCGCTTCGTCGAAACGGTCGCCACCGACACGGACGGATTCGGCGTAAACCACACCGTTGAGGGAGATCAGGGCGATTTCAGTGGTACCACCACCGATGTCCACGACCATCGAACCGCGCGCTTCCTCGACCGGCAGACCGGCACCGATCGCAGCAGCCATTGGCTCTTCGATCAGGAACACTTCACGGGCACCGGCGCCAAGGGCCGATTCACGGATGGCACGACGCTCAACCTGGGTGGACTTGCATGGAACGCAGATCAGCACACGAGGGCTGGGCTGCAGGAAACTGTTTTCATGAACCTTGTTGATAAAGTACTGCAGCATCTTTTCGCAGACGCTGAAGTCGGCGATTACGCCATCCTTCATCGGACGAATGGCAGCAATGTTGCCCGGCGTACGGCCGAGCATGCGCTTGGCCTCGGTGCCGACAGCGACGACACTTTTCTGGTTACCGTGTGTCCGAATGGCCACAACCGATGGCTCATTCAGGACGATACCGCGCTCGCGCACGTAAATAAGGGTGTTGGCAGTGCCCAGGTCAATGGAAAGATCGCTGGAAAACATGCCACGCAGTTTCTTGAACATGGGAAAGGGACCCTAGGCAACGCGTGGGTAAAAAAGTGCGGCAAACTCTAACAACGACAGGGATTTTGGGCAAGGCGCCAATATGTTAAATTGGCCGCTTTTCTGTGCACCAAGCCCCACAATCGCGGCCTTATGACCGTAGAAGTGCGGTAGTGTTCCGACAATCTAACACACGGACGCCGTCCGTTCTGTTTTCCACTGGAGAATCCCGATGGCGCTAGAACGCTCCGACGTGGAAAAAATCGCGCACCTGGCCTGCCTTGGCCTCAATGATGCCGATCTTCCGCACATTACTTCCGCCCTCAACAGCATTCTCGGGCTGGTCGACGAAATGCAGGCCGTTGATACCGACGGTATCGAGCCGCTGGCCCACCCCCTGGAAGCCAGTCAGCGCCTGCGCGCCGACGTGGTGACCGAGACGAATAATCGCGAGGCCTACCAGTCCATCGCACCAGCGGTCGAAAACGGCCTGTATCTGGTTCCGAAAGTCATCGACTAAAGGGAAAGAGCCTGCAATGCATCAAATGACTCTGGCCGAGATCGCCCGCGGTCTCGCCGATAAAAAGTTTTCCTCCGAAGAGCTGACCAAAGTCCTGCTGGCGCGTATTACCCAGCTCGATCCGCAGCTCAACAGCTTCATCAGCCTCACCGAGGACCTGGCCATCGAGCAGGCGAAAGCCGCCGACGCACGCCGGGCCAACGGTGAGAGCGGCGCCCTGCTCGGCGCGCCGATCGCCCACAAGGATCTGTTCTGCACCCAGGGCATTCGCACCAGCTGCGGCTCGAAAATGCTCGACAACTTCAAGGCGCCCTACGACGCCACCGTGGTCGCGAAACTGGCCGCTGCCGGCGCCGTGACCCTGGGCAAGACCAACATGGACGAATTCGCCATGGGTTCGGCCAACGAGTCGAGCTGGTACGGCGCGGTGAAAAACCCGTGGAACCTGGAACATGTGCCGGGCGGTTCGTCCGGTGGCTCGGCGGCGGCGGTTGCTGCGCGCCTGTTGCCAGCAGCCACCGCAACCGACACCGGCGGCTCGATCCGTCAGCCGGCGGCGTTCACCAACCTCACCGGCCTGAAGCCGACCTACGGTCGCGTTTCGCGCTGGGGCATGATCGCTTACGCCTCCAGCCTCGATCAGGGCGGTCCGTTGGCGCGCACGGCCGAAGACTGCGCGATCCTGCTGCAAGGCATGGCCGGCTTCGATCCGAACGACTCCACCAGCATCGATGAGCCGGTGCCGGATTACTCCGCCAGCCTCGGTGATTCGCTGCAAGGCCTGCGCATCGGCGTGCCGAAGGAATACTTCAGCGCCGGTCTCGACCCGCGCATCGCCGAGCTGATCCAGAACAGCATCCAGCAGTTGCAGAAGCTCGGTGCGGTGATCAAGGAAATCAGCCTGCCGAACATGCAGCACGCGATTCCCGCGTACTACGTGATCGCCCCGGCAGAAGCCTCCTCCAACCTGTCGCGTTTCGACGGCGTGCGTTTCGGCCACCGCTGCGAGAACCCGGAAAACCTCATCGACCTGTACAAGCGCTCCCGTGGCGAAGGCTTCGGCGCGGAAGTACAGCGCCGGATCATGGTCGGTGCCTACGCGCTGTCCGCCGGTTACTACGACGCCTACTACCTGAAAGCGCAGAAGATCCGTCGTCTGGTGAAAAACGATTTCATGGCTGCCTTCAATGAAGTCGACATCATCCTCGGCCCGACCACACCGAACCCGGCGTGGAAACTCGGCGCGAAGAACAGCGACCCGGTCGCTGCCTATCTGGAAGACGTCTACACCATCACCGCCAACCTCGCCGGCCTGCCGGGCCTGTCGATGCCGGCCGGTTTTGTCGACGGTCTGCCGGTGGGCGTGCAGTTGCTCGCGCCGTATTTCCAGGAAGGCCGCCTGTTGAACGTTGCCCACCAGTATCAGCTCAACACTGACTGGCACACCCGCACCCCAACCGGCTTCTGAGGAGACACACATGCAATGGGAAGTCGTGATCGGGCTGGAGATTCACACTCAGCTCACCACCCGGTCGAAAATCTTTTCCGGTAGTTCCACCACCTTCGGTTCCGAGCCGAACACCCAGGCCAGCCTGATCGACCTGGGCATGCCCGGCGTGCTGCCGGTGCTCAACCAGGAAGCGGTGCGCATGGCGGTGATGTTCGGTCTGGCGATTGACGCCGAGATCGGCCAGCACAACGTGTTCGCCCGTAAGAACTACTTCTATCCAGACCTGCCGAAGGGCTACCAGATCAGCCAGATGGAATTGCCGATCGTCGGCAAGGGCCACCTGGACATCGCCCTGGAAGACGGCACGGTCAAACGCGTCGGCATTACCCGCGCGCACCTGGAAGAAGACGCCGGCAAGAGCCTGCACGAAGAGTTCAACGGCGCCACCGGCATCGACCTCAACCGTGCCGGCACGCCGCTGCTGGAAATCGTCTCCGAGCCGGACATGCGCAGCGCCAAGGAAGCCGTGGCTTACGTCAAGGCCATTCACGCACTCGTGCGTTATCTGGGCATCTGCGACGGCAACATGGCCGAAGGCTCGCTGCGTTGCGACTGCAACGTCTCGGTGCGCCCGAAAGGCCAGGTCGAATTCGGCACCCGCTGCGAGATCAAGAACGTCAACTCGTTCCGCTTCATCGAGAAGGCGATCAACTCCGAAATCCAGCGCCAGATCGAACTGATCGAAGACGGCGGCAAAGTGATTCAGCAGACTCGCCTGTACGATCCGAACAAGGACGAGACCCGTCCAATGCGTTCGAAAGAGGAAGCCAACGACTACCGTTACTTCCCCGATCCGGACTTGCTGCCGGTGGTCATCGAAGAGTCGTTCCTCGGTGAAGTGCGTGCGACCTTGCCGGAACTGCCACCGCAAAAGCGCGAGCGCTTCCAGAGCCAGTTCGGTCTGTCGGCCTACGACGCCAACGTGCTGGCCACCAGCCGTGAGCAGGCGGATTACTTCGAGAAAGTCGCGGCCATCGGTGGCGACGCGAAACTGGCGGCGAACTGGGTGATGGTCGAGTTGGGCAGCCTGCTCAACAAGCAGGGCCTGGACATCGAGGATTCGCCAGTGTCCGCCGAGCAACTGGGCGGCATGCTCCAGCGCATCAAGGACAACACCATTTCCGGCAAGATCGCCAAAGTGGTGTTCGAAGCGATGGCCAATGGCGAAGGCAGTGCTGACGAGATCATCGAAAAGCGCGGCCTCAAGCAGGTCACCGACACTGGCGCAATCTCCGCGGTGCTCGACGAAATGCTCGCAGCCAACGCCGAACAGGTCGAACAGTACCGCGCGGCAGACGAAGCCAAACGCGGCAAGATGTTCGGCTTCTTCGTGGGCCAGGCCATGAAAGCCTCCAAAGGCAAGGCCAACCCGCAGCAGGTGAACGAACTGCTGAAAAGCAAGCTCGAAGGCTGACCACAATGGAGCCAGATCCAAAGCCTGGCTCCATCCCCTGTAGGAGTGAGCCTGCTCGCGATAGCGAAATGTCAGACACTGAAAAAGTGACTGTCGAACCGCTATCGCGAGCAGGCTCACTCCTACATTTGATCCGGGAAACCTTGAATGAAGCGCCTGTTTTTGAGCAGCGCCCTGCTCTCCCTGCTGGCCGGTTGCGCCAGTACTGACACCATCGACCCGCACGGTTACGACCAGACCGGCGTCGCCTCCTATTACGGAGCCAGACACCACGGTAAACGCACCGCCAGCGGCGAGGCGTTCAACCAGCACTCCCTGACCGCCGCCCACCGCCAGTTGCCGTTCGGCACGCGGGTAAAGGTCACCAATCTGAAAAACGATGAATCGGTCGTGGTCCGCATCAATGACCGTGGCCCACACACCCGTGGCCGATTGATCGATCTGTCACGCGAGGCTGCCGACGAGATCGGCATGCTGCGCAGCGGCACCGCGCGGGTTCGCGTGCAGGCCCTCGACTGATGGAGCGCCGACCATTTTCGCACTAGCCGATCTGCCGCTGATCAACGTCATCGAACTGTTCAGCGGCTTGTGTCTCTTGATCATCGGCGCCGAGCTGATGGTGCGGGCCGCCGTGCGCCTGGCCGAGCGGCTGCATGTGCGTCCGCTGATCATCGGCCTGACCATCGTCGCCCTCGGCAGCAGCGCGCCGCAGATGACCGTCAGCCTGCAAGCGGCGCTGACCCACAACCCCGA
The DNA here is from genome assembly GCF_900105805.1 of Pseudomonas moraviensis. Lineage (NCBI taxonomy): Bacteria > Pseudomonadati > Pseudomonadota > Gammaproteobacteria > Pseudomonadales > Pseudomonadaceae > Pseudomonas > Pseudomonas moraviensis. The sequence goes on along the minus strand of NZ_LT629788.1, from coordinate 5,875,046 downwards.
CATCGCCGTCGGCAGCGTGGTCGGCAGCGGCATCTTCAACATTCTGGTGACCCTCGGCCTGTCGGCGCTGATCATCCCACTGCGCGTGTCTCGGCAACTGGTGCGCCTGGATATCCCGCTGATGATCGGCGCCAGCCTGCTGGTGTTCATCCTCGCCTGGAACAAAGACCTCGGACGCTTCGACGGCATTCTTTTGCTCGGCGCTCTGGCGCTGTACCTCGGCTTGCTGTTCCGCCAGTCGCGACATTCGACCCGCCCCCATGGCGCAGAGCCGCCGGAAACGCAGCAATCCTGGCTGATCAGTGTGCTGATGATTCTCGCTGGTCTGACCCTGCTGGTCTTCGCCGGTCGGTTGCTGCTCGGCGCCGCCGTGGCCGTGGCCACCGACCTTGGGCTGTCGGAACGGGTCATCGGCCTGACGGTCGTCGCGGTCGGCACTTCGCTGCCGGAACTGGCAACCTCGCTGATCGCCGCGTTGCGCGGGCAGCGCGACATTGCCGTGGGCAACGTGATCGGCGCCAATCTGTTCAACCTGCTCGGGGTGCTGGGGCTGACCGCGTTGCTCGCACCGGCGCCGCTTTCGGTTTCGCCCAACGCGCTGGATTTCGACTTGCCGGTGATGCTCGGCGTCGCCGCGCTGTGTCTGCCGGTGTTCTATTCCGGCTACCGCGTGACCCGGGCTGAAGGCTTGCTGCTGCTGGGTTTGTATCTTGTCTACGGGCTGCACGTGGTGTCGTTCACCACCGGCATGCCGCTGGCCGGCAAGCTCGAGCGCTTGATGCTGTTTTATGTCCTGCCGGCGCTGCTGACGTTTCTGGCGTTCACGTCGATCCGCGCCTGGCGTCGCCAACACCACAAGAGAGATGTGCCATGAGCGAGTCGAAGCAGTCCGGGGTTGAAATCCGTCGTCAGGTCATGGGCGATGCGTTCGTTGATCGCGCGCTGGGCAATGCCACTGAATTTACCCAGCCGTTGCAGGATTTCGTCAATGAACATGCGTGGGGCGGCGTGTGGAATCGCCAAGGCTTGTCGCTGAAAACCCGCAGCCTGATTACCCTTGCAGCGTTGACTGCATTGAAGTGCCCGCAGGAGTTGAAGGGCCACGTGCGCGGCGCGTTGAACAATGGCTGCACAGTGGAAGAGATTCGCGAAGCGCTGCTGCATTGCGCGGTGTACGCCGGCGTGCCGGCGGCGATCGACGCGTTTCGCGCGGCGCAGGAAGTGATTGATAGCTACCAGAAGCCGGAGTGATTCGGCGCGGCTGAAATAGCCATCGCGAGCAGGCTCACTCCTACAGGGGAACGCATTCCAAATGTAGGAATGAGCCTGCTCGCGATGGGGCCATGAGCAACACCGCAAAATCCAGATCAGATCCACCCACCCCACTGCAACACGAAGATCCCGACATTGGTGGTGATCGCCGCCATCAATGTGGTCATCACGATAATCGCCGCCGCCAATTCATGATTGCCCTGTGCCGCGCGGGCCATGACAAAACTCGCCGCTGCCGTCGGACTACCGAAGTAGAGAAACAGAATCCCCAACTCCGCGCCGCGAAAGCCCCACAACCACGCTCCGAGGGTTGCCAGTATCGGCAGACCGACCATCTTCACCAGACTGGAGCTGAGCGCCATGTTGCCGCTCTTGCGCAGCGCCGCCAGTGACAGCGTGCCACCGATACAAATCAGCGCCAGCGGCAAAGTGGTCTGCGCCAGATACTGGCCGGAGGTTTCCAGCCAGCCCGGCAGGCCGATCTTGAAATAGGCGAACGGCGCGGCAGAAATCACGCTGATGATCAGTGGATTGCTGAACACGCTTTTACAGATACTCCACGGATCGGACTTGATCACCGGGCTGTACACCGCCAGCACAATGGTCGACAGCGTGTTGTAGAACAGGATCACCAGCGCCGCGAGAATCGCCCCGAGGGAAATACCATAATCGCCATACATGCTCGCGGCGAGCGCCAGACCGATCACGCCGTTGTTGCCGCGAAACGCGCCCTGGGTGTAAATGCCGCGATCTTCACGCGGACACTTGAAAATCGCCCAGCCCCAGGCCACGGCAAAGCTCACCAGGGTGGCCAGGGAAAAGTAAATGAGGAGCGAAGGTTGCAGCGCGGCGTGCAGGTCAGCGTGGAGGATGCCGAGAAACAGCAGTGCCGGCATCGTGACGTTGAACACCAGCGACGAGGCCGTGTGAATGAAGTTGTCGTTGATCCAGTCGATGCGCTTGAGCAGCACACCGAGAAACAGCATGGCAAACACCGGCGCGGTGATGTTCAGGGTTTCGAGAAAGATTGCCAGCATGCCGGAGAGCCTTGGGTGAGCGTCGATAGGGGGCTAATGATAAGCGACGGGGAGGCACATGTGTGCAAGGACATCTTGGCAGGCAATGCCACATCCGGTACCGGTCCTCTAATAGAAGATCTCATTATCGTAGGTAGCTCCCTATACGACCGTTCGTCGTAACTGTCAGATCTGACAGTGGCGAACTTTCTGCCGTGCGCGCTCAATAACTCCCGTAAAACAAAATAACTTACAGGAGATACAACAATGTCAACTCAATCATCAGGCACTTCAAACACCAATGATGTTTCAGCCATTCACACCGAGAACTTCGAAAATGAAAATTACCAATCCTTTGAAACAGGTCAAAAAGTTTCATTCAGGAGCGGATTGGACATCACTATCGAGCATCAACCGACCCAAACAAATTCGAAGATAGCTAAACTCGACGAGCCGGGCTTCGGAGCTAAAAGTCTATTTTTGCCCGCTGGCTCCAGATTGAAGCTTTCATTTGGAGAATCGATAAAAAGTATTAATTTCAAAGTCAAGCCAGTGAGCGAAAACGAACATGGAACTGCCTATATTTGGGCATGTAGAGATGGTGTGGGGATGAGCGGCACCCCTATCTTTATCGACAGTGACGAATATAAATACTCACCAACAAGTACCTTGGACTCGCTATTTATCACTGGCTTTAGTGGATTGAGTTCCGTGACGGCGGGCGAGTTATATTTGGATAATGTAACGTGGACTACACTAACTTGATCGGCCTGATACACCCTTGAAAAACTTTTTTACTTCATCCACAAGCCTTTGGATTTCAATCGTTTCAAGAAGCCGTTTTCCATTGCTACAGGCAACCAGTAATCGTGGTAGCAATGGAAAAACGGCACCGCTATACATCACCTATGAATGCTGAATACCGGGCTATTCCCGGAGAGTATTGTCGACCACCTCAAGTAATCGGCGCCGGGTTGAACAAGGTGATGTCGTTGTGCAGCTTGTGTTTCTCCGCCCAGGTCTGTTGCTTGCCACTGGCAACATCCAGGTAATAGTGAAACAGCTCCCAGCCGAGTTCTTCGATGGTCGCGCGCCCGGTAGCAATGCGCCCGGCATCGATGTCGATCAGGTCCGGCCAGCGTTGCGCCAGTTCGGTGCGGGTCGACACTTTGACCACCGGAGCCATGGCCAGCCCGTAAGGCGTGCCGCGACCAGTGGTGAACACGTGCAGGTTCATCCCCGCCGCCAGTTGCAGCGTACCGCAGACAAAATCGCTGGCCGGCGTTGCGCAGAAAATCAGGCCCTTCTGCTTGAAACGCTCGCCCGGGCCGAGCACGCCGTTGATCGCGCTGCTGCCGGACTTGACGATCGAGCCCAGTGACTTCTCGACAATGTTCGACAACCCGCCCTTCTTGTTGCCCGGCGTGGTGTTGGCACTGCGATCAGCCTCGCCCTTGGCCAGATAACGGTCGTACCAGTCCATTTCCCGCACCAGCTCTTCGGCGACGACCTGCGTCTGCGCCCGTGAGGTCAGCAGGTAGATCGCATCGCGCACTTCGGTGACTTCGGAAAACATCACCGTCGCCCCCGCGCGCAACAGCAGGTCCGAGGCATAACCGAGCGCCGGGTTGGCGGTGATGCCGGAGAAGGCATCACTGCCGCCGCACTGCATGCCGAGAATCAGCTCGGAGGCCGGCACGGTTTCGCGGCGGCGCTGGTCGAGTTTCTTCAAACGGACTTCAGCCAGTTCCATGATCTGCTCGATCATTTCGGTGAAACCGTGACTGGAGTCCTGCAAGCGGTACAGCCACGGATCGCTGAGATCCACAGACGCATCGTCCTCGTGCATCACCTGCCCGGCCTGCAATTTCTCGCAGCCCAGACTGATCACCAGCGCCTCGCCGCCCAGGTTCGGGTTGCGCGCCAGATTGCGCACGGTGCGAATCGGGATGTAGGCGTCGGTGGCGGTGATCGCCACGCCGCAGCCATAACTGTGAGTCAGCGCCACCACGTCATCGACGTGCGGGTACTTCGGCAGCAGCTCCTCCTTGATGCGCTTGACCGCGTGATCGAGCACGCCGGTGACGCACTGTACGGTCGTGGTAATCCCGAGAATGTTGCGCGTGCCGACGGTGCCGTCGGCGTTGCGATACCCCTCGAAGGTGAAGCCTTCCAGCGGTGCCTGCGCGGCCGGCACGTCGGTGGACAGCGGCAGGCTGTCGAGCGGCGGCGCGGTCGGCATGCGCAGTTGATCTTCCTTGACCCAACTGCCACGACGGATCGGCTGCAATGCGTAGCCAATGATCTGCCCGTAACGAATCACCGGGCCGCCCTCGGGAATATCCTCCAGGGTGACCTTGTGGCTCTGTGGCACGAAATCCACGGTGACCAGGCCATCGGCAAACTCGGTACCGGCCGGTACGCCCTGATCGTTGACCACCACTACAACGTTGTCCCGCTCGTGCAGGCGGATGTAGCGCGGCGAGTCGGAATGTTCAATCAACTGCATGACGCCGCTCCTCAGGAATGCGCTTGAGACAAATTGCCGGTGGCTTCATTACCGCCCTTCGCAGGCGGCTCTTTCAACACCACACGCTTGATCGGGCCGACGATCACCAGGTAGCTGAACACCGCGACCAGTGCGTTGGCGCCGACAAACACCAGCGCCCATTTGAACGAACCGGTGGAGCTGATGATGTAGCCAATCACGATCGGCGTGGTGATCGAAGCGATGTTGCCGAAGGTGTTGAACAGGCCACCGCTCAGACCGGCGATCTGTTTCGGCGAAGTGTCGGAGACCACCGCCCAGCCCAGTGCGCCAACGCCTTTGCCGAAGAATGCCAGGGCCATGAAGCCAACCACCATCCATTCCACTTCAACATAGTTGCACGCAACGATGCTGCTCGATACCAGCAGACCGGCGATGATCGGCGCCTTGCGGGCGAAGGTCAGCGAGTGGCCCTTGCGCAGCAGGTAATCGGAAATCACCCCGCCGAGCACGCCGCCGATAAAGCCGCAGATCGCCGGCAACGAAGCGATGAAACCGGCCTTGAGAATGGTCATGCCACGCTCTTGCACCAGATACACCGGGAACCAGGTCAGGAAGAAATAGGTGATGCCGTTGATGCAGTACTGGCCCAGATACACACCGAGCATCATGCGGTTGGTCAGCAGCTGACGGATGTAGTCCCATTTCGGACCGTCGGACTTCTTGCCCTTCTGATCCATGTCGACCATGCCGCCGTTGTCAGCGATGTGCTTGAACTCGGCCTCGTTGACGCGTGGGTGCTCACGCGGGCTGTAGATGACTTTCAGCCATACCAGCGAGAACACGATGCCGAGGATACCCATGACGATGAACACGTGCTCCCAGCCGAAGCTGTAGACGATCCAGCCCATCAGCGGCGCGAACAACACGGTGGCAAAGTACTGCGCCGAGTTGAAGATCGCCGAAGCGGTGCCGCGTTCAGCGGTCGGGAACCACGCGGCGACGATGCGCGCGTTGCCAGGGAACGATGGCGCTTCGGCCAGGCCCACGAGGAAGCGCAGCATGAACAGCGCAACCACTGCCGTGGACATGCCGAATTCACCGACGAAGCCTTGCAGCACGGTGAACAGCGACCAGGTGAAAATGCTCAGGGCATAGACTTTTTTCGAGCCGAAGCGATCGAGCAACCAGCCACCGGGAATTTGCCCGGCGACGTAGGCCCAACCGAATGCGGAGAAGATGTAGCCGAGGGTAACGGCGTCAATGCCCAGATCCTTTTGCAGGCTGGAACCGGCAATGGCGATCGTGGCACGGTCGGCGTAGTTGATCGTGGTCACCAGAAACAGCATGAGCAGGATCAAATAGCGGACGTGAGTCGGCTTGGAGGATTGCATGCAGATGTACTCCCACTGATTATTTTTATGCGCGGGTGAAGCTTCTTTGGTCCCCGGTTTGCCGGGTGTTCCCTGTAGGAGCTGCCGAAGGCTGCGATCTTTGCTTCTAAAGATCAAAAGATCGCAGCCTTCGGCAGCTCCTACAGGGGTATTGCGTGTATCAGGAGCCGATGTAACTGGTCTTCACGACCGTGTAGAACTCTTGCGCATAGCGGCCTTGCTCGCGGGAGCCATAGGACGAGCCTTTACGGCCACCGAACGGTACGTGGTAATCCACACCGGCAGTCGGCAGGTTGACCATCACCATCCCGGCTTGGGAGTGGCGCTTGAAGTGGTTGGCGTACTTCAGCGAGGTGGTCGCGATGCCGGCCGACAGGCCGAATTCGGTGTCATTGGCCATCGCCAGCGCGGCGTCGTAATCGGCCACCCGCACAATGTTGGCGACCGGGCCGAAGATCTCTTCGCGGCTGATACGCATCGACGCTTCACTGTCGGCGAACAGCGTTGGTGCGAGGAAGTAGCCTTCGGTATCGCAGGTCACCACACCACCACCGCTGACCAGACGTGCACCTTCGGACTGGCCGATGTCGATGTACTTCATGTCCTGTTCAAGCTGCGCCTGGGAGACCACCGGACCGATGTCAGTGCCGGCTTTCAGCGCGTGACCGACCTTGATCGACTTCATGCGCTCGGCCATGGCCTCAACGAACTTGTCGTGAATGCCGGCGGTGACGATCAGACGGCTCGACGCCGTGCAACGCTGGCCGGTGGAGTAGAACGCGCTCTGCACCGACAGCTCGACCGCTTGCTTGAGGTCGGCGTCGTCGAGAATGATCTGCGGGTTCTTGCCACCCATTTCCAGCTGAACCTTGGCCTGACGCGAAACGCAGTTGACCGCGATCTGCCGGCCAACGCCTACCGAACCGGTGAAGCTGATGCCGTCGACTTTCGGGCTCTGCACCAAGGCATCGCCAACCACACGACCGCTGCCCATCACCAAGTTGAACACACCGGCCGGGAAGCCTGCGCGGGAGATGATTTCCGCCAGCGCCCAAGCGCAGCCCGGAACCAGATCGGCAGGCTTGAGCACGACGCAGTTGCCGTAGGCCAGCGCCGGAGCGATTTTCCAAGCCGGGATGGCGATCGGGAAGTTCCACGGGGTGATCAGACCGACCACGCCCAGCGCTTCGCGAGTGACTTCAACGTTGACGCCCGGGCGTACCGACGGCACGTAGTCACCGGACAGACGCAGGCACTCACCGGCGAAGAATTTGAAAATGTTGCCGGCGCGGGTCACTTCACCGATCGCTTCCGGCAGGGTCTTGCCTTCTTCACGGGCCAGCAGCGTGCCGAGTTCTTCGCGACGGGCGAGAATTTCAGTGCCGACTTTATCCAGCGAATCGTGACGGGCCTGAATGCCCGAAGTGGAATACGCCGGGAACGCAGCCCGAGCGGCGTCGATGGCGGCGTTGACCTGAGTCAGATCAGCCTTGGCGTAGTCGCCGATGGTGTCGCTGAGTTCGGACGGGTTGATGTTGGCCGAGTAATCGGCACCGGCGACCCATTCGCCGTTGATGTAATTGTCGTAGCGTTTTGCAGTTGTCACAGGGCAGCCCTCAACTCTAAAAGCCTTCACGCAAAAAGCCGCTGATTGCTCAGCGGCCTCGCTTTTCTCGTTTACTGCGCGCCTTGCTTGTCGATCAGCGCAGCGAGCATTTCGTACTCTTCGCCGGTCAGGTCGGTCAGCGGTGCCCGCACCGGGCCTGCGTCATAGCCGGCGATTTTTGCACCTGCCTTGACGATGCTCACGGCGTAACCGGCCTTGCGGTTGCGGATGTCCAGGTATGGCAGGAAGAAGTCGTCGATGATCTTGCCGACGGTGGCGTGATCTTCGCGAGCGATCGCGTGGTAGAAGTCCATCGCGGTTTTCGGGATGAAGTTGAACACCGCCGAGGAGTACACCGGCACGCCCAGCGCCTTGTAGGCAGCGGCGTAGACTTCGGCGGTCGGCAGACCACCCAGGTAGCTGAAACGATCACCGAGGCGGCGACGGATCGACACCATCAACTCGATATCGCCCAGGCCATCCTTGTAACCGATCAGGTTCGGGCAGCGCTCGGCCAGACGTTCCAGCAGCGGTGCGGTGAGGCGGCAAACGTTGCGGTTGTAGACGACCACGCCGATCTTCACCGATTTGCACACGGCTTCAACGTGCGCGGCAACACCGTCCTGGCTCGCTTCGGTCAGGTAGTGCGGCAGCAGCAACAGGCCTTTGGCGCCCAGACGTTCGGCTTCCTGAGCGTATTCGATGGCCTGACGGGTCGAACCACCGACGCCGGCGAGGATTGGCACGCTGGTGGCGCAGGTGTCAACGGCAGTCTTGATGATTTCCGAGTATTCGCTGGCGGCCAGGGAGAAGAACTCACCGGTGCCGCCGGCAGCGAACAGAGCTGAAGCGCCATACGGAGCCAGCCATTCCAGGCGTTTAATGTAGCCCGCGCGGTTGAAATCGCCCTGCGCGTTGAAATCGGTCACCGGGAAAGACAGCAGGCCGGCAGAGAGGATGGACTTCAGTTCTTGTGGATTCATTATTCGAACACCCTGGTAGCAACGTTTTATTGTGAGTGGACCGTTCAGCCTTCGCCGAAGTTGTAGGTCATCGTACAACTTAAAAGATAACCGTCAACTGCATTTCATCGTTGGCAGCGCTTTTTTGTCCGACAAAATCGCTTTTTGCGCTTGCTGAAATCGCTGGAAGGCCTGTCCTTGAAGCCTTCGCTCGCGGAAATATCTGGTCTGGATTCGTTTAATTCCTGAGGGACCAGCGGCTCGTAAAGTACGTCGACTGCCACGAAGGATCGTGGCGGACCACTCAAAGGAAGCCTTTATGTCGATGCATTTTGCCGCCCCCACCCTCCCCCACGCCGCCCCTGCGCAGGATGACTGCGTCACCGTTCAACTCTCGCAACTGCCGGACATCCTCACCGTGCAGGTGCCGGATTCCAGCGATTTCGCAGCGAACTGGAGCGTTTACGCGATCCTCGGCAGCGACGCCGAGGATCCTGAATGGGAAGGCGATGAGGTGGACACTGGCGCCTGGGACGACGCCGAGGATGAAATGGAAAAGCTGTTCGACATCGAGGTGCAACTGCCGAAAGAGGCGCTGCAACCGTATCTGAACCGCGAGGTGGAGCTGAGGTACAAATTTCGGGATGAGTCGAGTATGGAACCGTATTCGCAGGCGTTGAGGTTGCGGGTTGAGGCGTGAGGGATTGGGTGTTTGAGGAATGACCGTTGGTCGGGACTGGTATTTCTTACAGGTGCCAGGCTTTCGCGATCCATACGTTAATCAGCTTGAGCTGCCAACGGCTCGTTTCGACAACTAAAAGGATTTTGAACATGACAGATAAACGTTTCGCTATCCAAATGCTGCCTGCACCTGTGCTGGAGGAAGCAATCAATGGCGTCCTGCACGTATCTAGCCTGGTGGACCCCGCTCACGGAATAGTACCTGCGTCTCAAGAAGCGGCCTTAGGGGACACAATTACACTGAACGTGTACGACTCTGACGGCGCCGAGCAGTGGTCACATTCCGTAGTACTGACTGAAAGCTCCGCTGGAGAGCCCGTTGAGTTTGCAATCCCGAAAGCGCTATTTGAAAAAATGCTCAATGCTGGCATGAATGCGCGCTTGCAGTACTCCAACGACAGAGCAGGCAACGTCCGGCAATCATTACCATTGGAAATCACGCTTAAAGGCTGATCCAACCTCAGCCCTGCGCCTGCGCCTCTTCATGGGCCTGGCGCAGCCTTTCGCGGCTGTTGGTCAGGTGCAGACGCATCGCCGCACGCGCGGCATCGGAGTCCTGACGGGCAATCGCGTCGTAGATTTCCTCGTGCTCGCGGCTCAGGCGGCTCATGTAATGCTGTTGATCATCGTGGGCCAGGCGCGCCGAGTTCAGCCGCGTACGCGGAATGATGCTGGTGCCCAGGTGGGTCATGATGTCGGTGAAGTAGCGGTTGCCAGTGGACAGGGCGATTTCCAGGTGGAAAGCGAAGTCCGAAGACACCGCATCGCTGGCATGCGAGGCGCTTTCGTTCAGGGCGTCGAGGGCGGCGCGCATGGTTGCCAGTTGCTCGGCACTGCGACGTTGCGCGGCGAGGCCGGCGGATTCGACTTCGAGGCTGATACGCAATTCGAGAATCGCCAGGACGTCACGCAGAGTGACGACAGTGGCCGGGTCGATGCGGAAACCGCTCGGGCTCGGTGTGTCGAGAACAAAGGTGCCGATGCCGTGGCGGGTTTCCACCTGACCGGCAGCCTGCAAACGGGAAATCGCTTCGCGCACCACAGTGCGGCTGACACCATGGGCTTCCATGATCGCCGACTCGGTGGGCAACTTGTCGCCACGCTTGAGCAGGCCATCGCGGATCTGCTCGCTCAACACCGTCACCAGTTCCTGGGCGAGGCTGCGGCGCTTGCGGGGGAGGCGCGGGGTGTCGATCAGCTTTTCCATGATTTGTATCTTGTCTCGAAAGTTCGGCTTGCGGCCATCATAGCTCAAGCGAGTTGTACGATCACCGCCCAGATCACATACCCTTTGTAGGAGTGAGCCTGCTCGCGATAGCGTTCTATCAGCCACATCCATGTTGAATTTATCGACGCTATCGCGAGCAGGCTCACTCCTACAGGGGTTGTGTGGGCGTCAGGCAGTCACGGGTTGCTCCACCAGACGCCCGCTGTCGATCCGCACATGCCGTGGATGGAATCGTTTCAAACTGCTTCGATGGCCGACGCTGACAATGCTCAACCCCGGAATCTCATCGATCAACGCCTGATAAAGCGTCGCCTCGTCCTCTTCATCCATCGCCGAAGTGGCTTCGTCCATGTACAGCCATTGCGGTGCATAGAGAAGTGCGCGGGCGAAGGCCAGGCGTTGCTGCTCGCCCGGCGAGAGCATGCGCTGCCAGTGATTGGCCTCATCCAGACGTCCAACCAGGTGCGGCAGACGGCAGGTTTCCAGTACTTGTGCATAACGCTCTGGCGCGTAGGTGTCGCCCGGTTGTGGATAACTCAGTGCCTCACGCAATGTACCGATGGGCAGATAAGGTTTCTGTGGCAGGAACAGGTAGCGCGCCGCCGGCAAACGAATATTGCCGTGGCCCGCCGGCCACAAATGCCCCATCGCCCGCAGCAGAGTGGACTTGCCGCTGCCGGAACGGCCGCTGAGCATCACTCGCTCACCCGCCTCCACGGTCAAATCGGCGTTGGTCAGCAGGTGACGACCGTCGGCCAGATCCAGGCCGAGGCGGTGCACCTGCAATTCGCTGCCCTGATTCTGCACATCGATGGCGGGCACGCGCTCCTCGTTGTTGCTCATGGCATTGCGGAAACTCAGCAGACGATCGCAAGTGGCCCGCCACTCGGCCAGATCCTGGTAAGCGCTGATGAACCAACTGAAGTTCTCCTGCACATTGCCGAACGCCGAGTTGATTTGCATCAGCTCACCCAGCTCGATCTTGCCGCTGAAATACCGCGGCGCTGCAACGATGAACGGAAAAATGATTGCGATCTGGCCATAGCCCGAAGTGAAAAACGTCAGGCGCTTGGACACGCGCATGATGTCCCAGAAGTTATGCCAGACCAGTCCGAAGCGATTGCTCAAACGACGGTTTTCATTCGGCTCGCCGTTGTACAACGCGATGCTTTCAGCGTTTTCGCGTACCCGAACCATCGAAAAACGCAGGTCGGCTTCAAAGCGCTGCTGATTGTTGTTCAAACCGATCAGACGTCTACCAATCAAGTGCGTCAGCCAACTGCCGACCGCCGCATAGACCAGTGCACACCAGAACATATAGCCGGGAATAGTGAAACCGAACACCTCGATGCTCCCGGACACACCCCACAGGATGATCGAAAACGACACCAGACTGACGACCGTACGGATCAAGCCCAAGCCCAGCGCCAGCGTGTTCGCGGTGAATTTATTAAGGTCTTCGGAAATTCGCTGATCGGGGTTATCGGTGTAACCGCCCTGCTCCAGCTGATAGTAATTCTTGTGTTCAAGCCAACGGGTGAAGTGCTTTTCGGTCAGCCATGCCCGCCAGCGAATGGTCAGCATCTGCGTCAGATATTGGCGATAAACCGCAGCGAGAATCGCCACAGCCGCAATACCGCAGAAGTACAGGATCAACTGCCAGAACGCCGCCTCGTCCTTTTTCTGCAGGGCGTTGTAGAAATCCTTGTACCAACTGTTCAGCCACACCGCGATCCATACGCTGAACAACGTCAGCGCGATCACGGCAATCAGCAATGTCCAGGCCTTGCCCTTCTCTTCGCTGCGCCAGTAAGGCGTGGTCATCGCCCAGACTTTGCGAAAAAACTGCCCGCGCACAGCATCGTTGACCGCGGAATATTCAGCGTTCTGATTCATGGATAAGGCTCGATAGAAAAAACAACAGACACGCGCCGATCATAGATGATCGGCGCGATTTATCGCGAGGGCAGGCGATAGTCGTTCAGCGCAGGTTCAGCGACGCACCGGACGCTTCTGCAGTTTGCGCTGCAGGGTGCGGCGGTGCATGCCCAGCGCTCGCGCCGTGGCGGAGATGTTGCCTTCGTGCTCGGTGAGCACGCGCTGGATGTGCTCCCACTGCAGGCGGTCGACCGACATCGGGTTTTCCGGCACCAGACTGTCGAGGTCGGCGTGCTCGGACAGCAGCGCGGCCAGTACGTCGTCGGCATCGGCGGGTTTGCACAGATAGTTGCAGGCGCCGCGCTTGATCGCCTCGACCGCGGTGGCAATGCTCGAATAACCGGTGAGGATCACCACGCGCATTTCCGGGTCCAGCTCCAGTAGCTTGGGCAGCAACACCAGGCCGGAATCGCCGTCCATTTTCAGGTCCAGCGCGGCGTAATCAGGCAGATCGGCCTGGGCGATGGTCAGGCCTTCTTCAGCGGAACCGGCGGTGCTGACGCGAAAGCCGCGGCGGGCCATGGCACGGGCCATGACGCGGGTGAAGGTCGCGTCGTCGTCGACCAGCAGCAGATGCGGCAGTTCTTCGCCTTCGACTTGGATTTCGTCACTCATGTTGGTCTCCTCGGGCGCCGTGGGGCAGGCGCAGCTCGGTGAGCGTGCCGCCTTCCTCATGACTATAGAGTTTCACTGAGCCGCCGGCGCGTGTCACGCTGGCCTTGCTCAAAAACAGGCCCAGGCCGAAACCTTTGCCCTTGGTGGTAAAAAACGGTTTGCCGATCTGCTCGGCAATGGCCAGCGGCACACCGGCGCCGTGGTCGCGAATGCTGATGGTCAACGTTTCCGCATCCCAATCCAGCGTCACCTGGAGATTTTCCGGGCAGGCGTCAGCAGCGTTGTTCAGCAAATTAAGCAGCGCCTGAGTCAGATCCGGCGGCGGCGCCATGCGCGGCACCGTGCCCTGGCCGAGACGCTGGAAGCGATAACTGGCCTCCGGGCGCATCAGGTGCCAGCGGTTCAGCGCCTCGTCGAGCCAATCGGTGACGTCCTGCATTTCTACTGCCAGACGCCGGTTGGCCTCAGCGGCGCGGACCAGTTGCTGCAAGGTTTCCTTGCACAGCTTGACCTGATCCTGCAGCACTTTCAGATCGTCCTGCAGCAGTGCATCGGGGTGATCCTGCTGCATTTCCTTGAGCAACACGCTCATGGTCGCCAGCGGGGTACCCAGCTCATGCGCCGCACCGGCAGCCTGGGTCGCAACGGCCAGCAACTGCTGATCGCGCAGACCCTCTTCGCGACGAATCGCACGCAACTCTTCCTGCCGGCGCAGCTCTTCAGCCATGCGCGCGGCGAAGAACGTGATTACTGCAGCGGCGAGGGCGAAGCTCAGCCACATGCCGTAGATCTGCAGATTCTCACGGGCGACCGGCAAGGTTTCCAGCGGGTAGAAACGCGTCAGCATCACCGTGTACAGCGCTAGTGCGATGCCGGACAGAATCACCGAATAACGCCACGGCAACGTCACCGCCGCGATGGTCAGCGGCACCAGATAATAGGAAACGAACGGGTTGGTCGAGCCGCCGGAGAAATACAGCAGCGCACTGTGAATCACCAGATCGCAGGCCAATTGCAGCGCGTATTCAAGCTCGGTCACCGGCCACGACGTACGCAGGCGCACAGCCGTGAACACGCAGAGCAGAATCGAACAGCCCAGGGTCATCGCCAACTGCACCCACGGCAATGGCAACAATTGCAGCCAGTACGCCAGGCCCACGGATCCGGCCTGCGCGGCCAGCACCAGGGTGCGGATGAAAGTCAGCCGCCAGAGGTTCTGGCGAGTGGCGGAAGTCAGTTGTACGGGGGCGAGCATGAGCTCTCCTGATGAGCGCTCCAGGCGGATCGCACGGAGTATAACCAAGGCGCGGGGTTCAGAGGCGAAAGTGCGGCAAACGACCACATGGCGCTGCCCGTAAATTCAAACGAGGCGATTTTTTGTTGCGGCATATCACCTGTGGCGAGGGAGCTTGCTCCCGCTGGCCTGCGGAGCAGGCCCGAACCCGGCTACCATGATCTTTCTGAAACAGCGCTGCTGCTGATTTTACGACTGCTGCGCAGCCGAGCGGGAGCAAGCTCCCTCGCCACAAAGGCACTGCCGCCCCACCAGGCCGATCTGTATCGAAGTTGTAACTGGGCGAACCGGATCATAGAAGTTAGAGTCTGATGGTTCACGCAGGCCGAGACCCAACACCTGCGCCTCATTCAAGGAGCCTTCATGCACACATTTCGCCGCAGCGCCGCCCTCCTCGCCCTGACCGTCGGCAGCGTCGCCAGCCTTCCGGCGCTGGCCGCCGATGAGCTGCACTACAACCAGATTTCCCTGCGCGCCGAAGTCAGCCAGGAAGTCGCCCGCGACCAGATGATCGTGACGCTCTACACCGAAGAGCAGAACACCGACCCGGCCAAACTCGCCGCCGCCATCAGCACCACCATGAACAAGGCCACCGCCCAGGCCAAACAGGTCAAAGACGTCACCCTGCGCACCGGCAGCCGCAACAGCTACCCGATCTACGACACCAAGGGCCAGAAAATCACCGGCTGGCGCGAACGCGCCGAACTGCGCCTGGAAAGCACCGACTTCGCCGCCCTGTCCAAACTCACCGGCGAACTGCTGACCGACCTGAAAATGGGCGGCATGGACTTCGCCATCGCCGACCCGACCCGCAAGGCCAGTGAAGACCAATTGCTCAAAGAAGCCGTCACCGCCTTCAAGAATCGCGCGCAACTGGCCACCGACGCCCTGGGCGGCAAGGGCTACAAAATCGTCAACCTGAACCTCAACAGCAACGGTTACCCACAACCGTACCTGCGCGCGCCGATGATGATGAAAGCCGCGGCCATGGATTCGGCACCGGTGACGCCGGAAGTTGAAGCGGGCACCAGCCAGGTCAGCATGACGGCTGATGGCGCGATTGAAGTGTTGATGCAGTGATTTGAGCTTGGCTCAATGAAGGACCGCCGATCGGTGAATGATCGGCGGTTTTTTTATGCCCGGGATTTGTGGTGAATGTTCCACCGCCTTCGCGAGCAGGCTCGCTCCCACAGGTTGAACGCATTTGGATGTGGGAGCGAGCCTGCTCGCGAAGAACGATGACGCGGTCTCAAGCGTGCGGATCCACCCGATCCAGCGCCCGATTCACCGCCAGCTCCGCCAGCATGATGATCTGCTGAATCGCCAGCGCCGTATTGCGCTGCGGACGGCCGAGCTGATCGGCGAAATCGCTGGCCAGCGTGTTGGCTGACGCGAGGGATTCACAGGCGTGGGCGAGCAGGCTTTCAGTATCGATGTCGGGCTGGATCAGAAACATCGTGCTGGGTGGATGGGGTTTGCTGGGTGCCGGGCAGAGATAGAAATCGAGGGCACGCTTGATGGCTTCGCGGTTTTTTGCGAGATCGTCGGCGCGCAGCGCGGCTTCGAGGGGGGTTGGGGTTTCTTCGGGTGGGTCGGGGACTGGCTTGGTCATACGCTTCACCTATGAGGTTGAGCCATCTCGATGCCGTTTCTCACACGGCGAAGAGGTGGCAGCTTTGTGCGGGGTGAGAAAACCGGTCATAGGCACCCGGCCGGACATAAGTCCGCCCGCACAGAGCCGCCATAACGCACTTTGCAGGCAGCAGACTTGCTGGCGGCAATTATGCGGATCTGGGCACTGAATGACTATGAATGTCGGGTTCTCACACCCGATCGCTGAACAACCAGCGACGCCCCAGACTAGAGAGCGGACGTCCGACGGACAACCTGAAAACCTTGTGGGAAGGTTCTGGTTATTTGGCAGCGGATTTAAACAGCCAAAAGCAAACCCTCACCCTAACCCTCTCCCAGAGGGAGAGGGGACTGACCGAGGTGTTTGGCAGACCTGCGCCGACGTGGAATACCGAGCTGAATGCAAATATGCAGAACATCAAAAGCCCCTCACCCTAGCCCTCTCCCGGAGGGAGAGGGGACTGACCAAGGTGTTTGGCAGACCTGCGCCGACGTGGAATACCGAGCTGAATGCAAATATGCAGAAGATCACAAGCCCCTCACCCTAACCCTCTCCCAGAGGGAGAGGGGACTGACCGAGGTGATTGCGAGAGCTACGCCGACGTGAGGTACCGAGTCGAATGCAGGTTTTGAACACCACCCAAATCGGCCCCCTCTCCCTCGGGAGAGGGCTGGGGTGAGGGGCAGCAACAACACAAATCAAAAGCCGGCCCCCCCACGCTTTTCACCACTCAATAGGCCGAGTGTCAGCTCGCCTGCTCTTGATCTTGATCCACGGGCGACGTCGGAAGGCTGATCGGAGGGATTGATCCGGGGGTGGGAGCGCAGCGACCGTCTGGCGCAGCCAGACACAGCGGAAGGAGGTGCAGCGAAGCAAACCGGAGCCGCTGCGCCCGGATTGATCCCGGAGCGAAGGAACCCCGAGCCCCAGCGAGTGGGACGAACGTAGGAGCTAGCGTTTTTTGCTTACTTTTTTTGGCGCTTGTAAAAAAGTAAGTCGCCGTCAGGCGAAACCGCCAGCCGCAGCACCCGAAGCAACGGATATGCACCCAAAACACAGCCACATATACCGAGATAGACACTCCCACGAGAAAAACGATATTTCCGGACGCCCCCGAATCCCCGCTAATCTCAATCCACCACCACCGCCAATTCCCCGGGGACTCCATGCCAAGATCCACCCTCAAACCGCTCTTGATCTCCCTGGCCCTTGCCGCCACCGCACCGATCGCCAACGCCGCCACAACCCTCGTCTACTGCTCCGAAGCCAGCCCCGCCGGCTTCGACCCGAGCCAATACACCAGTGGCACCGACTTCGACGCCTCCGCCGAAACCGTCTTCAACCGCCTCACCCAATTTCAGCGCGGCGGCACCGACATCGAACCCGGCCTGGCGACCAAATGGGACGTCTCCAGCGACGGCCTGCACTACACCTTCCACCTGCGCGAAGGGGTGAAATTCCACACCACCGACTATTTCACCCCGACCCGCGACTTCAACGCCGACGACGTCCTGTTCACCTTCCAGCGCCTGCTCGACCCGGACAACGCTTTCCGCAAGGCCTACCCCGCCGAATCCCCCTACTTCACCGACATGGGCCTGAACACCACGATCCAATCGGTGGAAAAACTCGACGACCACACCGTGCGTTTCAACCTCAACAACGTTGATGCAGCCTTCGTACAGAACCTCGCCATGAGCTTCGCCTCGGTACAATCGGCCGAATACGCCGCACAACTGTTGAAGGACGGCAAAGCCGCCGACCTCAACCAGAAACCGGTCGGCACCGGTCCGTTCGTGTTCAAGCGCTATCAGAAGGATTCACAGATCCGCTACGCAGCGAACAAGGCCTACTGGAAACCCGAAGACGTGAAAATCGACAACCTGATTTTCTCGATCACACCTGATGCCGCCGTGCGCCTGCAGAAGCTCAGGGCCGGTGAATGCCAGGTCAGCGGTTACCCGCGCCCGGCCGATATCGAGGTGATGGGAAAAGACCCGAACCTGCGCGTGCTCAAACAGGCCGGCTTCAACCTTGGCTTCCTCGCCTACAACACCACCCACCCGCCGCTTGATCAGCTCAAGGTGCGTCAGGCGCTGGACATGGCCATCGACAAACCGGCAATCATCAAGGCGGTTTACCAGGGCGCCGGCCAACTGGCGCAGAACGCTTTGCCACCCGCGCAATGGTCGTTCGACCCGAACATAAAAGACGCACCTTACGACCCGGTCAAAGCCAAGGCGCTACTCAAGGAAGCCGGGGTTGCACCCGGTACAACCATCAACCTGTGGGCGATGACAGTGCAGCGTGCCTCGAACCCGAATGCGCGAATGTCGGCGCAGATGATCCAGCAGGACTGGGACAGGATCGGCATCAAGGCCAACATCGTCAGCTATGAATGGGGCGAGTACATCAAGCGCGCCAAGAATGGCGAACATGACGCCATGATCTACGGCTGGACCGGCGACAACGGCGACCCGGACAACTGGCTCGGCGTGCTTTACAGCTGCGCGGCCGTCAAAGGCAGCAACTATGCGAAATGGTGCGATCCCGCCTACGACAAACTGGTGCAGCAGGCCAAAGTGGCCACGGATAAAGCGCAACGGGTAGAACTGTATCAACAGGCGCAACTGATCCTTAAACAGCAGGTGCCGATCACGCCGATCGCCAACTCCACGGTCTTCCAGCCGTTGCGCAAAGAGGTCACTGACTTCCGTATCAGTCCTTTCGGTCTAACCCCTTTTTATGGCGTGGGTATAAATAAGTAACACCCAGCCCCAAGGCGGCGCGCAGAAGATGACTGCCGCACCGTTTTGGGGCTCGGTTTGCACCTTAAAAACCACCCGCAAACGGTCAAATGCGTCAAAAGTTACACGGATGCGACATTAAGGTACGTACGTGCCACCGTTTAACGCCGCCGACCGCTCTGGATCTTGCATTGGGTATGGGCCCTGCATAAGTATCCGCAGGCACGACTCACGAGGTCGTACCTCACTACTAAAAAATGACAACAAATCATGAGGCCAACATGCTTAAACACGCGGTCATTCCGTTTCTAGTCGGCGCAGGCTTGTTAGCCTCCGCACCTTTCGCCACCGCTGCGACTAACCTGGTGTTCTGCTCCGAAGGGAGCCCGGCCGGTTTTGATCCAGGCCAGTACACCACCGGAACCGACTTCGACGCCTCAGCCGAAACCATGTTCAACCGCCTGACCCAGTTCGAGCGCGGCGGCACCGCCGTGATTCCTGGTCTGGCGACCAAGTGGGACATTTCCGACGATGGCCTGACTTACACCTTCCACCTGCGCGAAGGCGTCAAGTTCCACACCACCCCGTATTTCAAGCCGACCCGTGAATTCAACGCCGACGACGTGCTGTTTACGTTCAACCGCATGATCAACAAGGACGACCCGTTCCGTAAGGCGTATCCGACCGAATTCCCGTACTTCACCGACATGGGGATGGACACCAACATCACCAAGATCGACAAAGTCGATGACCACACCGTCAAGTTCACGCTGAAAGAAGTCGACGCCGCGTTCATCCAGAACCTGGCCATGAGCTTCGCTTCGGTACAGTCCGCCGAATATGCCGCCCAGTTGCTCAAGGATGGCAAAGCCGCCGACATCAACCAGAAGCCGATCGGCACTGGCCCGTTCGTGTTCAAGAGCTACCAGAAAGACTCGAACATCCGTTACACCGGCAACAAGGATTACTGGAAGCCTGAAGACGTGAAGATCGACAACCTGATCTTCGCCATCACCACCGACCCGTCGGTGCGTATCCAGAAGCTGAAAAAGAACGAGTGCCAGGTCACCCTGTTCCCGCGTCCGGCCGATCTGAAAGCGCTGAAAGAAGACAAGTCGCTGAAGATGCCGGATCAGGCCGGCTTCAACCTGGGCTACATCGCCTACAACGTGATGGACAAGGTCAAGGGCAGCAACGAGGCCAACCCGCTGGCTGACCTGCGCGTGCGCCAGGCGCTGGACATGGCCGTGAACAAGCCGCAGATCATCGATTCGGTTTACCAGGGCGCTGGCCAGCTGGCCGTCAACGCCATGCCGCCGACCCAGTGGTCCTACGACACCACCATCAAAGACACCAAGTACGATCCTGAGAAAGCCAAGCAGCTGCTCAAGGAAGCCGGCGTCAAGGAAGGTACCGAAATCGTTCTGTGGGCGATGCCGGTTCAGCGTCCGTACAACCCTAACGCCAAACTGATGGCTGAGATGCTCCAGTCCGACTGGGCCAAGATCGGCTTGAAAGTGAAGATCACCAGCTACGAATGGGGCGAGTACATCAAGCGTTCCAAAGGTGGCGAGAACCAGGCCATGATCATTGGCTGGAGCGGTGACAATGGTGATCCGGACAACTGGCTCAACGTGCTGTTTGGCTGCGACTCGCTGAGCGGCAACAACTTCTCCAAGTGGTGCGACAAGAAGTTCGACGGCCTGGTGAAAGAAGCCAAACGTACCACCGACCAGGGCAAGCGCACCGAGCTGTACAAACAGGCGCAACACGTCCTTAAAGATGCAGTCCCAATGACACCTATCGCTCACTCGACGGTGTATCAACCCATGCGCGCCAACGTGCAGGATTTCAAGATCAGCCCATTTGGCCTGAATTCCTTCTACGGCGTCAGCGTCAGCAAGTAAGACATTGCAGCGGCGGCGTTTCTGACGTCGCCGTTGCTTTATCTACCGGGAAAAAAGGAAAAGGCCTACACCCAAATCCGCCGCAGATGATTGCTTCGGTATAGGCGCGTCGACTTTTCCTACGAGCATTAAGGCAATTACGTATTTACTGCCAGCAGCACGGTGCCTACCGTCGCGTACTGACCAGTGTCTGCGTGGGCCACCGGTTTTGCCGTACGTATTGGATTGAGCTCAATGCGGCCAAAAAGTCCCGGGATCGGGCCGAGGCGCATTGCACAACACTAAAAAAGAGGGAGCGTCATGCGCCATACCTTGGTTTTTTCCGCACTGTTGGGCGCCGGCCTGTTGGCCGCCACGTCTGCAAGCTACGCCGCCAGCGACAGCCTGGTGTTTTGCTCGGAAGGCAGTCCGGCGGGTTTCGATACCGCGCAATACACGACGGCCACCGACAACGACGCCGCCGAGCCGCTGTACAACCGTCTGGTCGAGTTCGAAAAGGGCGCGACCAACGTCGTACCGGGTCTGGCGACCCAATGGGACATTTCCGAAGATGGCCTGAAATACACCTTTCACCTGCGTGAAGGCGTGAAATTTCATACAACCCCTTACTTCAAGCCGAGCCGCGATTTCAACGCCGACGACGTGTTGTTCACGTTCAATCGCATGCTCGACGCGCAACAGCCGTTCCGTAAGGCCTACCCCACCGAGTTCCCGTACTTCAACGGGATGAGCCTGAACAAGAACATCGCGAAGGTCGAAAAGACCGGGCCGCTGACCGTGGAGTTCACGCTCAACAGCGTCGACGCCGCGTTCATCCAGAACATCGCCATGAGTTTCGCCTCGATTCTGTCCGCCGAATACGCCGACAAGTTGCTGGCCGACGGCAAGCCGAGCGACATCAACCAGAAGCCGATCGGCACCGGGCCGTTCGTGTTCAAGAGCTACCAGAAAGACTCGAACATCCGCTACACCGGCAACCCGCAGTACTGGGATCCGAGCCGGGTCAAACTGAAGAACCTGATTTTCGCGATCAACACCGACGCCTCGGTACGCGTGCAGAAACTCAAGGCCAACGAGTGCCAGATCACCCTGCACCCGCGCCCTGCCGATGTCGAAGCGCTGAAAACCGATCCGAAGCTGCAACTGATTACCAAGCCTGGCTTCAACCTCGGCTACATCGCCTACAACGTGCGCCACAAGCCGTTCGATCAACTGGAAGTGCGTCAGGCGCTGGACATGGCGGTGAATAAACAGGGGATTCTCAACGCTGTTTATCAGGGCGCCGGCCAACTGGCCGTCAACGCCATGCCGCCTACCCAGTGGTCCTACGACGACACCATCAAGGACGCCGCCTACAACCCGGAAAAAGCCAAAGAGCTGCTCAAGGCTGCCGGTGTGAAAGAAGGCACCGAGATCACCCTGTGGGCGATGCCGGTGCAGCGCCCGTACAACCCGAACGCCAAACTGATGGCCGAAATGCTCCAGTCCGACTGGGCCAAGATCGGTCTGAAAGTGAAGATCGTCAGCTACGAATGGGGCGAGTACATCAAGCGCACCAAGAACGGCGAGCATGACATCAGCCTGATCGGCTGGACCGGTGACAATGGGGATCCGGACAACTGGCTGGGCACGCTGTACAGCTGCGACGCGATCGGCGGCAACAACTACTCCATGTGGTGCGATCCGGCGTACGACAAGCTGATCAAACAGGCCAAAGTCGTCACCGATCGTGACCAGCGCACCGAGCTTTATAAACAGGCCCAGCAATTGCTTAAACAGCAAGTGCCGATCACGCCTGTCGCCCACTCGACGGTCAACCAGCCGTTAAGCACCAGGGTCGAAGGGTTCAAAGTCAGCCCGTTCGGCCGCAATGTGTTCTCGGGTGTCAGTATCGATTAAACCAACCGATTAGCCGCAATGCTGAGGGGAGCCGTCTACTCCCCTCACGCAAGCGCTTTGCCGAAATTCGCCAATCCGGCCTTTTGCAAACGTTTGCGATGTGTGAACGAGTTCTAAACCAATAACCGGCATACCAAAAAAAGCCGGGATAAAAAGAAAGTAAAGGAGCTTCACCCATGAAACTGAGCAGCACCGCGATACTGGCCTTGGCCATCAGCAGCATCACCGCCACGGCTTATGCGGAAACCCAGAGCCAGGCGTTTACCCCGGTTACCGTCAACGAGAAGAGCGCCCAGGCCGAAGCCACCGGCTTCCTCGAAGGGCAATCGATCAGCGGTTCGACCCGTAACTGGTACGCCAACGAACAACTCAAGCGTGGCGGCAAGTTCGCTTACCGCAAGAACGGCCAGTCGACCGAAACCGATCGCCGGATCAACTGGGTGCAAGGCACGATCATCAAGTACAACTCGGGCTTCACCGAAGGTACTGTCGGCTTCAGCACCGAAGTGGCTGCCTACAACGCAATCGCCCTTGAGCGCGACCGCGAGAACCTCGCCGCGAACAACGGCGGCGCGCCGGGCACCCGCCCAGGCGCGGGCAACAACCGTACCCTGACCCGTGAAGGCGGTGACGCGGTAGGTCAGTGGAGCAAGCTGGGCCTGGCCAACGTCAAGGCGCGCATCTCCAACACCACCCTGACCGCCGGCCGCATGAACTTCAGCAGCCCGCAAGTCGATGTGATCGGTAACCGTCCGTTGCCATCGAGCTTCGAAGGTATCGCGATCCACAGCGAAGAGCTGAACAACCTGGCGTTCGACGTCGCCACCTTCGACCGCGTTTCGCCACGTACCGAAGAAAGCCTGAGCAAATTCCGCTCGGAATACGGTGACATCAACGCCGAAGCCGATCACGTCAACACCGCCGGTATTTCGTACCAGCCGTTCGCCAGCCTGACCACCAGCCTGTGGGGCACCCAGGCCGAAGACCTGTGGAACCAGTACTACTTCGGCGCCACCCACGTGCTGGGCGACAGCTCGGTGCTGAGCCTGACCACCGGCCTGAACTACTACAAGACCGTCGACGAAGGCAAAAAACTGCTCGGTGACATCGATAACGACACCTACTCGCTGTCGTTCGGCCTGACGCATCAGGCGCACACCGTGACCTTCTCCTATCAGGAAGTGAACGGTAACGAGTACTTCGACTACCTGCACGAAACCAACGGTATCTACCTGGCCAACTCCCTGCTCTCGGACTTCAACGGCCCGAACGAGAAGTCCTTCCAGGTTTCCTACGGCATCAACATGGCCGAATACGGCGTGCCTGGCCTGAAATTCAACATCTACCAGGCACGCGGCTGGGGCATCGACGGCACTCACTACAAGGGTGGCGGCTACGATGGCGTGCAGGCGATGGACGGCGAACACCACTATGAATACGGCGTCGGTGCAGCCTATGCAGTACAAAGCGGCCCGCTCAAAGCCACGACGATTCGCGGCACCTACACCGCGCACCGTGCCAGCGAAAACCAGGCTGACGGCAGCATCAACGAGTTCCGTCTCGTGACCACCATCCCGTTCAACATTCTGTAAAAACGCAACCGGCGGCTGACTCATGATGAGTCGGCCGTTCGGTTTTCTGTCTTCAACCGATTGCAGAGGGTTATCGATGAAAATGCTTCCCCTACGTGCGGCCATCGCGGCTGCGTTGCTGAGTGTCGCTGTCGGCGCCTCGGCCAAACCCTTGGTGGTCTGCACCGAAGCCAGCCCGGAAGGCTTCGATATGGTCCAGTACACAACTGCAGTCACGGCGGACGCTGTGGCCGAAACCATCTTCAACCGGCTCGCCGATTTCAAGCCCGGCACCACTGAAGTGATCCCGGCACTTGCCGAGTCCTGGGACATCAGTGAAGACGGCCTGAGCTACACGTTCCACCTGCGCAAAGGCGTCAAGTTTCACACCACCGAATATTTCAAGCCGACCCGTGACATGAATGCCGACGACGTGGTCTGGAGCTTCCAGCGCCAGCTGGACCCGAATCACCCGTGGCACAAACTGTCGAGCGTGGGCTTCCCGTACTTTGAGAGCATGGGCTTCAAGGAACTGCTGAAAAGCGTCGAGAAAATCGACGACAACACGGTCAAGTTCACCCTGACCCGCCGCGAAGCGCCGTTCCTCGCCGACCTCGCCATGGCGTTCTCATCGATCTACCCGGCCGAATACGCCGACCAGTTGCTCAAGGCCAACAAGGCCGGCGACCTCAACAACAAGCCGATCGGCACCGGCCCGTTCATCTTCCAGCGCTACGCCAAGGATGCCCAGGTACGCTTCAAGGCCAACCCGGATTATTTCCGTGGCAAGCCACCGGCCGACGCGTTGATCCTGGCGATCGCCACCGACAACAACGTGCGTCTGCAGAAGCTCAAGGCCAACGAATGTCAGGTCGCCCTGTATCCGAAACCGGATGACATCCCGAGCATCAAGAAAGACAGCAACCTGAAAGTCGACGAGCTCGACGCGATGACCGTTTCGTACGTGGCGATGAACACTCAGCACAAGTACATGAGCGATGTGCGTGTGCGCAAAGCCATCGACATCGCGTTCGACAAGGAAGCCTACGTCAACGCGCTATTCGGCAAGGGCAACGCGTCGGTGGCGGTCAACCCGTACCCGCCGACCCTGCTCGGTTACAACCATGACCTGAAGAACCCGCCACGCGACCTCGATGCAGCGCGCAAGCTGCTCAAGGAAGCCGGGGTTCCGGAAGGCACCACGTTTACCCTGTTCACCCGTAACGGCGGCGGTCCGACCAACCCCAATCCGATGCTCGGCGCACAAATGATGCAGGCTGACCTGGCGAAAGTCGGGATCAAGATCGACATCCGCGTCATGGAATGGGGCGAGATGCTCAAGCGCGCCAAGGCCGGCGAGCACGACATGGTCTCGGCCGGATGGGCGGGCGACAACGGCGACCCGGATAACTTCCTGACGCCTATGCTCAGTTGCGAGGCCGCCAAGAACGGCGAAAACTACGCACGCTGGTGCAACGAAAAATTCCAGGCACTGCTGGATGAAGCACGGGCTAAAGTAGATCCGGCCGAACGCGCCGCGCTCTACGAACAGGCTCAAGTGCTGTTTAATCAGGACCAGCCATGGATCAGCATGGCCCATACTCGGATGTTCACTGCAATGCGCAAAAATGTAGAGGGCTACCACATCAGCCCTCTCACCACTAATAACTTCGCCACCACCCAGGTGAAGTAGATAAGAAACGCCCGGCGTCCCTGACCTGAGGGACGCCGGACACGCCTAACCGGCTGATGAGGTACCACACAAGATGTTTAGTTTTATTGCCCGCCGACTGGGGTTGTTGATCCCCACGTTTTTCGGCATCACCTTGCTGACTTTCGCGTTGATTCGCATGATTCCGGGCGACCCCGTGGAAGTGATGATGGGCGAACGTCGGGTCGACCCCGAAATGCACGCTCAGGCAATGGAACGCCTGGGGCTGAACAAGCCGCTGTATGCCCAGTATCTGGACTACATCGGCAAACTGGCCCAGGGCGATCTCGGTGAGTCGTTGCGTACCCGTGAAAGTGTGTGGACCGAGTTCACCTCTCTTTTCCCGGCGACCCTGGAACTGTCCATGGCCGCCCTGCTGTTCGCTGGCATCCTCGGGCTCTTGGCCGGGGTGATCGCGGCACTCAAACGAGGATCGCTGTTCGACCACGGGGTGATGGGCATCTCCCTCGCGGGCTACTCGATGCCGATCTTCTGGTGGGGCCTGATCCTCATCATGTTCTTCTCGGTGAGCCTGGGCTGGACCCCGGTTTCCGGGCGCATCGACCTGCTGTATGACATCGAGCCGAAAACCGGCTTCATGCTGATCGACACGCTGCTGGCCGATGACGTCGGCGCGTTCTTCGACGCCCTGCATCACCTGATCCTGCCAGCCATCGTGCTCGGCACCATTCCGCTGGCGGTGATCGCGCGGATGACCCGTTCGTCGATGCTCGAAGTGCTGCGCGAAGACTACATCCGCACCGCCAAGGCCAAAGGCCTGTCGCCGTCGCGCGTGGTGTTCGTGCATGGTCTGCGCAACGCACTGATTCCGGTGCTGACCGTGGTCGGCCTGCAAGTCGGCACGTTGCTGGCCGGTGCGGTCCTGACCGAAACCATTTTCTCCTGGCCCGGCATCGGCAAATGGCTGATCGAAGCCATCGGCGCCCGGGACTATCCGGTGGTGCAAAACGGCATCCTGTTAATCGCCTGCCTGGTGATTCTGGTCAACTTCGTGGTGGATATCCTCTACGGCTTTGCCAACCCACGCATCCGTCATCAGCGCTGAGGTCAATACCCATGAGCACTCCAACTTCCTCAGTAGCCACCGCCACGTCCGCCGTGGATCAAAGCCTGCTGTACCCGTCACCGTACAAAGAATTCTGGCAAGCGTTCTCGAAAAACAAGGGCGCGGTTGCCGGCCTGCTGTTCATGCTGCTGATCATTTTCTGCGCGATCTTCGCGCCGTGGGTCGCGCCGCATAACCCGAGCGAGCAATACCGTGACTTCCTGCTGACGCCGCCGGCGTGGCTCGAAGGCGGGCAGATGCAGTTCCTGCTCGGCACCGACGAACTTGGCCGTGACCTGCTGTCGCGTCTGATCCAGGGCTCGCGCCTGTCGCTGCTGATCGGTTTGTCGTCGGTGGTGATGTCGCTGATTCCGGGGATCCTGCTGGGTCTGTTCGCCGGTTTCTTCCCGAAAGTGGTCGGCCCGACCATCATGCGTCTGATGGACATCATGCTGGCCCTGCCGTCGCTGCTGCTGGCTGTGGCGATCGTCGCCATCCTCGGCCCTGGCCTGATCAACACCGTGATCGCGATTGCCGTGGTTTCCCTGCCGTCCTACGTGCGTCTGACCCGTGCTGCCGTGATGGGCGAATTGAACCGCGATTACGTCACCGCCGCGCGCCTGGCCGGTGCCGGTCTGCCGCGTCTGATGTTCATCACCGTGCTGCCCAACTGCATGGCGCCGCTGATCGTGCAGGCGACCCTGAGCTTCTCCTCGGCAATTCTCGATGCCGCCGCACTGGGCTTCCTCGGTCTCGGGGTACAACCGCCAACCCCTGAGTGGGGCACCATGCTGGCCTCGGCCCGCGACTACATCGAACGCGCCTGGTGGGTCGTAAGTCTGCCTGGTTTGACCATTTTGCTCAGCGTGCTGGCAATCAACTTGATGGGCGACGGCCTGCGCGATGCGCTGGACCCGAAACTCAAGAACGCCGCCTGAGGAGATTCAAATGTCACTGCTAGAAATCAAGAATCTCAACGTCCGCTTCGGCGACAAGACCGCCACGCCGGTGGTCGACGGCCTCGACCTGAAAGTCGACAAAGGCGAAGTACTGGCCATCGTTGGCGAGTCGGGTTCGGGTAAATCCGTGACCATGATGGCGCTGATGGGTCTGATCGAGCATCCCGGCATCGTCACCGCCGACTCACTCAGCTTCGACGGCAAGGACATGCTCAAACTGAGCAATCGTCAGCGTCGGCAGATCGTCGGCAAAGACCTGTCGATGGTTTTCCAGGACCCGATGACCGCGCTGAACCCGAGCTACACCGTCGGTTTCCAGATCGAAGAAGTGCTGCGCCTGCACCTGAAAATGTCCGGCAAGCAAGCGCGCAAGCGTGCCATCGAACTGCTGGAAAAAGTTGAAATCCCGGGCGCCGCCAGCCGTATGGACGCCTACCCGCATCAACTGTCTGGCGGTATGAGCCAGCGTGTTGCGATCGCCATGGCGATCGCCGGCGAGCCGAAACTGCTGATCGCCGACGAACCGACCACGGCCCTCGATGTGACGATTCAGGCGCAGATCATGGATCTGCTGCTGGCGTTGCAGAAAGAGCAGAACATGGGCCTGGTGCTGATCACCCACGACCTCGCCGTCGTTGCCGAAACCGCTCAGCGCGTCTGCGTGATGTACGCCGGCCAGGCCGTTGAAGTCGGCCAGGTGCCGCAACTGTTCGACATTCCGGCGCACCCGTACAGCGAAGCATTGCTCAAGGCGATTCCCGAGCACAGCCTCGGCGCCTCGCGTCTGTCGACCCTGCCGGGCATCGTCCCGGGCCGCTACGACCGTCCGCAGGGTTGCCTGCTGTCGCCGCGCTGCCCGTACGTGCAGGACAATTGCCGCACCCAGCGTCCGGGCCTCGATCCGAAAGCCAACAGCCTCGCCCGCTGCTTCTACCCGCTGAACCAGGAGGTGGCGTAATGGCCGTCGTACTTACCGCCCGCGACCTGACCCGTCACTATGAAGTCTCCCGTGGCCTGTTCAAGGGCCACGCCACCGTGCGCGCGCTCAACGGCGTGTCGTTCGAACTGGAAGCCGGCAAGACCCTCGCCGTGGTGGGTGAATCGGGCTGCGGCAAATCCACCCTCGCCCGCGCCCTGACGCTGATTGAAGAGCCATCGTCGGGCTCGCTGCAGATCGCCGGCCAGGAAGTTGCCGGCGCCGACAAGGCCGAGCGCAAGCAACTGCGCAAAGACGTGCAGATGGTGTTCCAGAGCCCGTATGCGTCGTTGAACCCACGGCAGAAAATCGGTGATCAACTGGCCGAACCGCTGCTGATCAACACCAAACTGTCGGCCACTGAGCGTCGCGAGAAAGTCCAGGCGATGATGAAGCAGGTCGGCTTGCGTCCCGAGCATTACCAGCGCTATCCGCACATGTTCTCCGGTGGTCAGCGTCAGCGTATCGCCCTCGCCCGGGCCATGATGCTGCAGCCGAAAGTGCTGGTGGCAGACGAACCGACTTCGGCGCTGGACGTGTCGATTCAGGCCCAGGTGCTCAACCTGTTCATGGACCTGCAGCAGGAGTTCAACACTGCCTACGTGTTCATCTCGCACAACCTCGCGGTGGTGCAGCACGTGGCCGATGATGTGATGGTGATGTATCTGGGTCGCCCGGTTGAACTGGGTCCGAAGAACGACATCTACGAGCGCCCGCTGCACCCGTACACCCAGGCGCTGCTGTCGGCGACCCCGACCATTCACCCGGATCCGCACAAGCCGAAAATCAAGATCGTCGGCGAACTGCCCAACCCGCTGAACCCGCCACCGGGTTGCGCGTTCCACAAGCGCTGCCCGTACGCGACCGAGCGTTGCAGCACGGAAGAACCGCTGTTGCGTGAACTGGATAACCGGCAGGTGGCTTGCCACTACGCCGAGCAGTTCCTCGACGGCGCGGCGTAAGCCACAGCAAAACCTGTAGGAGCTGACGAGTGCAACGAGGCTGCGGTCTTTTGATTTTCAGAATCAAGATCAAAAGATCGCAGCGTTCCGCAGCTCCTACAGGGGATTTGCGTCGAACCAGAGTTAACCAAACCCCTTCCACCTCGATTGCGCATCAATCGAGGCAGAAGGGGTTTTTCTTTGCCCGGTGAATTACGTCTGGCTATCGCCTTCATCATCCGGGTCATCGGTGTCCGGCTCGTCCGTGGTCGAGTCGTCATCATCGGCGCTGCCGCCCTGATTCATATCCCCCGGCTCCGCCTCGGACTTGGCGAGCATCAGCCCGCTATGCCCGACCTGGCCGTTGAACGCCTGTGAATCGTGATCCTCGCACTCGGCCCAGGCCGTTGCAGTGCCGAGGGACAGCATCACCATCACTTTCAACAACATCAAAATCCGTAGCAATCTGCTTTTCATGGCCGACTCCATCCTGTTGCGCTAAGACATGCTTGCCGGGCTGGCTTAGTGTGAAATCTAGTCGCGATCCGCCCGGCTCACCACTTAGGACGCGGCGACGCGGACAGAAATGCCCTGGAGTCACAGATTGCTTTCGAATAACAGTAATAACCGATGCAGCTAAGTGGCTCGCGTGGCCTGCCAAGTCAGTGGAATGGAGAACAGCACCAGCAGCGCACTCATCAGCCACACGCTGTGCCCGCCAAACTGGCCGTAGAGCTGACCGCTGAGCACCGGTGACAATAGCGCGCTGGCACTCCAGCTCATAAAGAACAAGCCGAAGTACTGACCGCTTTTGCCGCTCTGCGCAAACTGCATCGCCAGTACATTCAACGGCGGCATGAACAAGGCCTCGCCCAAGGTCCATATCAGTGTCGACAGACAGACAAAAGCCAACCCGGAACCGAACGGCAACATGCCCAGCCCACAGGCCAACAGCACGCTGCCGACAAGCATCTGCCAACGTGAGCCCCAGCGTTCGACCGAGTGCGACAGCGGGATCTGCAGCGCGATCACCAACAGCGCATTGAGCCCGAACTGCCAACCGATCGCCTCTGTGCTCAGGTGGTAGTAGTCACGCAGATAATTGCCCAGCGTGCTGTAGACCGTGTCGAACGCAATGCCGAGCACGGCCGTCGCCGCCAGCAGCCAGAGGAACGGCTTGTCGCGAAGCGGCACGTTCGAGCCATCGGCGGATTCGTCTTCAAGCACCAGCACCGGCCGCCGCCACGTCGTGCGCACGAACCACAGCAGCGCCAGCATGGTCATCGCCGCACTGCCGAAAAATACCCAACGAAAATCCGCCTGCGCCAACACCCCACCCGCCACCCCGGCAGCCGCCATGCCCAGATTGCGCGCCACCCGACTCAATGCTTGCGCCCGCGAGCGCTGCGCAACTTCGCAATATTCCATGATCAGCCGCTGGTGCAACGTGCGAATCGCCCCGTCGATGACTCCGCTGAGCAGCAACAAACCGGCCAGCCACGGCACCTGCGTCACCAGCCCCAACAGCATCAGCACCCACACCGAAACGAAAAACAGCGCCGCCGTCAGCCGCGCCGTGCGCACGTGATCACTGAGCCAACCGCCAAGCATCGAACCAACCAACAACCCCGCGCCATACGCCGAGAGCAACCAGCCGACGGTTTCAATCGCCAACCCCAGTTCCTGACGCAGGTACAACGCCATGAACAGCTTGACCATGGCGCTGAGGCGATTGATGAACAAAAGCGCTGCGAGGACCCACGCCATGGGGGCGAAATAGCCGTTGGGGTGCAACAGATGAGTCAGTCCTTTGAGCATGTAACGTCCGCTGTGGGCGAGGGTTCGCTGAACAGTAGACGGGTTGGATTGGAATGTCGTGGGGGTGGGGTCAGGCAAAGTAAAAGCAGAGTAGGGCTACGACGCTGAAGGAAAATGCCTTACAGAGAAATCACCTGACCTGGATGCAACTCCGTTTTTCACGCGGCGCTGAAGATTAAAAGCCCCTCACCCTAGCCCTCTCCCGGAGGGAGAGGGGACTGACCGAGGCGTATGGGCGAGGTACGCCGACGTGCGATACCGCGTCGAACACAGCTTTTGAAAAATCCAAAAATCGGCTCCCTCTCCCTCGGGAGAGGGCTGGGGTGAGGGGCAGCAACAATGCAAATCAAAAGCCGAACACCCACGCTTTTCTCCACTCAATAGGCCGAGTGTCAGCTCGCCTGCTCTTGATCTTGATCCGCCGGCGACGTCGGAACGCTGAGCGGAGGGATTGATCCGGGCGTGGGAGTGCTGAGACAATCTGGCGCAGCTAAACGCAGCGAGAACAAGTTTAATCAAGCAAACAGCAGAAAACCGGCGGATTGAAAAAAACTGCGAGCGGGTCCAGGCGTATTCATTGTTAACGGTAAATACCCAACGTTGATGCACTCATATAAACCTGCGGCTGACTACATTAAGCCGCAGGCATAAAACCGAGGAAATTCTTTCATTGATTAGTTCTTACGACGAAAATCTCGCTCGAATGATTTGTTCTCGGGCCCGTCGAACCTGAATTTCATCGATGCTGTTATTTTGCTTTGCCGGTCAGAATTCGCGGCCTTTGCAATAAATTCAAAGTCCATTTGAACTACACGCTCTTCCAAATTGATCAAGCCTTTATAATTGCCCGACGCCGCTTCCCATGTCTCCAAAGGATCATGAGGATTGAAAAACGCGTGGAATTTTCGATCTGTACCAAAAGCCCCCTCGACACTTTGGCTTTGTTCAATATCGGCGAACTCAAAAAAAACAGAATCATCATTTCGAATGACTCCTCCCACCTGGCCTCGACCATTAGGGTCGATTACAAACCAGCCCGCGCCCACTACTGGATTGTATACAACTCCATCGATCGAGAATTCCATCTGACCAATTGGTTTACGATGCGGAGGGAGTTCATTAATGGTAGACGCAGTGACTTTCATGGTGTTTCTCCGAGTAGTTTCAGGGGCTATACCCCTTGATGCTTATAATCGCTATACCGTATTGGAGCCACTGTAAGACCTGACAGTTGACATCTCATTTGAAACATGCAAAAGGCACTAGGTTGAATGTCCATTTGGCTGCTTTATTTTTTGTTTCCATGCCAACTTAAAGGCGACAGTTCCTCTTTGATACACCGATGAATAGCCACTCTCTGAGGTAGCGGGACAAGCCGCCAAAAACAGCAGGCAACAAAAAGCCCCCAAGGCATTCACCTAGGGGGCTTTCGATCAAGCCAGCTCAGCGCTTAATGATGCTCACGCGTCGCGCGGAATTTCACATCCGGCCAGCGCTCTTCCATCAACGCCAGATTCACCCGCGTCGGCGCCAGATAGGTCAGATGACCACCGCCATCCAGCGCGAGGTTCTCCACCGCCTTGTTGGAAAATTCCTCGAGCTTCTTCTTGTCGTCGCACTCGATCCAGCGCGCGGAATACACGGTGATCGGCTCATATGAACACTCGACTTTGTATTCCTCTTTCAAACGGCTGGCGACCACATCGAACTGCAGTACACCCACGGCGCCGAGAATGATGTCGTTGCTGCGCTCGGGGAAGAACACCTGGGTCGCGCCCTCTTCCGCCAACTGCTGCAGGCCCTGACGCAATTGCTTGGATTTCAGCGGATCACGCAGACGCACACGACGGAACAGTTCCGGGGCGAAGTGCGGGATGCCGGTGAAACCGAGGACTTCGCCTTCGCTGAAGGTGTCGCCGATCTGGATGGTGCCGTGGTTGTGCAGGCCGATGATGTCGCCGGCATAGGCTTCTTCGAGCTGTTCACGCTCGGAGGAGAAGAACGTCAGGGCGTCGCCGATGCGCACGTCCTTGCCGGTACGCACATGACGCATCTTCATGCCTTTTTCGTACTTGCCGGAGCAGATACGCATGAAGGCGATGCGGTCGCGGTGTTTCGGGTCCATGTTCGCCTGGATCTTGAAGATGAAGCCCGAGAACTTCTCTTCCACCGGCTCGACGGTGCGCTCGTTGGCCACCCGGGCCAGCGGGCGCGGCGCCCAATCGACGACAGCATCCAGCACGTGGTCGACACCGAAGTTGCCCAGTGCGGTACCGAAAAACACCGGGGTCAGTTGACCGTCGAGGAATTCCTGCTGGTTGAATTCGTGGCAGGCGCCCTGCACCAGTTCCAGCTGTTCGATGAAGCGCTCGTACTCGTCGCCCAGGTGCGCGCGCGCTTCGTCGGAGTCGAGTTTTTCGATGATCTTGGTTTCGGTGCGTTCGTGACCGTGACCGGCGGTGTAGACAATGATGTAGTCATCGGCCAGGTGATACACGCCTTTGAAGTCGCGATAGCAACCGATCGGCCAGGTGATCGGCGCCGCCTTGATCTTCAGAACGGCTTCGATTTCGTCGAGCAGTTCGATCGGGTCGCGGATGTCGCGGTCGAGTTTGTTGATGAAGCTGACGATCGGCGTGTCACGCAGACGGCAGACGTCCATCAGCGCGATGGTCCGTGGCTCTACACCCTTACCGCCGTCGAGAACCATCAACGCCGAGTCCACCGCCGTCAGGGTGCGGTAGGTGTCTTCGGAGAAGTCTTCGTGGCCCGGGGTGTCGAGCAGGTTGATCATGTGTTCGCGATAGGGGAACTGCATGACCGACGTGGTAATGGAAATACCCCGCTGCTTCTCCATCTCCATCCAGTCGGATGTCGCATGGCGATCGGATTTACGGGATTTCACCGTACCGGCCACTGCAATCGCCTTGCCCATCAACAGGAGCTTTTCGGTGATCGTGGTTTTACCGGCATCGGGGTGGGAAATAATGGCGAAAGTGCGGCGTTTCGCGACTTCGGCGGCCTGTTGGGTCATGGGAAATCGCCTGGCGGTGATTCAAAAAAGGGCGGCGAGTATAGCTTAAAAAGTGATCGCCGAACCACCGTCCCTCGGCCGCGCGAAACCCCGCAGGAGCTGCCGCAGGCGGCGATCTTTTGATCTTGTTTTCAGCAGCAAAGTCAAAAGATCGCAGCCTTCGGCAGCTCCGACAGGGTGGCCAAATAGTGTCTAACGTGGGAACCTTTTAAAGCCTGGAGACGTCCATCCCCTGTTACGAATCTTCGTCAGGGGCTGAAAAATCAGCAAGTTAGCCTGACGAGGCTGCGCTCATGGCTCGCTTTCACGCCGCTTGGCCGGTGCTGGAAAACGGCTACTTTTCGCGAACGCTGACTTCGGCAACCAGGAATGGTCTTGCCACGTGGAGCAGCGCTCGCCGACTACAAAAAAAGGAGTCCGCCTGTGGCTATCCGCTATGGCAAAGGGCTGATGGGAGGTGCGGTGGTGATCGCGCTCCTGGCCCTGCTGGTCCACTGGATCGGCATCAACACGATCGAACACTACCGCGACGATTTGTTGTTTTACCTGCAAGCTCATCTGATTCTTGTCCTCGCGTCCATGCTGGCCGCCCTTGTCGTGGGCATCCCCGCCGGCATCTTCCTCAGCCGCCCGACCATGGTCGGCCGCGCCGAACGCTTCATGCAGATCTTCAATATCGGCAACACCGTGCCACCGCTGGCCGTGCTCGCGATCGCGCTGGGCATCCTCGGCATCGGCAGTGGCCCGGCAATCTTTGCGCTGTTCCTCGCCTCGCTGTTGCCGATCGTGCGCAATACCTACGAAGGCCTGAAAAACGTTCAGGGCTCACTAAAAGAAGCCGCCGTCGGCATCGGCATGACCCCGCGCCAGGTGTTGTGGAAAGTCGAATTGCCCAACGCCGTGCCGATCATCGTCGGTGGCGTGCGTGTCGCACTGGCCATCAACGTCGGCACCGCGCCGCTGGCGTTCCTGATCGGCGCCAACAGCCTCGGCAGCCTGATTTTCCCCGGCATCGCCCTGAACAATCAGCCGCAACTGCTGCTCGGCGCCGCGTGCACCGCGCTGCTGGCGCTGTTGCTCGATGGCGTGGTCACCCTCGCCAGCCGTCTCTGGCTGGAACGCGGTTTGCGCCCGTCTTAAGGCTCTTGCGAAGGAATATTCATGAAACGTCTTAGTTTGATCTTAGGCTGCGTCCTGCTATTCGCAGGATTGGCGCAAGCCGCCGAAAAACCGGTTATCCGCCTTGGCGCGCGGGTATTTACCGAGCAGACCCTGCTCGCCGAAATCACCGCGCAATACCTGCGCAGCAAAGGTTACGACGCGCAGATCACCGGCGGTCTGGGCAGCAACCTCGCTCGCAGCGCCCACGAAAGCGGCCAGTTGGACCTGCTCTGGGAATACACCGGCGTGTCGCTGGTGGCCTACAACCATGTCACGGAAAAACTCGACAGTGCGCAGTCCTACGCCCGGGTCAAAGAACTCGACGCGAAAAAAGGCCTGATCTGGCTGACGCCGTCGAAATTCAGCAACACCTACGCCCTCGCCCTCCCCAAGAAAGTGGCTGAGGAATATCCGCAGATCAACAACATCAGCCAGCTCAACGAAGTGCTGCGTGCGGAAGCCAAGAGCAATCATCTGGTGGCGCTGGATACCGAGTTCGCCAATCGCTCCGACGGTCTCGATGGCATGGTCAAGCTCTACGACATGAACCTGACCCGCAAGAATATCCGTCAGATGGACGCCGGCCTGGTCTACACCGCGCTGCGTAACGGTCAGGTGTTTGCCGGCCTGGTCTACACCACCGACGGCCGCCTCAACGCCTTCGGCCTGAAATTGCTGGAAGACGACAAGCATTACTTCCCCGACTACACCGCAGCTCCCGTGGTGCGTCAGGCCACGCTGGATGCCAATCCGAAACTGGCCGAACAACTCAAGCCGCTGGCTGAACTGTTCGATGACGAAACCATGCGCCAGCTCAACGCGCGGGTGGATGTCGATCATGAAAGCCCGTCGTCCGTTGCCGCCGATTTCCTGCGCCAGCATCCACTGAATTAAGAGAGGAGAAGTCATGGAATTTCTGA
The DNA here is from genome assembly GCF_900105805.1 of Pseudomonas moraviensis. NCBI lineage: Bacteria > Pseudomonadati > Pseudomonadota > Gammaproteobacteria > Pseudomonadales > Pseudomonadaceae > Pseudomonas > Pseudomonas moraviensis. The sequence continues at coordinate 5,838,149 of NZ_LT629788.1, read as the reverse complement.
ACGCCTTTTCCCATCTCGACTGGCAGCAGGTGATGCACCTGACCTGGCAGCACATCACTCTGGTCGGCATCGCCGTGACCCTGGCGATTGTCATCGGCGTGCCTCTGGGCATTCTGATGACGCGCTTTCCGAGCCTCGCCGGCCCCTTGCAGGCCAGCGCCACGGTGCTGCTGACCGTGCCGTCGATTGCCCTGTTCGGCCTGCTGCTGCCGTTCTACTCCAAGTTCGGCCAGGGCCTGGGGCCACTGCCGGCGATCACTGCGGTGTTCCTGTATTCGTTACTGCCGATCATGCGCAACACCTATCTCGCCCTGACTGGCGTTGAACCGGGCATCCGTGAAGCTGCACGGGGTATCGGCATGACCTTCGGCCAGCGCCTGCGCATGGTCGAACTGCCGATTGCGGTGCCGGTGATCCTCGCCGGTGTGCGTACCGCCGTGGTGATGAACATCGGCGTAATGACCATCGCCGCGACCATCGGCGCCGGCGGCCTCGGTGTGTTGATCCTCGCCTCCATCAGCCGCAGTGACATGTCGATGCTTATCGTCGGCGCGCTGCTGGTCAGTCTTCTGGCGATTTTCGCCGATCTCGTTTTGCAGTGGCTGCAACGCTCGCTGACTCCAAAAGGACTCCTGAAATGATCGAACTTCAAAACCTCAGCAAGACCTTCCAAAGCAACGGCAAAGATGTCAAAGCCGTGGACTCGGTAAGCCTGACCGTCAATGAAGGCGAGATCTGCGTGTTCCTCGGGCCATCGGGTTGCGGCAAAAGCACCACGCTGAAGATGATCAACCGCCTGATCAAACCGACCTCGGGCAAGATCCTCATCAACGGCGAAGACACCACCGATCTCGATGAGGTGACCCTGCGCCGCAACATCGGTTACGTGATCCAGCAGATCGGTCTGTTCCCGAACATGACCATCGAAGAGAACATCGTCGTCGTGCCAAAACTGCTCGGCTGGGACAAACAGAAATGCCACGACCGCGCCCGCGAACTGATGAGCATGATCAAGCTTGAGCCCAAGCAGTATCTGCATCGTTATCCGCGGGAACTGTCCGGTGGTCAGCAACAGCGGATCGGCGTGATCCGCGCATTGGCGGCAGATGCTCCGCTGCTGTTGATGGACGAGCCGTTCGGCGCCGTCGACCCGATCAACCGCGAGATGATCCAGAACGAGTTCTTCGAGATGCAGCGCGCGCTGAACAAGACCGTGATCATGGTCAGCCACGATATCGACGAAGCCATCAAGCTGGGCGACAAGATCGCGATTTTCCGCGCCGGCAAACTGCTGCAGATCGACCACCCGGACACTCTGCTCGCGCATCCTGCGGACGATTTCGTCAGCAACTTCGTCGGCCAGGACAGCACCCTCAAGCGCTTGCTATTGGTGAAGGCCGAAGACGCGGCGGACAACGCGCCATCGGTGAGCCCGGAAACCCCGGTGGCCGATGCGCTGGAATTGATGGACGAGCACGACCGTCGCTACGTGGTGGTCACCTGCGCCGAGAACAAGGCACTGGGTTATGTGCGTCGTCGCGACCTGCATCGCCAGACCGGCACCTGTGCGCAATTCCTGCGTGAATTCAACGCCACGGCGGCGTACGACGAGCACCTGCGCATCCTGCTGTCGCGCATGTACGAGTTCAACCGCGCCTGGCTGCCGGTGATGGACGCGGAACGGGTGTTCCTCGGCGAGGTGACGCAGGAGTCGATCGCGGCGTACCTGAGCTCGGGACGTTCGCGAGGGATGAAGACCAATATCGTCTCGCCGGCTGAGACCGTGGTCGCGTAATCCTCCGGACCGAATACTGCACCTGTGGCCAGGGAGCTTGCTCCCGCTGGGTCGCGCAGCGGCCCTTCTTTGAATAAAAGCGAGGACTGCTTCGCAGTCCAGCGGGAGCAAGCTCCCTCGCCACAGGTTTTCGGCGAATGCAATGGCTGGAAAAGAATCTCAACAACCCGGGGTCTTTTGCTCTCGCCATCATCTTCAGCGTTTCAGCTGAAAAGCCTCTGAATCAGCACTAATGCCGGGAACGTCGCCGATGTTGTAGTCATCGGACTTATCGACAACTTGGCTGACAAAAACCCCGAACGTGCAGATATGTTTAACACTCGGAAATCCCTCGGGAACATCTGTCCGTCATCTCGGTCGGGTACAAGGAGTGATGAACGCGACGCACGTCAGAAGCGTGCAAAAACGCGACATTTTTAGTTGATCTCACGCCCCTCACGCCCTAAAGTTCGCGCCGAACGTCCATGCTGGAAACGATCCATCCGGCTCAAGTACTGACGACGAGACAGCAAGGCCAAGGGATAGCGGCACATCCCTGGGCCTTTTTGCTTTCGGCGACATGCCTTGGGAAGTAGGCGAACCAAAGTGGGGATACGGAGGACGTTCATGCACCCATTGTTAATTACAGTTTGCCAGTAGGAGTTCCCAGCATGTCGATCCAGGTCGAAGACTATTTCGCGCGCGCTACATTCGACAAAATGAAGGCGTTCGCCGACAAACAGGAAACCCCGTTCGTGGTGATCGACACCGCGATGATCGCCCAGGCCTACGATGACCTGCGCGCCGGTTTCGAATTCGCCAAGGTCTACTACGCGGTCAAGGCCAACCCTGCCGTCGAGATCATCGACCTGCTCAAAGACAAGGGTTCGAGCTTCGACATCGCCTCGATCTACGAGCTGGACAAAGTGATGGATCGTGGCGTCAGCCCGGACCGCATCAGCTACGGCAACACCATCAAGAAATCCAAGGACATCCGCTACTTCTACGAGAAGGGCGTGCGTCTGTTCTCCACCGACTCCGAAGCCGACCTGCGCAACATCGCCAAGGCTGCCCCGGGCTCGAAAGTCTATGTGCGTATTCTGACTGAAGGCTCGACCACAGCTGACTGGCCGCTGTCGCGCAAGTTCGGCTGCCAGACCGACATGGCCATGGACCTGCTGATCCTCGCCCGCGACCTCGGTCTGGTGCCGTACGGCATCTCGTTCCACGTTGGCTCGCAACAGCGCGACATCAGCGTCTGGGACGCGGCGATCGCCAAGGTCAAAGTGATTTTCGAACGGCTGAAAGAAGAAGACGGCATTCATCTGAAGCTGATCAACATGGGCGGTGGCTTCCCGGCCAACTACATCACCCGCACCAACAGCCTGGAAACCTACGCCGAAGAAATCATCCGCTTCCTCAAGGAAGACTTCGGTGATGATCTGCCGGAAATCATTCTCGAGCCGGGCCGTTCGCTGATCGCCAACGCCGGTATTCTGGTCAGCGAAGTGGTGCTGGTTGCACGCAAGTCGCGCACTGCCGTCGAGCGCTGGGTGTATACCGATGTGGGCAAGTTCTCCGGCCTGATTGAAACCATGGACGAAGCGATCAAGTTCCCGATCTGGACCGAGAAGAAAGGCGAGATGGAAGAAGTCGTGATCGCCGGCCCGACCTGTGACAGCGCCGACATCATGTATGAGAACTACAAGTACGGTCTGCCGCTGAATCTGGCGATTGGTGACCGCCTGTACTGGTTGTCGACCGGTGCGTACACCACCAGCTATAGCGCGGTTGAATTCAATGGCTTTCCGCCGTTGAAGTCGTTTTACGTGTAAGAGGCAGCGGCAAGTTTCAAGCTGCTAGCTGCAAGTGAAAAGCCCACGATGTTGTGGGCTTTTTTGTGGGTGTTCGGCTGGGGGTTCATTTGCACTTGAGACCGAAGCCCCTCACCCCAGCCCTCTCCCGAGGGAGAGGGAGCCGATGTGCATGCTTTTCAAAATTGAGTTCGACTGGATATTTCAGGTCGATGTATAGCGCAGGAACGACGCGGTCAGTCCCCTCTCCTCCTGGGAGAGGGCTAGGGTGAGGGCTTTGCGGTTTCAGCCGCGCTGCAACTCTGCATACCGAGCGGCATACTGACTAGCCATCACCTGAATCCGCAGATCTGTCGCATCAGCCAGCGTCTGACTCGCCACCCGCAAGAAATTCAGATTACCGCCGGCCAAGGCTTTCTCAAGCCAGTCGACCGCCTCATCAATCCGTCCTTCACCCGCCAACACCGCCGCATAACTGAACTGCCCACGAAAATCCCCACCCTCAGCCGAACGCCGATACCACTCGCGCGCCGCTGGCGGATCCGCCGGACACACCTGCCCTTCCTCCAGATAGCGCCCAAGCAGATTCATCGATTTGGCATGGCCCAACTCAGCCGCGCGTCGATACAACACCAACGCCTGCCGATGATCAGCCGTCACCCCGCGCCCGGTCGCCAGCAGGTTGGCGAGGTTGTACATCGCCCAGTCCAGGCCCGCCTCGGCGCCGATTCGATAATGCTGCGCCGCGACTGAGGCATCCGCCGCACAACCCCAACCATGCTCATGGCAACGTCCGAGCATGTTGCGCGCCATCAGGTGCCCGCGTCCGGCGGCGATGGCGAACCAGCGCAGCGCCAGCGCTTGATCCTGCGCGATGCCCTGGCCGTCGAGCAGGATCTGCCCGAGCAGCGCCTGCGCTTCAACCTCGCCCTCACCCGCCGCCAGCAAAATCGCCTGCGCCGCTCGAGCCGGGCTTTCTTCAAGCATCGCCGCCAACCCGGCGGCGTCGAGGACTTCCTCGCGGCGTAGCAGGAAACTCATACCTCGACCCACCGCCGCAGCAGGTTGTGATAAGTGCCGGTGAGGCGGATCAGCGAGGGATGATCGGGGACGTCCTGGGTCAGCTGCTGAATCGCCGCGTCCATCTCGAACAACAACGCGCGCTGACTGTCCTCGCGCACCAGGCTTTGGGTCCAGAAGAACGACGCATAACGCGCGCCACGGGTGACCGCATTGACCTTGTGCAAACTGGTGCCCGGATACAACACCATGTCGCCAGCCGGCAACTTCACTCGCTGGCTGCCGTAGGTGTCCTGGATTTCCAGTTCGCCGCCGTCGTAATCCTCAGGCTCGCTGAAGAACAGCGTCGCCGACAGATCGGTACGCACCCGTTCGATGCTGCCCTTGGGCTGGCGTACGGCATTGTCGATATGGAAATCGAAACTGCCGCCGGCGGTGTAACAGTTCACCAAGGGTGGAAAGACTTTGTGCGGCAATGCGGCGGACATGAACAGCGGATTTTTCCACAGCCGCTCAAGCATCGCCGCGCCGATTTCCTTGGCCAGCGGATGGCCTTCGGGCAATTGCAGGTTGTGCTTGGCCTTGGCCGACTGGAAGCCCGCAGTGATCTTGCCATCGGCCCAGTCCGCCTGCTCCAGGGCCCGGCGGATGCGCTGCACTTCGTCTTTTGCGAACAGCCCGGGAATGTGCAGCAGCATGGCAATGTCACCTGATGGCAAGAAGGCGGCAATGGTATTGATTCTTATTGACCGTGTAAAACCCGCAAGACGAATGAACGGACAGAAACCGTAAGGGCAAATTGTAAAGAATGTAAATTCAATGCGAATAACAATGTTTCGCAATTGATACGAATACCTGTTTACCCTATATTCCGCCGCCTCAAATCCTTGGGGAGGGGAATAAAAATGGCACGTCAACACGCACAACTACCGGTCAGTTCACCACGTCTGCTCGCCTCGGCAATCGGTGTCGCAATCACCGCCGGCTCTGCGGGGCAGATGGTCTTTGCAGCGGAAAAAACCGAGAGCAAAGCGTCCGGCAATGCCATCGCCCTGGACGCCACCGCCATCACGGGCGAAGCCCAGGACGCGACCTCCTACCAGGTCGAAAAAGCCTCCTCCCCCAAGTACACCGCGCCGCTGGTCGACACGCCGCGCTCGGTCACCGTCATCCCGCAACAAGTGCTCAAGGACACCGGCGCGCTGAACATGCAGGACGCACTGCGTACCGTGCCGGGCATCACCTTCGGTGCCGGTGAAGGCGGCAACCCCCAGGGCGATCGTCCGTTCATTCGTGGCTTCGACGCTCAGGGTGACACCTATCTGGACGGCGTGCGTGACACCGGATCGCAGAGCCGCGAGATCTTCGCCGTGGAAAACATCGAAGTCAGCAAAGGCCCGAACTCGGCCATTGGCGGTCGTGGCGCAGCCGGTGGCAGCATCAACCTGGTGAGTAAGAAAGCGCACCTGAGCAACTCGTTCGACGGCGGCTTCACCTACGGCTCCGACCAGACCCAGCGCTACACCCTCGACGGCAACTACCAGTTCAGCGACAGCGCTGCTGGCCGTCTCAACCTGATGAGCCATGAGAGCAACGTCGCCGGTCGCGACAAGGTCGATTACGACCGCTGGGGCATAGCACCCTCCCTGGCTTTCGGCCTGGGTACCGATACCCGCGTCAACCTCGACTACTACCACCTGGAAAGCAACGACACTCCGGACTCGGGCATCCCGTACACCATCCCAACCGGTGGTTCGGCCGCACGCACCAAGTCCAACCCGGACAAGCCGTACGCCGGTGGCGATCACGACAACTTCTACGGTCTGGATCGCGACTTCCGCAAGGGCCGCACCGACACCGCGACCTTCGCCATCGAGCACGACCTGAACGATGCGCTGACCATCAAGAACACCCTGCGCCACGGCACCAGCATGCAGGATTACATCCTCACCCAGCCGGACGACAGCAAGGGCAACGTCAACAATGGCAGCGTCTGGCGTCGCGCCAACACACGGGTGAGCAACACCGAAACCACCACCAACCAGACCGACCTGTTCGGCACCTTTTACGTGGCCGGTTTCAAGAACAGCTTCTCCACCGGTGTCGAGTACACCCGTGAGCAGAGCGAAAAATCCTCGTACAACGTCAACACCGACACCACACCGCGCACCAGCGCCGTAACGACCAACTGCAACCCGGGTCTGATCGGCGCGGCCAGCGGTTACAACTGCACCTCGCTGTCGAACCCGAACCCGAACGATCCATGGAACGGCGCGATTTCGCGCAACTACGCCGGCACCGACACCCAGGCCGACACCTACGCGCTGTACGTGTTCGACACGCTGGAATTGTCCGAGCAATGGCTGGTGAACATGGGCCTGCGCTACGACCACTTCGACACCGATTACAAGACCTACAACGCCGCTGGCCGCACCACCTCCAAGGGCGATGACACCAGCGAGTTCGTCACCGGCCAGTTCGGCGTGGTCTACAAACCAGCGGAAAACGGCAGCATTTATGCTTCCTACGCGACCTCGGCGACGCCGCCGGGCAACACCTTGGGCGAAGGTCAGGAAGGCAATCCGCTGGGCGGTACGCCGGATCGCAGCGGCAACCTGCTGAGCAGCGACATGGAGCCGGAAACCACCAGGAACTACGAGATCGGCACCAAGTGGGATCTGCTCAATGATCGCCTGTCGCTGACCGCCGACATCTTCCGCACCGAGAAGGAAAACGCTCGCGTGCAGGTCGATACCAGCTCCTACGAGAACGCCGGCAAGACCCGCGTGCAAGGTTTCGAACTGTCGGCCAGCGGCAGGATCACCGACAAGTGGCAGGTGTTCGCCGGTTACGCCTTCATGGACAGCGAACAGGTCGACGGCGGCCCGCTGGGTCGCGCCAACGACGGCAACGATCTGCCGAACACACCGAAAAACAGCGCCAGCCTGTGGACCACCTATCAGGTCACGCCAAAGCTGACCATCGGTGGTGGCGCGTTCTACGTCGACGACGTCTACGGCAGTGTGGCGAATACAACGATGGTCGACTCGTACGTACGTTACGACGCGATGGCGGCCTACAAGCTGACCAAGAACGTCGACCTGCAACTCAACGTGCAGAACCTGACTGACGAAACCTATTACGACAAAGCCTTCTCGACCCACTTCGCCAATCAGGCGGCGGGACGTACGGCGCTGTTGAGTACCAACTTCCACTTCTGATTGCTGTGGAAACCTGTAGGAGTGAGCCTGCTCGCGATAGCGGTGTGTCAGTCAGCATCAATCCCTCTGACAGATAGCTATCGCGAGCAGGCTCACTCCTACAAGGGATGTGCCGCGAGGCTCGGCCCCGTTCATTCAGTTGAACGGGGCTTTTGTGTGTTACGCAAAACGCTTCTTGATAACCCACGGCATAATGCCCGCCGTGATGACAATTTCCGAACGGACGGCGAGTGACGTGTTGAAGAAAACCCTGTTCCAGTTGCACTGGTTTTTTGGCATCACCGCAGGGCTGGTGCTGGCCCTGATGGGCATCACCGGCGCGGCGTATTCGTTTCAGGACGAGATCCTGCGCGCCCTCAATCCGTCCGTTTTGCAGGTGGAAAAGCAGGTCGCCGGCGTGTTGCCGCCGGTGGAACTGGTGGAGCGCATCGAAGCCGCGTCCGGCAAGAAAGTCGCCATGCTCTGGGTCGAGACCGACAGCGGTCACGCCGCACGGGTTTACTTCACCCCGCCCAAGGGTGAACGGCGGGGCGAGATGCGCTACTTCGATCCGTACACTGCCGAGTTCAAGGGCGACGCCACTGGCCAGGATTTCTTCGGCCTGATGCTGCAACTGCACCGCTTCCTCGCCATGGGCGACACCGGGCGCAACATCACCGGCGCCTGCACACTGATGCTGTTGTTCTTCTGTCTCTCCGGCCTCTATCTGCGCTGGCCACGCCAGTGGAACAGCTGGCGCGTGTGGCTGACGCTGGACTGGAAAAAGAAAGGTCGCGCGTTCAATTGGGATCTGCACTCGGTCGCCGGCACCTGGTGCCTGCTGGTCTATCTGCTGCTGGCATTGACCGGATTGTCGTGGTCGTACGAGTGGTACAACAAGGGCCTGACCCGGCTGCTTTCCGACGCACCGCAGAACGAGCGCGTACGCGGCGGTCGCGGACCGGCGCCAGAAGGCCCGGCACCGACGGCCGACTACGCGGCGATGTGGAGCAGCATCTACAGCGCCGCCGGCCCGGGTCTGGCGGCGTACAACATCCGCATGCCAGCGGTGGCCGGCCAGCCGGCGACGGTGTTCTACCTGCTCGACAGCTCGCCCCATGACCGTGCGCTGAACCAGATCACCCTCGACCCGGCGACCGGCGTGGTCAAACGCGTCGACCGCTATGCCGACAAAAGCTTCAAGGCACAACTGCTGACCAGCATTTACGCGCTGCACGTCGGCAGTTATTTCGGCCTGGTCGGGCGGATCATCGTGACGATGGCGGCGGTGTGCATGCCGCTGTTTTTCATCACCGGCTGGCTGCTGTATCTGGATCGCCGGCGCAAGAAAAAGCAGATCAAGGATGCCCGTGAGGGCCTGGCGCAACCGTCCGCTGATGCGTCGGCATGGCTGATCGGCTTCGCCAGTCAGAGCGGTTTCGCCGAGCAACTGGCGTGGCAGACCGCCGGGCAATTGCAGGCCGCCGGACTGCCGGTCAACGTGCAGCCGCTGGCCAATCTCAGCGAACAGGATCTGCGCGATTCGAACAATGCGTTGTTCGTGGTCAGCACCTTCGGCGACGGCGAAGCACCGGACAGCGCCCGTGGCTTCGAACGCAAAGTGCTGGCCAAGGCCTCGACACTCGACGGCCTCAACTACGCCGTGCTCGGCCTCGGCGATCGGCAATACGCGCACTTCTGCGGCTTCGCCAAACGCTTGCATCAATGGCTCGGCGAACACGGCGGCAAAACCCTGTTCGCCCCGGTGGAAGTCGACAGCGGCGATCCTTACGCGCTGCGCCACTGGCAAACGCAACTCGGCCAGCTGACCGGACAGGCGCCGAGCGAAACCTGGCAAGCACCCAGCTACGACAACTGGACACTGGTCCGTCGCGAACTGATGAACCCCGACAGCAGCGGCGCGCCGGTCTATCTGCTCGGCCTCAAGGCCCCGGATACGCGCAGCTGGCTGGCCGGTGACCTGGTCGAAGTGCTGCCACGCAATTGCCCGTGGGCCATCGAGCATTTCCTCGACGGCCTCGGCATCCGTGGCGAAACTCCGGTCAAGGTCAACGGCATCGACGAGCCGCTGGAAGTGGCACTCGCGTCACGCCAGCTGCCTGAACATCGTGCGCATCTGGTCGGCCTGCATGCGCAATCGCTGGTCGACGCAATGGTGCCGCTGGCGATGCGCGAATACTCCATCGCCTCGATCGCCGCCGACGGCGTGCTGGAGCTGATCGTGCGTCAGGAACAGCACAACGACGGCAGCCTCGGCATCGGCTCCGGCTGGCTCACCGAGCATGCGCCAGTGGGCGGCAGCATCAGCCTGCGGGTTCGGCGCAACAGCGGCTTCCATCTGCCGAACGAGCCGGTGCCGATGATCCTGCTGGGCAACGGCACCGGCCTGGCCGGCCTGCGCAGCTTGCTCAAGGCACGCATTGCCTACGGTCAGCAGCGGCAGTGGCTGCTGTTCGGCGAGCGCAACCGCGAGCACGACTTCCTCTGCCGCGCCGAGCTGGAGGAATGGCTGGTCAATGGTGATCTGGCGCGCCTCGATCTGGCGTTTTCCCGAGATCAGGCCGAGAAGATTTATGTGCAGGATCGCTTGCGTGAGTCAGCGGATGAATTGAAGAAATGGTTGGCTGATGGTGCCGTCATCTACATTTGCGGCAGCCTTCAGGGGATGGCTTCGGGGGTGGATCAGGTGCTCAATGATCTGCTGGGTGCCGATGAAGTTCAACGGCTGATCGAGCTGGGACGGTATCGCCGGGATGTTTACTAACGCCTGCGAGAAGCCCCTCACCCTAGCCCTCTCCCGGAGGGAGAGGGGACCGATTGGGGGATGCTCGAGATCGACGCCGACCTGAGCGTCCTTCACTGAATCCAAAGCCATAATCACCTCGGTCTTCCAGGTCGATGCATGACGCAGGACACCTCGGTCAGCTCCCTCCGGGAGAGGGCCTGGGTGAGGGAAATGGACTACTGTTAAATCTCCAGTCAACTTCACAAGGATCGTGAAGCCATGCCAATCCGCCCCACCCTCGCCCAATTCGCCCGCCAGTTACGCACCAACCAGACAGATTGCGAACTCCTGCTCTGGCAGCGCCTGCGTTCCCGGCAGATCGCCAACCTGAAATTCCGCCGACAGTTTCCATGTCCACCGTATGTGCTGGACTTCTACTGTGTAGATTTGAAGTTGGCGATTGAGCTGGATGGGGGGGCAACACTATGAAACGGGCGGGATGATTCACGACCGGCGCCGGTCGAACTTCCTGTATCAACAAGGCATTCAAGTCGTGCGATTCAGTAATCTTGAGGTACTTCAGCAGATGGACAATGTGTTGGAGCAGATCATCAGAATTGCGGCGGACCGGAGAATGCCCTCACCCTGGCCCTCTCCCAGAGGGAGAAGGGACCGACCGCAAATCATTTACGCTATACACCGACCTGAACGTCCTGCACTGAATCCAGAATCGTGCTGATTGCGGTACCCGATCCATAATCGCCTCGGTCTCCCAGGTCGATGTATGACGCAAGACACCTCGGTCGGCCCCCTCTCCCTCCGGGAGAGGGCTGGGGTGAGGGGCTTTTGATCTGGAGTAATTAAACAGGCTGCAACTTCTGCTCAAACACCGCCACGCCATCCAGATCCCGCAACACCACACTCATTTCGCCACTCTGCCCTTCAATATTCACCTCACCAAAAAACTGAAACCCGGCAAACGGCGAGGTGTTCTGCGCAGGCGGCGCTTTCTCGAACACCACCTCCGGGCCAAACGTCTTGTCCAACGGATTCGGCCCGAAACTGCCGGCATTCAGCGGCCCGGCGACGAATTCCCAGAACGGTTCGAAATCCTGAAACGCCGCGCGATCCGGATGGTAGTGATGCGCCGCGCAGTAGTGCACATCCGCCGTCAAAAACACGAAATTGCGCACCTGCTGCGCGCGCAGGAATCCGAGCAATTCGGCAATTTCCAGTTCGCGCCCCTGCGCCGGTCCAGGGTCGCCGTTGGCCACGGCTTCCCAACGCGCAACGCCCGGGCTGACCTCGCCGTCCGGGACGCCAAGGCCGATGGGCATGTCCGCCGCAATCACTTTCCACTGCGCCTTCGATGCCTTTAATTCGCGCTTGAGCCAGTCCAGTTGCTCGCGCCCGAGAAAAGGTTTGGCCGCGCCAAAATTGTCATCATTGGCTTCGCGATAACTGCGCATATCCAGCACGAATACATCGAGCATCGGCCCGTAACTGAGCTTGCGATAGATCCGCCCGCCACCGTCCGCCGCCTGTAAGCGCATCGGCGCATATTCGAGCCATGCTTGCCGCGCGCGCCCCACCAGCTTGTGGATATCTTTCTCCTGATAGCGCTCATCCAGCTGTTTGCCTGGTGACCAGTTGTTGACCACTTCGTGATCGTCCCACTGCCAGATCTGCGGCACTTCGGCGTTGAAGCGGCGGATGTTTTCGTCCATGAGGTTATAGCGATAGTTGCCGCGATAGTCGTCGAGAGTCTGCGCGACTTTGCTCTTGGCTTCGGTGGTGATATTGCGCCAGACGCGGCCACTCTCGGTGGTCAGTTGCGCAGGCACCGGGCCGTCGGCGTAGATGGTGTCGCCGCTGTGGATAAAGAAGTCCGGCAGGCGCAGGCGCATGGCTTCGTAGATGCGCATGCCGCCGATGTCCGGGTTGATGCCGAAGCCCTGGCCGACGGTGTCACCGCTCCAGACAAAACGGATGTCACGCCTGGCCGTCGGCACGCTGCGCAGATGACCGAACCACGGTTCGCTGGCGACGCCAGTCTGGGCGTCTTCGAAGTGCACCCGATAGAAGATTGCCTGGTTGGCCGGCAGGCCGGTGAGTTCAACGCGGGCGGTGAAATCGCTACGCGCATCGGCTAACGGCGAGACGAATTTGCGCGGGTTGCCGAACAGGCTGCCGGTGTCCCACTCGACCACCATGCGCGCCGGGCGATCGCTGCGGCTCCAGATCATCGCGCGGTCGCCGAGCAGGTCGCCGGACTGCACGCCGTCGGTGAGCTGCGGACGATCCTTGACCGAGGCAATCACCGCCGGCGCCAGCCCCGGCAGCAACAGCCCGGCACCAACCGCTTGCATGACGCGACGCCGGCCGAGATTGAAATCGCTCATGGTGTTCTCCCTGCAAAAGGGAAAACTTAAACACGGGTGTATGAACCCGCTATGACATTGGCCACACAGCAATTCAAATGTAGGAGTGAGCCTGCTCGCGATTGCGGTGGGTCAGTAACTTCAACACTCACTGACACATCGCTATCGCGAGCAGGCTCACTCCTACAAGGGGATCGCGTTGTCAGGCGTTGACGGGTTCGACTGCCAGCTCGACAGCCTCAGGCCTTTTGAGCAGCGCATACACCACCGCCGTGACCAGGCTCCCCGCGACAATCGCCAGCAGATACAGCAGCGCATGGTTGATCGCATTCGGGATCGCCAGCACGAACAAGCCACCGTGCGGCGCCATCAGTTTGCAGCCGAAGTACATCGACAAGGCACCCGTCAGCGCGCCGCCAGCGATGCTCGCCGGGATCACCCGCAGCGGGTCTTTGGCGGCAAACGGAATCGCCCCTTCGGAGATAAAGCACAGGCCCAGCACGAAAGCCGCTTTGCCGGCCTCACGTTCAGTCTGGGCAAACTTGCGCCGGGCAATGAACGTGGCGATGCCCAGGCCAATCGGCGGCACCATGCCGGCGGCCATGGTCGCGGCCATCGGTGCGTAACTCTGCGAGGCCAGCAGCCCCACCGAAAACGCATAGGCAGCCTTGTTGATCGGCCCGCCGAGGTCGACGCACATCATGCCGCCGAGCAACACGCCGAGCAGAATTGCGTTGGTGGTGCCCATGCTGTCGAGGAACTGCGTCAACGCGGCGAGCATGCCGGCGACCGGTTTGCCGACCACGTAAATCATCACCAGACCGGTGACCAGACTGGCCAGCAACGGGATGATCAGAATCGGCTTCAACGCCTCCAGGCTCTGCGGCAACTTCACATAGCGGGCGATGGCTTTGGCGGCATAACCGGCAATGAAACCGGCAATGATCCCGCCGATGAAGCCGGCGCCCAAGGTGCCTGCGAGTAGACCGCCGATCATCCCCGGCGCAAGGCCCGGGCGGTCGGCGATCGAGTAGGCGATGTACCCGGCCAGCAGCGGCACCATCAATTTGAACGCGGTTTCGCCGCCGATCTGCATCAGCGCCGCCGCCAGCGTGCCTTCTTCCTTGTACGCGGTGATGCCGAACACGAAGGACAGCGCAATCAGCAAACCACCCGCCACCACCATCGGCAGCATGTACGACACACCCGTGAGCAGGTGCTTGTAGACGCCGGTTTTCTCGGACTTGGCAGCAGCCTTGCCGTCGCTTGCCGCACTTTCTACAGCGCCTTCAGCCAAGGCTTTTTTCAGCGTCGCTTCGGACTGCTTCAGCGCAACGCCAGTGCCGCAGCGATAGATTTTCTTGCCGGCGAAACGCTCGGTGGCGACGTCGATATCCGCCGCCAGCAGGACCACATCGGCCTCGGCGATGGCCGTTGCGCTGAGCGGGGTTTTCGCGCCCACCGAGCCTTGGGTTTCGACCTGCAATTCATAGCCCAGACGCTTGGCAGTCTGCTGCAATGCTTCGGCGGCCATGAAGGTGTGGGCGACACCGGTCGGGCACGCGGTGATAGCAACGATGCGCGGCGCACGCGGCGTATCGATCGCCGGTTCGACCTCGCTCGCCACGTAGACTTCTGCTTCTTCAGCACCGCGACGCAACACCGCTTCGACATCCTGCAAGGCCTGCGCCGGAGCAATCTGGAACACGCGCTTGCCGACAAACCGACTCATGTCCACCGCGCCAGTGGTGACCAGCAAGACCCACTCCGCCGCTTCAATGGTGGCGGCCGACAATTCGCGTTCCGGGTGCGCCGGATCGACCACTTCGACGCTGGTGCTCCAGCCCTGGCGCTGCGCCGCTGCATCGAGCAGACGCGCGCACAGGACACTGGTGACCATGCCGTTCGGGCAAGCCGTAACAATGGCTAACTTCATGACAAACCCTCTTATTGTTCTGTCAGGGGGCGCACGCGCACGCCCTGTTCGAGCTGCGCCAGTTGCGCAGGGTCGTTGATGCCAAAACCGATCTGGGTCACCGCCATCGCCGCAATCGCGGTGGCGGTGCGCAGGGTTTGTTCGGGGGTGTCGGCGCTGAGCAGACCGTGGAGCATGCCGGCGAGCAATGAATCGCCGGCACCGACCGTGCTGGCCACGCTGACCTTCGGCGGCGAGGCATGCAGGGCCGAGCCGACACTGAACCAGTTCACGCCGTCAGCGCCGTGGGAGATCACCACGTGCTCGATACCTTGCGCATGCAAGCGTGCGGCGGCTTGTGCTTCGGCGATTGGCGAGACCACTTCGCAGCCGAGTGCGTGGGCCAGTTCTTCGGTGTTCGGTTTGATCAGCCAGGGGCTGGCCTGCAACGCGGCGCGCAGGGCTTCACCGCTGGAATCGAGGGCGACTTTCAAGCCGAGTGCATTGAGCTTGTCGATCAGCTCGCGCAGCCACTGCGCAGTGACGCCGCGCGGCAAACTGCCGGCGACCACTACCGCATCGTGCCCCGGCGCGATCTGCAGCAGGCGATCAAGCAACGCTTGCTGCGCATCTGCATCGACCACCGGGCCCGGGCCGTTGATGTCGGTGATGCGCCCGTCCTGCTCGGCGACCTTGATGTTGCTACGCGTCTCGCCGGGCACGCGGATGAACGCGTCGACAAAACCACGCTTGACGAACAGGGTTTCGAACGCTTGCAGATTGTCTTCACCGAGAAAGCCGCTGACGGTGAGCTGATGGCCGAGGTCCGCCAGCACCTGGGCGACGTTGACGCCTTTGCCCGCAGCGTGGGTGTGCATCTCGTCGCTGCGATTGACCTGACCAGCATCCAGCCGTGACAGCTCGACGGTCAGGTCGAGTGCCGGGTTGAGAGTCAGGGTGAGAATCTTGGCCATTACAGGGCCTCCACTAATGCGCGCACTTCATTGGCGCTGCCCACGGCCAGGGCCTGTTGAGCGAGGGTTTGCGCCTGGGTCAGGCTGAGTTCACGGATGCGCGCCTTGACTTCGGCAATGCTGCGACCGGACACGCTGAGCTCGTCGACACCGAGGCCGACCAACACCGGCACCGCCAGCGGATCGGCCGCCAGCTCGCCGCAGACGCCTACCCATTTGCCATGGGCATGGGCGGCGCGCACGGTGATGTCGATCAGTTGCAGCACCGCCGGGTGCAAGCCATCCGCCTGCGCCGACAGGGTCGGATGACCACGGTCGATGGCCAGGGTGTATTGCGTGAGGTCGTTGGTGCCGACGCTGAAGAAGTCGACTTCCTTGGCCAGCACCGGCGCGAGCAATGCGGCCGACGGTACTTCGATCATGATCCCCAGTTGCAGATCGGCGACCGGGATTTCCTTGCGCAGGCGTTCGGTCATGTCGCGGGCCTGACGCCACTCTTCGACGCTGCCGACCATCGGGAACATGATCCGCAGCGGGCGGTTGTCCGCCGAGCGCAGCAGGGCGCGCAGTTGCGCTTCCATGATCTGCGGACGCTGCAGGGTCAGACGAATGCCGCGCACACCGAGGAACGGGTTTTCTTCCTTGGCGATCGGCCAATATGGCAGCGGTTTGTCACCGCCGACGTCGAGCGTACGCACCACCAGCGGACGCCCGGCGAGACCATCGAGGACGCGACGGTACTCGGCCTCTTGCGTGGCCTCGTCCGGCGCCTGCGGGTGGGCCATGAAAATCAGTTCGGTGCGCAGCAGACCGATGCCTTCGGCGCCCTGCTCCACCGCACTGGTCACGCCTGCGCTTTCGCCGATGTTGGCGAACACTTCGACCGCGTGACCATCGGTGGTGTGCGCCGGTTGATGGCGTTGTTCGGCGGCGATCTTCAGGCGTTGCTCGCGGGTGTCGCGTTCTTCAGCGGCGCGTTGCAGCGTCGCGGCATCGGCGTCGACATGCAGACGGCCACGCTGACCGTCGAGCAACAGTGGCGTGCCCGGTTCGAGCAGCAACACCGCCGCACCCGCACCGACCAGCGCCGGAATTCCAAGGGCACGGGCGACGATGGCGCTGTGCGCGGTAGCGCCACCGCGCGCGGTGAGGATCCCCGCGACTCGCGCAGGATCCAGCCGCGCCACATCGGACGGGCCGACTTCGTCCATCACCAGAATGTACGGCTGCTCCGGCTCATTCGCGGTCTGCACGCCACACAACTGCGCCAGCACCCGGCGACCGATGTCACGCAGATCCGCGGCTCGCTCGGCGAGCAAAGCGTCCTGCAGCGATTCCTGCTGTTTGGCGGCGGCTTCGATCACCGCCATCCACGCCGCTTCAGCGCTTTCGCCTTGCTTGAGGCGGGTATCGACTTCGTCAGTCAGATCCGGGTCGTCGAGCATTTCCTGGTGAGTGATGAAAATCTCGCGGATTGCTTTGGCCTTGCTGCGTTCGATCAAGCCCTGAATGTCGCGGCGCACGTCGCTCAGCGCTTGCTTGAGGCGCTCGCGCTCGATCGCCGCCGACTCGCCGCGCAACGGGTAATCGATGGCCTGCAGCACCTGAATGTGCGCCGGGCCGATGGCGATGCCCGGGGCGGCGGGGATCGCTTGCAACAGGCTGCCGGAGGCCGGAGCGACCAGCACTTCGGCGATGTCGGCGATCACTTCGCGCTGCTGACTCACGGCCGGCAGCGGTTCGACCTCTTCACCGAGGCCTTCTTCAATCGCCGCGAGCAGGGCCGGCAAGGCATCAGCGGCGATGCTCGGTTCGGCGATCAGCTCCAGCACCTGACCGCGCCGGGCGCCGAGGCTGAGCAGTTTGCTCAGGCTCTTCACCGACACGGCACTGTCCTGACTGTCGACGATGCGCACGCGAATTTCGCCATCAAAACTTTTCGCCAGCTGCGCGAGGATCTTCGCCGGGCGTGCGTGCAAACCGTGGGCATTGGCCAGGGCAATACGCGCGCTCGGCCAGTCAGCAGGCAGTTCACCGCCCAACACTTCGAGGACTTTGCGGCTGCTGGTGGCGCGGCCCAGTTCGTGGCCGCGACCTTCGATCAGCAACGCGCACAAACGCTCGAGCAGTGCCTGATGCGCCTCGCCCAGGCTCGCCAGGCAGAACAGACCGCTGAGCGGCTGGCCGAGGTAGCGCATCGGTTTGTCCGGGGTGACGAATGCCAGCCCCGGACGCTTCACGGTTTGCTCGCTGTGCAGCCACCACAGACCATCGCCGAGTGGTAGCGCTTCAACCTGCTGCAACACGCCGGCAAAGCCGTTGCTCACGCAGTCGGCCTGACGCAGCAGACGCGCGCCGCGCCAGACCAGTTCTTCGAAATCGTCGGCCGACACACCGAGGCCGATCATCTGTGCGTCCAGCGCCAGTTCCTGCGGCGCGCCTTGCAGCAACTTCAGCAACGCTTCGGGCGAGCTGGCGCGACGCAACGCCTGGCCCAGATCGGTCTCACCGAGGGCACGGGTCAATAGTTGCAGCAGACGCAGGTGTTCGTCGGATTTCGCCGCGATGCCGATCGCCAGATAGACGATCTGGCCATCGCCCCAGTCGACGCCGTCAGGAAACTGCATCAGGCGCACGCCGGTGGCGAATACCTGATCGCGGGTTTCCGGGGTGCCGTGGGGAATGGCGATGCCTTGACCGAGAAAGGTCGAGCCCTGGGCTTCCCGAGCCTGCAGGCCGGCGAGGTAGCCGTCGGCCACCAGACCGTCGGCGACCAGATGACTGGCGAGCAATTGCAGGGCGGCGGGTTTATCCACGGCCGACTGGCCCATGGATATCTGCTCTATAGTGAGCTCGAGCATGCGATCTCCTTTTTGGCGCAGTTCAACGCCAGGTATTGTTTTGAATGGTTCACAGCTTAGGCGCTCTGCCGCGCTTTTCAGCGGCAGTTTTGGCGGTTTCACGGCAGGACCGGCCAAAGGCGTCCAAAACGTAGAAAATACGCTTGCTGAAACGTTTAATCTAGATTGATCGGCACGTTACTCGATAATGTCTCATCCTTGAAGTCCAACTGGTCGGATCTGCCTGGGCAATAAGTCGGCTGCCCTTATCGGGTAGGATTGGCGAAAATGTCGCGGCATGCTCGAAAAAACAAGGAAATACCGGGTTGAAACTCAGTGATATCGCGCGGTTGGCCGGCGTCTCCGTCACCACCGCCAGCTACGTCATCAACGGCAAGGCCGAACAGCAACGCATCAGTAACGCGACCGTCGAGCGCGTGCGCGCGGTGGTCGATCTGCACGGCTTTACGCCCAATCCGCAAGCGGCCGGCCTGCGCAGTCGGCACACGCGCACCCTGGGTTTTATCCTGCCGGATCTGGAAAACCCCAGTTACGCGCGGATCGCCAAGTTGCTCGAACAAGGCGCGCGGGCACGCGGTTATCAGTTGCTGATCGCCAGTTCCGACGATGCGCCGGACAGCGAACGCCAGCTCCTGCAACTGTTCCGCGCCCGGCGTTGCGACGCGCTGATCGTCGCCAGTTGCCTGCCCGCTGGTGATGACAGCTATCGCCAGTTGCAGGCCAAGGGTCTGCCGATTATCGCCATCGACCGGGTCATGGAACCGGAGCATTTCTGCTCGGTGATCAGCGACGACCGCGAGGCCAGCCTGCACCTGACCCAGAGCCTGCTCGATCCACAACCGAAGCAGATCGTGCTGCTCGGCGCCCGTCCGGAATTGAGCATCAGCCAGGAACGTGCTGCCGGTTTCCGCGAAGCGCTCAAAGATTTCCAAGGCGAGGTGCTGATCGAGCACGCCGAGTCGTTCAGCCGCGAGTGCGGCAAGCAACTGATGGAAGAACTCCTGCAGCGCCTGGGGCATTTGCCTGACGCGCTGGTGACCACTTCTTACGTGCTGCTGCAGGGCGTGTTCGATGCACTGCATGATTTCCCGCTGAAATCGCGGCCGCTGCGCCTTGGCACCTTCGGCGACACGCAGTTGCTGGATTTCCTGCCGCTGCCGGTCAACGCCATGTCCCAGCAACACCAGTTGATTGCCGACAAGGCCTTGGAACTGGCACTGGCCGCCGTCGAGCAGGACGATTACCAGCCGGGCGTGCAAGCCATTGCGCGGACCTTCAAGCAGCGTATTCATCGGGACTGAAGCGTGGAGCTGATCGACAGTCACACCCATCTCGACTTTCCCGACTTCGACGCCGATCGCGCGGCGCTGCTGGCCGAAAGCCGCGCCCTCGGGGTGCGGCGCATGGTCGTGCTCGGAGTGCATCAGGGCAACTGGCAACGGGTGTGGGACCTGGTGCAGAGCGATGCCGACCTGTATGCGGCGTTCGGTCTGCATCCGGTGTTCCTCGATCAGCATCGCCCTGAGGATTTGCACGCATTGGGTGACTGGCTGACGCGCCTGCGCGGGCATCGGCAGTTGTGTGCGGTGGGCGAGATCGGTCTGGATTATTTCATCGAAACCCTCGACCGCGAGCGCCAGCAAGCGTTGTTCGATGCGCAACTGCAACTGGCGGCGGATTTCGACTTGCCGGCGCTGATCCACGTTCGCCGCAGCCATGCGGCGGTGATCGCCACGCTCAAACGCTTCAAGCTCAAACGCGCCGGCATCATCCACGCCTTCGCCGGCAGCCGCGAAGAAGCGCGGGAATACATCAAGCTCGGTTACAAACTGGGTCTTGGCGGTGCACCGACCTGGCCGCAGGCATTGCGCATGCATCGGGTCCTGCCGGAACTGCCACTGCACTCGGTGGTGCTGGAAACCGACTCACCGGACATGGCCCCCGCCATGTTCCCCGGCCAGCGCAACAGCCCGGCGCATCTACCGGCGATTTGCGCGGCGCTGGCCGAGCTGATGAATATCACCCCTGAACAACTCGCCAACGTCAGCACCACCAACTGCTGCGAAGTCTTCGGCTGGTAACACCGCTATCCCCTGTGGGAGCGAGCCTGCTCGCGAAAGCGATCTGTCAGTGAGATCGTCAGTGCCTGCCCCACCGCCTTCGCGAGCAGGCTCGCTCCCACATTTTTGATCCGGCACCAGCCTCTCAGACGCGAAATGCGCTGATCAGTTGTTTGAGTTCAACCACCTGCGCCGACAGCGCGCGGCTGGCATCTTCGGTCTGGTGCGCGCCTTGCGCCGTGCGTTCGCCGGCGCGGTTGATCTCGACGATGTTCTGATCGATGTCATGGGCCACGGCGGTTTGCTGTTCCACGGCAGCGGCGATCTGCTGGTTCTGGTCGACGATCATGCCCACCGCGCCGAGAATATTTTCCAGCGCTTGCTGGACCTTCTCCGACTGCCCGACCGTGCCATTGGCCATCTGATGGCTGACGCCCATGGCCTTCACCGCCGCGCCGACGCCGCCATGCAGTTTGGCAATCATCTGCTCGATCTCCTCGGTCGATTGCTGGGTGCGCTTTGCCAGGGTGCGTACTTCGTCGGCGACCACGGCAAAACCGCGCCCCTGCTCGCCGGCCCGGGCCGCTTCAATGGCGGCGTTGAGCGCCAGCAGGTTAGTCTGCTCGGCGATGCTCTTGATCACTTCCAGTACACGGCTGATCGACTGGCTGTCACTGGCCAGTTGATTGATCACCAGCACCGACTGATCAATCTCGCTGGCCAGCGCGGCAATGCTGCCCTGCTGCGATTCCACCAGACCGCGCCCGCTCAGGGTTTCGTCGTTGACGCTGTGGGCGCTGCTCACCGCTGCCGCAGCACTGCGGGCAACTTCCATTGAGGTCGCCGACATCTGGTTCATCGCCGTCGCCACTTGTTCGATTTGCGTACGCTGGCCGGCGACAGCCTGATTACTCTGCGCCGACACGCTCTCCACTTGCCCGGCCTGACGCTCGACTTCGCCGACGGTGTGGCCGACGCGTTCGATCAGGTCGTGAATCTTCTTCACCGTGCCGTTGAACACCTCGCCCAATTCGCCCAGTTCATCGCGGCTGCTGGCCTTGAAGTTGACGGTCATGTCACCGGCCGCGACTCGGTCCATCATCGCCCCGAGGCTTTTCAGGGTGGTGCGGGTCGAGGCGTAGAAACCGCCGTAAAGATAGAAAATCAGCACGAACACCACCGACAGCGCCGACGCTTGCAGAACCATGTGCATGCGGTTCTGCGCCAAACGTTGCTGCAACTGGCTGTCGAGAAATTTCAGCGTGGCTTGATTCAGCTGATAGGTGTGTTCCATCAGGCCGGTGACCTGATCGTAAAACCCCTGCCACGGCGCATCGAGGGTGTCGGCCATCACCACTTGTTCTTCGAACAATTCGCTGGCCTGCTTGAGCGAGGCCTTGCTGCTGTCGGCCTGAGCGCTGAGGGATTCACGGGCAGCGCTGCTGGAACCGAGGGCGTCTTGCAGCTTCAGGGCGTACTCGGCCTGGAGTTTTTCGATCTGCACCAGCAACTCGTCAAAACGCGTGCTGGAAGAACTGTTGAGAAAGCCCTGGCCCAACGAATACGAACCCATCGCCCGGCCTTCGCCGAGCGTCTGCGTGACGCTCGGGGTGATCAGCGTGACCAGTTCGCTGAGCTGGCGAATATCACTCTGGTTATCGCGGCTCAGCCCGGCCTGACTGGTGATGATCTGGCTGAAAATCTGCGCACTGGCCAGCAACTTGCCGATCAACGCGCTTTTGCTTTGCAGCGAGCTTTCCGCTTGTTGGGCTTTGAACGCGGCGATCATTTCATCGCGTTTGGCTTCGAATTGCCTGATCTGCTCGGGGTCTTCGGTCATCGCCGTCAGCCCTTCGAGGCGCGCGAGCACGGCCTGCTCCAGCGTCTGGATCTGCGCTTCGACATTGCCCGCCTTGCCGGACTGGCCGAGGGTGACGTCGATCTGCACCAGATTGTTCAGGGTTTCCAGATCCCGACGCAGGCTCAGGCTGCTGCCCAGCAGGTCGAGGCTTCGCAGTTCGACACGGGTGCCCTGAAATTCGCGATAGGAGTCGCGCACCAGATAGAAATTGGTCACCAGCATCGGCACCAGGAACAGCACGCTGATCAGGCTGAACTTCATGCCGAAGCTCAGACGGTTCATCAGCGAGACGGCGGGATAGAGCAAGCTCTTCACTGGAAGTCTCCCTTGGTTTTTCTTGTTTTTATTGGCAGGCGCGGGGCGACAGCAGATAGCCACTATCGGGCGCTATCCCTGTATAGCGCAAAACGACGGGGGGTTTTGTAACTTAAGGTTAACAACGCAAGGACCAGCAACAGAGCACTGTGGCGAGGGAGCTTGCTCCCGCTCGGCTGCGTAGCAGTCGCCAATCAGACAAAAGCGTTGCAGGTGACGAACAGCGAGGGCGGCTTCGCCACCCAGCGGGAGCAAGCTCCCTCGCCACAATATGTTCATTTCAGATCGTTAGTGAACCAGAACAGTCCACAAGGCAAACCCGGCATACCACAGCACTGCCGCGCGCAGCAGCAGTTCCCACAGGCAGTCGAGGGTGTTGATGCCGTCCGGGCCGACCGCTGGCGGCGGGATTTCCCCGGCGGCCAGGCCGACCTTGTTGATCAACTGTGCAGCGCTGATGTTCCAGTTGAGCAGCTCATGCAGCATCACTCGGCTGACCGCGACGAAGTTGCCGACCAGGGCCAGACTCGCCGCCAGCAAACGCACCGGCACCCAATCGAAGGCGTGACGCAACTGCGCCGCACGCTCGACCAGCGCCGGATTGTTGCCGTGCTCTTCGGCCAGCGCCAGCAAGCGATAGGCCAATGCCGCCACCGGGCCGAGGAGGAAGTACCAGAAGATCACCGCGAAGAAACTCTGATAGGCCTGCCACAGCAGATGCCCTTGCACCCGCTCGAGCAATTGCTCGCCGCTGTCGGCGCAGATGTTCAGGTCGCGCTTGGCCACGTGCGCCGCCGCTTGCAGGTCCTCGCGGCGCCAGGCATCGCGGAACGGGCCGAGGCCGCCGAGCAGATCGCCGCGTCCGAGGCTGTAAATCACCACCAGCAAATGCACCGGCAGCGCCAGCAAACCGTACGCCACCGGCTCCAGCACCAGCAACAACAGCGCCAGCAATGCCACCGGGAACAGCACCAGTATCGTCAGCACCAGCCACGGTTGTTTCGCCAGCCGCTCACCGGCTTCGAGTTTGTGCAGTTCGCGGATCCATCCGCCATCGCGTTGAAGCCGATGGCGCAGGGCCGAAAACTTCTCGATCCACAGCGCCAGCAGTAACACCAGAAAACTCATTGTCCTTCCTCTTTTGCCAGGGCCGCGCGGTAGCGTGCCCAGTCGAATGCCGGTCCCGGATCGGTCTTGCGCCCCGGTGCGATATCGCTGTGGCCGCAGATGCGCTGATCGGTGATCGCTGGAAAACGCTCCTGCAACTGCCGGGTCAGCGCAATCAGCGAGCGATATTGTTCGTCGGTGAACGGCAGATCATCGGTGCCTTCCAGCTCGATGCCCACGGAAAAATCGTTACAGGTTTCACGACCTTCGAACAGCGAAACGCCGGCATGCCACGCCCGCTCCAGACAGGAGACAAACTGGGTGACCTTGCCGTCACGTTCGATCAGAAAATGCGCCGAGACGCGCAGGTCAGCGATGCCTGCAAAGTACGGGTGTTCGGTGACATCCAGACGATTCTGGAAAAATTCCTGCACCTTGCCCGTGGCGAATTGCGCCGGCGGCAGGCTGATGTTGTGGATGACCAACAGGGACACTTCGCCCGCCGGGCGCTCATTGAAGTTGGGTGACGGGCAGATCTGCACGCCATGACACCACCCGCTCGCGGGATCCAACTGCATACCGATTCCTTCAACGCCGACCATGTGGGCGCCCAGTATGCCGCGATCCGCCCTTGCCGCGCGATCACTTGCCGCGATTGAGTCGCCGCAGGTCGCCCAGCACCGTTTCCAGTGCGCGGTCGAACAGCAAAGTGTCCTCCAGCGCGCGGGCGCCACCACGGCTGAACGCCATGGCCAGATCGGTGCGATCGCGCTCCAGTACTTTCATGCCGGTGCGGTCGACGAAAACGTACTTGCCGGTCTCATCGATGATCGCCGCGAGCTTGCAACGCAAGGTCTGCTCGTCGTTCTCGTCGAACACCACCCAGTTGCCCACACGCAACTGCTCGACCTGACACAGACCGGCATCGTCTTGCGCCGGGCGCGGCGATGGCGTGGCGGCATCAGCCAGGTCGGCGCTGTGCTGCAAGAGCTGCGGCGTGACTTCGATCAGGCTGTGATCGGCGTCGTCGGAGCGTTCCAGCACGCGCACGTGCAGTGCCTCCAGTTCACTGAAGAATTCGCTGGTGGCAAACGGGTCGAACGCCGTGCTGCTCAGGCCATCGCGCAGCGACTTGAGCAAGCCGGGCACCAGTGCCAACAGACGCAGGCTGGATTCGCCGTCGTCATGGCGTTGCACACTCCAGATCAATTGTTCCATGGTCTGCACGTCGGCGTGCCATTCGGCGGACTGATCGCCATGCTTCAGACAGGTCAGCAACAGCACGTTGCTCCAGGCCTGCTGAACGAAACCGACCACCGAGGCCGGCAGCACTTTGCCCGACAACGCCTGCTGCAGCGCCTGCGCTACGCGACGCTGAGCCAGCTCGGCTTTCGCCCGACCTTCCTCGGCATCGCGCAGGCGTTGTTCGAGCAGTTCGGTGCGGCGGCGTTCGTCCTGGGTGAAGGCGAGGAAATCGGCAAGCAGTTCGGAGAAGATCGCCGGGTCGTCGACGAACTCGCTCAGCAAGCGCTGCACCACTTGCTCGATGCGCACGTAGAGGCTGTCCCGCTCAGCACCGTCGCAATCGCTCCAGCCCATTGCGGCCTCGGCGATTTCATTGAGCAGGCGCCGCGCCGGATGGGTGCTGCGGCTGAAGAAACTCTTGTCCAGTACGGCGACCTTGAGCATCGGAATCTGCAATCGGGCGATCAGTGCCTTGAGCGCGTCGGGCACGTTGCGATCCTCGAGGATGCAGTCGAAGACCATGGCGATCAGGTTGATCACATCTTCATCGGCAGTCGCGACGACGCGGGAGCGGCCACTTCTGACGCTGACCCGGGTCAGCAGCTGTTCGAGCTGATGACGCAGATCGAAATCTTCCTGAGCCTCCAGCGCCGGTACGTATTGCTGCAAGTGCGACAACAACCGCAGGAGGTCGCGGGTATTGATCGGATGCGCCGGAGCGCCGGGCTCCAGTGTCGGGGTGACACGGCCGCGCACGTGAGCGAGCAGTTGCTGCAGCGCGGCAAATACTTCCTCGACGCCTTCGTCCGCTGGCGGCGGCGCGTCGAGTTCTTCAACGAACGGGTCGCCTTCCCCACGCTCGACAGGACGCCGCGTTGTGGCCGGTTTCAGATGCGGCAATACGCCGGTGGCGAGCAGCAACTGATTGGCCTCGGCATACAGCTGTTCGGTGTCGGCCAGCACGTAGCGTTCGAACAGCTTGAGCAGGATCAGCTTGACCTTGATCTCGACGCCAAGATTACGCCCGGCCTGCAGGAAATATTCGCAGAGCATCGCCGGACTCAGCGGATTGTGCTGATCGTCGAGACGCTTGCCGAGCATCGAGCTGAACCGCGCGGTCAGTTGATCGAGGGCGAAGCCGTCGCGCTTGAGCACGCGGCTGACCATGGTCTGCACGGCGACGGTGCGTTCCATGGCATCGGTGCGCGGCGCCGCATCTTCGACCACCAGCGTGCGTGGCAAGGTAATGGCGGCAGGGTCGTATTGAGTGAGACCGGCGAAGGCTTCGAAAAACAGCTCGAGAAAGCCGCGCTCGATGTTCTTGCGCTTGAGGCGCAGGTCGCGCATGGCTTCGAAAAAGATGTTCTGATCGACGTCGTTGCGCGCCCGGTCGGCCATTTCGAACAGCGTGTCGTCGGCGTTATCGAACAGTTCCTGCAGATCGTGGCGCAGCTGCTGCGCAGCCTTGTCGCGAACCTGCAGCAGAATCACCGGCAGGCGGGCAAGCGGCGAGTGCTCCGCCAGATCGGCAGTCGCCCGGTGCAGAGGCACCACTTTCCCGTCGTTACGCATCCAAGCCTCCTGGAACAGTGATTCGGTTCGTCGCTTTGACACCGCCTCTCGCAGAGTCGTTCGTCAAAGCCATGACGTCAAATACAAGGCGGATTATCTGGCAAAAGATGGCGGCGATGCTATAGGCCTCAGGGTTTCCCCTATACGCCACGAACCCCGCACTCGGCTGAGAAAATCGACCAGATGCAGGCAGGCACGCGCGTTCTCGCCTTGGGTTGGCTCGCGCCCTGCCCCTATAATCGAATCACTTTGTTTGTGGAGTCCGTTATGCCGAATCTACGTCTCGCCGATCTGACCGCCGAAATCGAAAACAACGTGCGCCGTGCGTTGCTCGAAGACGTCGGCAGCGGTGACATCACCGCGCAACTGATCCCGGCCGAACGCCTGGCCAAAGCCACCATCATCACCCGTGACGACGCCGTCATCTGCGGCACCGCGTGGGTCGATGCGGTGTTTCGCCAGCTCGATCCGCGCGTGGCGGTGCATTGGCAAGTGGTGGACGGCCAGCGGGTCAAGGCCAATCAGCCGCTGTTTCACCTGGAAGGCCCGGCTCGCTCACTGCTGACGGGTGAACGCAGCGCGTTGAACTTCCTGCAGTTGCTGTCCGGCGTGGCGACGCGCGCGCAGTACCTGGCGGACTTCGTCGGCGAGACGCAGGTCAAGTTGCTCGACACCCGCAAGACCCTGCCCGGCCTGCGCCTGGCGCAGAAATACGCGGTAACCTGCGGCGGCTGCCACAACCACCGGATCGGTCTGTACGACGCCTTCCTGATCAAGGAAAACCACATCGCTGCCAGCGGTGGCATCGCTGAAGCCGTGGCCGCCGCGCACAAGATCGCCCCGGGCAAACCGGTGGAGATCGAAGTGGAAAGCCTTGAGGAGTTGCAGCAAGCGCTGGAAGCCGGCGCCGACATCATCATGCTCGACGAACTGAGTCTGGACGACATGCGCGAAGCGGTGCGCCTGACCGCCGGCAAAGCGAAACTGGAAGCCAGCGGCGGCATCAACGAAAGCACACTGCTGCCGATCGCCGAAACGGGCGTGGATTACATCTCGATTGGCGCGATGACCAAGGATGTCAAAGCGGTGGATCTGTCGATGAGACTCAGTCTCTGAGCTGCAAGCTGCAAGCTGAGCGATTGTGCTTTTACTTGTAGCTTGCAGCTTGAAACTCGTAGCTGCTTTTAAACGACGAGATTATTCATCTCGCAGTACTCATCCCACTCGACTCCCAAGACGTCAGCCGCTTCCTTGTGCAGTACGAGGCGCTGCGCTTCGAACTCTTCCGGCGTGCTGGTGTACTTGAGGGTCAACTCCCAAGGCTGCAAGCCCTGCGCTTCGGCTTCGTCTTCGAAGGCCCACTGGATCTGGTCTTTCTGATCATCGGGACTCAAGTCCTTGATCTCTTCCTTCAGGTCCGGCACATCCAGAAGGTATTTTTCCAGCGCTTGTTCGTGGCGTTGCTCTTGGGTCAATTCAGTCATGGGGTTCTCTCTGATCTGGGAATGGAGGATGGATCTGGATCATCAAGGATCTCTCTGACGCGGACTGGCCGGCCTTCGGAACCATTCGGGATCATCTGAAAACTGCTAAGCGATGCTCATGCAGGCACAGAATATAGGACGTTTGCATGACGAATTACACGGCTCTTTACATCTCTTGCACAAAAAGCTGACCTGCGGAACATAAACGCGTAATCCAAGTCATAGCGATGTGCCACTTCGGTACACAACATGCTGTTCACAAGGAAAACCAGTGATGCGCAGCTTCTTGAAAATCTCCGCGGTTGTCTCTACTACCACTTTGATCGCAGCTCTGGCCTTTCCCGCCAGCGCCATGGCCGTTGAACTGAGTTCGAGCAGCGCGTCCTATGGCGACAAGGTTTCACTCATCCACAACGATTATGGCAAGGACGTCCTGATCAAAAGCGATATCAGCATTGATGAGCTGCAAAAGATGCGCGACACCCTCAATGACCAGTCGCGCCAGATCGAAGAATTCAAACGTAACAGCGGTTCGGGTTCAAGCGCCAGCGCCAAGGAGATCGACGAACTGAAAAACAGGGTCAAGGAACAGGACCGCGAACTGGAAAGCCTCGGCCGCCAGGTTGAAGAACTCAAGCGGAACAGCGGCTCAAGCTCCAACTCGAACAGCAGCGAGATCTCGAATTTGAAGCAGATGGTCAACAATCAGGATCGGGACATGGATCAGCTTAAACGTACTGTCGAGGATCTGAGCCGCAAGGTGAAATAAACGAGGATGGTGCCCGAGACAGGAATCGAACCTGCGACCTTCGCGTTACGAGTGCGCTGCTCTACCGGCTGAGCTACACGGGCGATGGGCTAAACCTAGCATCGGTTTTCACAAAAGCAAAGATCGCAGCCTGCGGCAGCTCCCACATAATCGGATTATCAAACCGCTTCTGTGGGAGCTGCCGCAGGCTGCGATCTTTTGCTCTTTATTCAAGGCAAAAAAATGCCCCCGCCGTTTGCACGGCGGGGGCATCTTCATTGCGCTAAAGCGTTGGGGTGATTAAACGCCCGAAGCCTTGGCAGCTGCCACGTCTTTGATGGACAGCTTGATACGGCCGCGGTTGTCCACGTCCAGAACCAGCACTTCGACTTCCTGGCCTTCTTTGAGGATGTCGGTGACTTTCTCTACGCGAGCGTCGCTCAGCATCGAGATGTGCACCAGACCGTCCTTGCCCGGCAGGATGTTGACGAATGCGCCGAAGTCGACGATGCGCTCAACCTTGCCGACATAGATCTTGCCGATCTCGGCTTCTGCCGTGATGCTCAGAACGCGCTGACGCGCGGCTTCTGCGGCATCCTTGGTTTCGCCGAAGATCTTGATCGAACCGTCGTCTTCGATATCGATCGAAGCCTTGGTTTCCTCGCAGATCGCACGGATGGTCGCGCCACCTTTACCGATAACGTCACGGATCTTGTCGGTGTCGATCTTCATCGCGATCATGGTCGGAGCGTTGGCCGACAGCTCGGTACGCGACTGGCCAATGATCTGGTTCATCTGGCCGAGGATGTTCAGGCGCGCTTCAAGGGCCTGGCCCAGAGCGATTTCCATGATCTCTTCGGTGATGCCCTTGATCTTGATGTCCATCTGCAGCGCGGTCACGCCTTTGGCGGTACCCGCTACCTTGAAGTCCATGTCGCCCAAGTGATCTTCGTCGCCGAGGATGTCGGTCAGGACGGCGAACTTCTCGCCTTCTTTAACCAGACCCATGGCGATACCGGCCACCGGTGCTTTCATCGGTACACCGGCGTCCATCAGCGCGAGGGAAGCGCCGCACACGGAAGCCATCGAGCTCGAACCGTTGGATTCGGTGATTTCCGACACCACGCGGATGGTGTACGGGAACACGTCAGCGGCTGGCAGCATGGCCGAAACCGAACGACGGGCCAGACGGCCGTGACCGATTTCGCGACGACCGGCGCCACCCATGCGACCACACTCGCCTACCGAGAACGGCGGGAAGTTGTAGTGCAGCATGAACGGGTCTTTCTTTTCGCCTTCCAGGGTGTCCAGCAGTTGCGCGTCACGGGCGGTGCCCAGTGTTGCCACAACCAGTGCCTGGGTTTCACCACGGGTGAACAGCGCCGAACCGTGAGTCTTCGGCAGAACGCCGACTTCGATGTTCAGCGGACGTACGGTGCGGGTGTCGCGGCCGTCGATACGTGGCTTGCCGTTGACGATGTTTTCGCGAACGGTGCGGTACTCGATTTCGCCGAAGGCTGCCTTGACTTCAGCAGCGCTAGGCTGGCCTTCTTCACCGGACAGCTTGGCAACCACTTGGTCACGCAACTCGCCCAGACGCGCGTAGCGGTCGGCCTTGACGGTGATGGTGTAAGCCTGGGAGATCGCTTCGCCGAACTCGGCACGGATCGCGCCCAGCAACTCGGTGGCTTCAGGCTGTGGAGCCCAGTTCCAGGTTGGCTTGGCGGCTTCGGCAGCCAGTTCCTTGACTGCGTTGATCACAACCTGGAATTCGTCGTGAGCGAACAGTACCGCGCCCAGCATCTGGTCTTCGGTCAGCTCTTTGGCTTCCGATTCAACCATCAGCACGGCGTCGGAAGTACCGGCAACGACCATGTCCAGGCTCGAAGCGGCTTGCTGTTCATAAGTCGGGTTCAGCAGGTAGCCGGTGCTTTCGTGGAAAGCCACGCGAGCGGCGCCGATCGGGCCATCGAATGGAATGCCGGAAATGGCCAGGGCAGCCGAGGTACCGATCATCGCAGCGATGTCCGGATCGGTCTTCTTGCTGGTGGAAACGACGGTGCAGACAACCTGCACTTCGTTCATGAAGCCTTCTGGAAACAGCGGACGGATCGGACGGTCGATCAGTCGGGAAGTCAGGGTTTCTTTCTCGGAAGGACGGCCTTCACGCTTGAAGAAACCGCCAGGGATCTTACCGGCAGCGTAAGTCTTTTCCTGGTAGTGAACGGACAGAGGGAAGAAACCCTTGCCCGGATCGGCTTGCTTTGCACCGACGACAGTCACCAACACGCTGACGTCGTCGTCAACGGTGACCAATACTGCGCCGGAGGCCTGACGGGCGATACGGCCAGTCTCGAGGGTAACGGTCGATTGACCGAACTGGAATTTTTTGATTACCGGGTTCACGGTGTCCTACCTTCTTTGTGGCTCTTGGGGGAAACGGTTTCTTGCGAATTCTTGGGCAATCTCGGGAATCGGCCCGATGGCAATTGTCCGGGTGCTACAGGTAAAGCCATGCTGCAGATAAAACTTGAGGCTGGGAGCCTGCAAGGCGCCAGCGGAAAACCGCTGACGCCCGACAGACCACCAACCTCATAGCGCAATCGCTGATTAGCGACGCAGACCCAGGCGAGCGATCAGAGCGGCGTACCGGCTCACGTCCTTGCCTTTCAGGTAGTCCAGCAGCTTGCGACGCTGGTTAACCATGCGGATCAGACCACGACGGGAGTGGTGATCTTTACCGTTGGCCTTGAAGTGACCTTGCAGTTTGTTGATGTTGGCGGTCAGCAGTGCAACCTGCACTTCTGGCGAACCAGTGTCACCAACAGCTTGCTGGTAGTCAGCAACGATTTGAGCTTTTTCTTGAACGTCGAGAGCCATGAGGCAATCCTTCCTTATCAGGAAACTGTTTCAGGGAAACAGCTTCAACAGGCCAGGGACAAATCCCTGTATCTATAAATGAGTAGTGACCATGCCTGTTAACAGCCACACTCGCCGGCCCGCTTGACGCAGACCGGTTCCGGTCATTCTGACCGAATCAAGCGACGCGGCGCGATGCGCCCGTCTTCGCTCACTTCACCGATACCGATGAAGCGACCATTGTGATCCTGTACTCGCACCATGCCGAACTTCGGCGCATCCGGGGCACGCACCGGCTGGCCGTTGAGCCAGTAGAACGCGCTCGCCTCGGAGAAGTGCAGCAACGGCCAATCCTGCAGGCCGCTGTCCGAAGGCATCAGGAAACGGTCGACCGCTTCGTTGCCACCTTCGGCATGTACCGCTTCCAGCTCTTCGAGGGTCACGGTCTGCGCGAGGGTGAAAGGCCCGGCCTGGGTCCGGCGCAATTCTGCGACGTACGCACCACAACCGAGTTGCTCACCGATATCCTCCACCAGGGTACGAATATAGGTGCCCTTACTGCAGTCCACCGCAAGCCGCGCAGTATCGCCTTCGAAGGCCAGCAATTCCAAGCGCGCAATAGTAACAGAACGCGGTTCGCGCTCCACTACTTCGCCTGCACGTGCCAGTTTGTACAGCGGCTGGCCATCACGCTTGAGCGCCGAGTACATCGGCGGTATCTGACTGATTTGCCCGCGAAATTTCGGCAGAACCGCTTCGACATCGGCGCGACCAACGGTCACCGGACGCTCCTGCAAAACCTCGCCTTCGGCATCGGCCGTGGTGGTGGTCTTGCCGAGTTGCGCCAGGGTTTCATAGCCCTTGTCGGAATCGAGCAGGTACTGCGAGAACTTGGTCGCCTCGCCGAAGCACAGCGGCAACACGCCGGTGGCCAGCGGGTCGAGGCTGCCGGTGTGCCCGGCCTTCTCGGCATTGAGCAGCCAGCGCACCTTCTGCAACGCGGCGTTGGAAGTGAAACCCAACGGCTTGTCGAGCAGGATGATGCCGCTGACGTTACGACGGATACGTTTGACCTGAGCCACCGAATTACTCCTTGGTGTCTTCAGGTGCTGGAGCGGCAACGTGCTGATTGTCTTCAGCCACGGCCCGCTCGATCAGTGCCGACAGGTGCGCACCACGCACGACAGATTCGTCGTAGTGGAAGTGCAGTTGCGGCACACTGCGCAGCTTCATTTCGCGGGCCAGTTGCATGCGCAGGAAACCTGCGGCGGCATTGAGCACCTTGATGCTTTGCGCGATGTCTTCAGCGTTGTCCTGACCCATCACGGTGATGAAAATCTTCGCGTGACCGACGTCACGGGACACTTCCACAGCAGTGATGGTGACCAGGCCGACGCGCGGGTCTTTGACTTCGCGACGGATCAGTTGCGCCAGCTCGCGCTGCATCTGATCGCCGATACGTTGGGTACGGCTGTATTCTTTTGCCATGATTTGTTACCTGTTACTGCCCAGCGGTGAAACCCGCAAGGTCTGAAAGCGGCAAACGCCCGGCCTGACAAAA
Organism: Pseudomonas moraviensis; assembly: GCF_900105805.1. Lineage (NCBI taxonomy): Bacteria > Pseudomonadati > Pseudomonadota > Gammaproteobacteria > Pseudomonadales > Pseudomonadaceae > Pseudomonas > Pseudomonas moraviensis. The sequence continues at coordinate 5,804,652 of NZ_LT629788.1, read as the reverse complement.
GCCAGACCGGGCGTTGCGTTTAGAGTCCGGACGCTGGGCCGTGCATTTGCATGCTACGGCCCATCGTGGCCCTTGAAGTGCGCGAGTCAGAGGCTGCGAGCAACCTGAACCTTCTCGAAGACTTCGATCTTGTCGCCGACTTTGACGTCGTTGTAGCTCTTCACGCCGATACCGCATTCCATGCCGGCACGTACTTCGGAAGCGTCATCCTTGAAGCGGCGCAGGGATTCCAGCTCGCCTTCGAAGATAACGATGTCTTCACGCAGTACACGGATCGGACGGTTACGGTGCACGACACCTTCAATCACCATGCAACCGGCGATCGCGCCAAACTTCGGCGAACGGAACACGTCACGCACTTCGGCCACACCCAGGATGTTCTCGCGAACATCGCTGCCGAGCATACCGGTCAGGGCTTTCTTGACGTCTTCGATGATGTCGTAGATCACGTTGTAGTAACGCATATCCAGACCTTCCTGCTCGACGATCTTGCGAGCGCCAGCATCGGCACGCACGTTGAAGCCGAACAGTACAGCGTTGGAAGCCAGTGCCAGGTTGGCGTCGGACTCGGTGATACCACCGACACCGCCACCCACGACGCGCACTTGCACTTCATCGTTGCCCAGGCCATTCAAGGCACCGTTCAACGCTTCCAGCGAACCACGGACGTCGGACTTGAGGACGATGTTGAGCGTCTTCTTCTCGGCCTGACCCATGTTTTCGAAGATGTTTTCCAGCTTGCCGGCGTGAGCGCGAGCCAGTTTGACTTCGCGGAACTTGCCTTGACGGAACAGAGCCACTTCACGGGCTTTCTTCTCGTCGGCAACCACGCTCATCTCGTCGCCAGCGTCCGGGGTACCGTCCAGGCCGAGGATCTCGACAGGGATGGAAGGGCCGGCTTCCTTGATCGGCTTGCCGTTCTCGTCGAGCATGGCACGTACACGGCCGTAGTTCGAACCGACCAGAACCATATCGCCTTGACGCAGCGTACCGTCCTGAACCAGCACGGTTGCCACCGGGCCACGGCCCTTGTCGAGACGCGATTCAACCACCACACCACGGCCAGGAGCCGATGGAGTAGCTTTCAGCTCGAGAACTTCGGCCTGCAGCAGAACGGCTTCAAGCAGCTCGTCCACGCCAGTACCCATCTTCGCCGAAACCGGAACGAATGGTGTGTCGCCACCCCAGTCTTCGGAAGTCACGCCGTGAACCGACAGCTCGCTGCGGATGCGATCGAGATCGGCGCCCGGCTTGTCGATCTTGTTCACTGCGACCACCAGCGGCACGCCAGCTGCCTGAGCATGCTGAACGGCTTCGATGGTTTGCGGCATCACGCCGTCGTCCGCCGCAACCACGAGGATCACGATGTCGGTCGCCTTGGCACCACGGGCACGCATTGCGGTAAACGCGGCGTGACCCGGGGTGTCGAGGAAAGTGACCATGCCGCGATCAGTCTCAACGTGGTACGCACCGATGTGCTGGGTGATACCGCCGGCTTCGCCAGCAGCTACCTTGGCACGACGGATGTAGTCGAGCAGGGAAGTCTTACCGTGGTCAACGTGGCCCATTACGGTCACGACTGGAGCACGGGAGAACGACTCACCTTCAAACTTCAGGGACTCGGCCAGGGAATCTTCCAGGGCGGTGTCGCTGACCAGGGTCACTTTGTGGCCCAGTTCTTCGGCTACCAGTTGAGCAGTTTCCTGATCAAGCACCTGGTTGATGGTCGCTGGGGTACCCAGTTTGAACATGAACTTGATGATTTCAGCAGCCTTGACCGACATCTGGTTGGCCAGATCGCCAACCGTGATGGTCTCGCCGATCTGCACATCACGCACGACAGGGCCGGTAGGGCTCTGGAAACCGTGGGCGTTGCGCTTCTTCAGCTTGGCCTTGCCGCGACCACCACGACGGAAGCCATCGCTTTCTTCGTCGGTAGTGCGTGGTGCCACACGTGGCGCCGGAGCTTTTTCCTTGACCGATGCGCGATGCGGAGCGTTTTTGCGCTCGCCATCACCGCCACCGCTGCGACGATTGTTGTCGTCGGCACGTGGCTTGTCCGGACGGCGCTGTTCGTTCTGCTTGTTGCGAACGTCAGCCGAAGGAGCAGGAGCAGCAGCCACCACCGGTGCGCTTTCGCGAACAGGTTCGGCAGCGGCAGCCGGCGCCGCGACGGCGTCGCTGGCAGCGGTTTGCGCAGCAGCAGGCTGGCGACGCGCTTCTTCTTCGGCGCGTTGCTTGGCTTCTTCTTCAGCCTTCTGACGGGCAGCATTTTCTACTGCGCGGCGCTCATCCAGTTCACGCTTGCGCTCGGCTTCGATTTCTTCCGGGCTACGCTGTACGAAAACTTTCTTCTTGCGAACTTCAACGCTGATGCTCTTGCTACCAGCCACACGCAGGGTGCTGGTGGTTTTACGCTGCAGCGTGATCTTGCGTGGTTCTTCCACTTTCGCCTTGTGACTGCTCTTCAAGTGAGTCAGCAGGGATTGCTTCTCACTGTCAGTCACATTTTCGTCGGCGGCGGTGTGCGGCAGACCTGCCTCACGCATCTGCTGCAACAGGCGCTCTACCGGTGTTTTGACCTCATCGGCCAGTTGTTTCACCGTGACTTGCGTCATGCACTTCTCTCCTCAGGCCGCGCCTAATTACTCGAACCAGTGGGCTCGGGCGGCCATGATCAACTTGCCGGCACGATCATCGTCAATGCCGTCGATGTCGAGCAGGTCGTCAATAGACTGCTCGGCCAGGTCTTCGCGGGTAATTACGCCGCGCACCGCCAGTTCCATCGCCAAATCCTTGTCCATACCCTCAAGCGAGAGCAGGTCTTCGGCCGGATGGGCGTCTGCCAGCTTTTCCTCAGTAGCGATGGCTTTGGTCAACAAGCGATCCTTGGCGCGAGCACGAAGCTCGTTGACGATGTCCTCGTCAAAGCCGTCGATGTTGAGCATCTCCTCCACCGGTACGTAGGCAATCTCTTCCAGGCTGGTGAAGCCTTCATCTACCAGCACCTGAGCCAGCTCTTCGTCGACTTCCAGCTCGTCGATGAAGTTGCGCAGGATGTCGCCGGTTTCTGCTTGCTGCTTAGCCTGGATGTCCGATTCGGTCATCACGTTCAGGGTCCAGCCAGTCAACTGGCTGGCCAGACGCACGTTCTGACCACCGCGACCGATGGCCTGAGCCAGATTGTCTGCGCCAACGGCGATGTCCATGGCATGGGCATCTTCGTCAACGATAATTGCCGCAACCTCGGCCGGGGACATGGCGTTGATCACGAACTGGGCCGGGTTGTCGTCCCACAGCACGATATCAACACGCTCGCCGCCCAACTCACCCGATACCGCCTGGACGCGCGAACCGCGCATACCGATGCAGGCACCTTGCGGATCAATGCGCTTGTCCTTGGAACGGACGGCGATCTTGGCGCGCGAACCCGGATCACGGGAGGCGGCCATGACCTCGATGAGGCCTTCAGCGATTTCCGGCACTTCGATACGGAACAGCTCGATCAGCATTTCCGGCGCGGTACGCGACAGGATCAGCTGCGGGCCGCGGTTCTCGGTGCGGATTTCCTTGAGCAGCGCACGCAGGCGCACGCCGACACGGAAGGTTTCGCGAGAAATGATGTCTTCGCGGGCCAGCAACGCTTCAGCGTTGTTGCCCAAATCGACGATCACGTTGTCGCGGGTGACTTTTTTCACGGTGCCGGAGATGATTTCCCCCAGGCGCTCGCGATAGGCGTCGACCACTTGAGCGCGCTCGGCTTCGCGAACTTTCTGCACGATGACCTGCTTGGCAGTCTGTGCAGCGATGCGGCCGAACTCGATGGATTCGATTTTCTCTTCGACGACGTCACCGACCTTGGCGCCAGGATGCGTTTCGGCAACCTTGCTAGGCCAGGTCTCGATGGCCGGATCGTCGAGATCATTCTCTTCGACGACCGTCCAGCGACGGAAGGTTTCGTAGGAACCGGTGTGGCGGTTGATTTCCACACGCAGGTCCACTTCGTCTTCAAAACGCTTTTTGGTAGCAGTGGCCAGAGCCAGCTCCAGCGCTTCAAAAATTACGCTTGCCGGTACACCCTTTTCATTGGATACCGACTCAACAACCAGCAGTACTTCTTTGCTCATCGTACGCCTCGCCTTTCGCAAGCCATTGGATCCGCGGGATCCGCGTCTCAGTCAAAACTGGGAATAATGTTGGCCTTGTCGATCATATCGATCGGCAACAGGAACTCGTGGTCTTCTACCTGCACCACGACGTCCTGCTCTTCTACACCGCGCAGAAGGCCCTGAAAGTTGCGTCGACCTTCGAAAGGCGAGCGCAGCTTGATCTTCACTTGTTCACCGGCAAATTTGGCAAACTGCTCAAGAGTGAACAGCGGGCGCTCCATGCCAGGCGAGGAAACTTCAAGGGTGTATTCAACGGAGATTGGATCTTCAACATCCAGGACACCGCTGATCTGACGGCTGACAATGGCGCAGTCGTCCACCAGCACGCCACCCTCTTTATCGATATAAACGCGCAACATCGAGTGCCGACCCTGAGCCGAAAACTCGATACCCCAGCATTCATAGCCCAGGGCCACGACCACCGGGGCCAGCAAGGCCTGCAACTCTTCTAGCTTGCTCGACACCTGAACCCCCTAGTGCATGATATGTGCATGCTTTGCAAAATAAAAAAATGGGCATAACGCCCATCCTTGAAACGCCGTCGAACAGCGGCGTTGAAAGTATCCAGCTAACAAAAAGCCCCTTAAAAGGGGCTCCTTAAACTGGTTGCGGGGGCCGGATTTGAACCGACGACCTTCGGGTTATGAGCCCGACGAGCTACCAGACTGCTCCACCCCGCGACAAAGCTGGGGCGGAAGTATACGACCGATCCCTTTTAGGGTCAATGTAACCTTCCACCTGCAAAAAAGCCCGCAACAGCGGGCTCTCCTGACTAATTGGTACCGAGAAGGGGACTCGAACCCCTACACCCTATGGGCACAACCACCTCAAGGTTGCGTGTCTACCAATTCCACCACCTCGGCAATACTACGTTTGAAACTCTTCTTACTTCTGCTCTTGAGCTGGAGGCACGTCAGTCGCTGGAGTAGCCGACTTTTGCTCTTGAAGCACCGGGACATCATCAGAAGCCGGTTGTTGCTTAGGTACTTCCAACACTGCTGGATCTGGCAAACCTGCTTGAGTCAGCTGATGAGCCTTCTCTTTAGCAAAGTAACCTAACCCCAGGCTGGTTATGAAGAAACCGGCGGCAAGTATAGCAGTAAACTTACTAAGAAAGGTAGAGGAACCTTGGCTTCCGAACACAGTATTTGAAGCACCTGCTCCGAAAGACGCGCCAGCGTCCGCACCCTTACCCTGCTGCAGCAAAACCAGAGCAACTACGCCCAATGCACCCAGCAGATGAAAAACGACTACGACTGTTTCCAGCATTTTTTCAGTTTCCCGCGGCGCGACAGATCGCACCGAACTCATCTGCATTCAGGGAAGCTCCACCAATGAGCCCCCCATCGATATCCGGCATGCCGAACAGTTCGACCGCATTGGCCGCCTTCACGCTGCCGCCGTATAGAAGCCGCACATTTCGTGCGACTTCAGAATTCTCTGCCGCCAACTGCTCGCGAATGGCTTTATGCACATCCTGAGCCTGTTGCGGCGTTGCAGTCAGCCCGGTACCAATGGCCCAGACCGGCTCGTAAGCAATCACTGCCTTGGCAAAAGCACCGACACCCAGCTCCTCAATGATGCTGCCCAGCTGACGCCCGACAACTTCAAGAGTTTTTCCGGCTTCGCGTTGCTCAAGGGTCTCCCCCACACACAACACCGGAATCAAGCCACATGCCTGTGCAGCTGCGAACTTGCGATTCAGCATCCCGTCTCGCTCGCCCAGAATCTGGCGGCGTTCGGAGTGCCCGACAAGCACCAGGGAACAACCTGCATCCACCAACTGACTGGGAGCAATCTCACCGGTCAGCGCACCTTGCATGGCTTCCACCGCAGAATTCTGCGCGCCGACCGAAATCGACTTGCCTTTCAAGCCATCAATCACTTGATTGATATACAAGCAAGGCGGGAACACCGCGACATCAACACCGCTTGGCAAGGCCAGATGACGAAGGCCGTTGATCAGCTCAGCGACGCTGGCGCGGGTACCGTGCATCTTCCAGTTACCAGCTACCATAGGGCGACGCATGCTGTACCTCGTCGGTCAAAGTGGGCGCAGATGTTACCCAACACAATCATGGCTTGCAAGCCGTATCAGGCAGAAACTTCGGTTACCAGTTTTGCCAGCTCTTCGGCATAGCCGCGAACCTGGTTTTCGTCCTCGCCTTCGACCATTACGCGCACCAGAGGCTCTGTGCCGGACTTGCGCAGAAGCACGCGACCGCGCCCCGCCATCGCCTGGGTTACACGGGCGCTGGCTTCCTTGACAGCCGGATGCTCCAGTGGGCTTTCACCGCCGCCGAAGCGGACGTTGATCAGCACCTGAGGGCACTTGCGCAAAGCCTGTCGGGTTTGGGCGAGACCTTCATTGCGGGATTTCAGAGCCATCAACACCTGCAAGGCCGCGATGATCGCGTCGCCCGTGGTGGTGTGATTGAAGCAGACCACATGCCCGGAGTTTTCTCCGCCGACAAGCCAGTTGCGCTCTTGCAGCTCAGCGATGACATAGCGGTCACCGACATTGGCACGAACGAACGGGATCGACAGATCTGCCAGGGCCAGCTCAAGGCCGAGGTTGCTCATCAGCGTACCGACCACTCCACCCTGCAACTTGCCGCGCTCATGCAGATCGCGGGCAATGATAAACAGCAGATCATCGCCATCGACGATGGTACCGGTGTGATCAACCATCAACACGCGATCGCCATCACCATCGAAAGCGATGCCGAGGTCGGCGTGTTCGGCCAGCACCGCAGCCTGCAACGGCCCCATGTGCGTGGAACCACAGTTATCGTTGATGTTCAGCCCGTTCGGCTGGGCAGACAGCACGACAACTTCGGCGCCCAGCTCACGGAAGACGCTCGGCGCCACCTTATAGGTCGCACCGTGCGCACAGTCGATGACTATTTTCAGGCCGGAGAAATTGGTTCCGGAAGGCACGCTGCTTTTGCAGAACTCGATGTAGCGACCCGATGCATCATTGATTCGCGAAACTTTGCCGATCTTGCTCGATTCGACGACGGTCATCGGCGTATCCAGCAACTCTTCGATCATCAACTCCAATTCATCCGGCAGCTTGGTGCCTTTGCCGGAGAAGAACTTGATGCCGTTGTCGTCATGCGGATTGTGCGATGCACTGATCACGATCCCGGCTTCAGCCTGGAAGGTACGCGACAGATAGGCAATGGCTGGCGTCGGCATCGGGCCGAGCAGCATCACATCGGCGCCCGCCGAGGTCAGCCCGGCCTCGAGTGCGGACTCGAACATATAGCCGGAGATCCGCGTGTCCTTGCCGACCAGCACCTTGCACGCACCCATCTTGCGGAACGCCATGCCAGCCGCCCAGCCGAGCTTGAGCATGAAATCAGGCGTGATCGGATATTCACCAACGCGACCGCGAATGCCGTCGGTACCAAAATATTTCTTGCTCATAAGTGCTCCATCATTCTTATTCGGCTGATTCTACGGCCGCGATCATTCGCACCACATCGACAGTTTCCGCCACATCGTGGACGCGCAATATTCGCGCGCCCTTTACCGACGCCAGCGCCGCCAGCGCCAGACCGCCATGCAGACGCTCACCCACGGGACGGTTCAAAGCGTGGCCAATCATACTCTTGCGCGAAACACCCACCAGCAGTGGCCGACCCAGTGCGTGCAGGGCCTCCATGTGCTTGAACAAGCTTAGATTGTGCTGCAAGGTTTTGGCGAAGCCGAAGCCGGGATCGAGAATGATCCGCTCGGCGGGAATGCCCGCCTGCGCACACTGATCCATGCGCTCGGCCAGAAACTCGCCGACCTCACGAGTGACATCCTGGTAATGCGGATTGTCCTGCATATCGCCCGGCTCGCCGAGCATGTGCATCAGACACACCGGCAATCCGGTCGCCGCCGCCGCGTCCAGCGCGCCATCGCGACGGAGCGAACGTACATCGTTGATCAACCCGGCACCGAGCCGTGCGGTTTCGCGCATGACCGCTGGCGTGGAAGTATCGACCGAGATGATGACATCCAGCTCGCGGTTGATCAGCTCGACTATCGGTGCGACGCGCTCAAGCTCCTCCAGAGGAGAAACCGCTCGAGCACCCGGCCGGGTCGATTCGCCGCCGACATCGATCAGCGTCGCACCAGCCAGCACCATGGCTTCGGCGTGGCGCAGCGCTGCGTCCAGCTGGCTGTAACGGCCACCGTCGGAAAAGGAATCGGGAGTGACATTGAGAATGCCCATGACATGCGTATGGGCCAAATCAAGAACCCGGTTGCCGCAAGGCAACCGGGTCAGGGACTGAACAGAAGTCATTTCAAACCTTAAACGTCAGCAGCCGGACCGCCAATCGGTTTTTCCGGACGCTCGTCCTGCACGACAGGCGGCGGAGGCGTACCGGTGCCACCGGACCAGTCACGCGGCTCGCGAGGTGTGCGACCGGCCATGATGTCGTCGATCTGCTCGGCATCGATGGTTTCGTACTTCATCAGCGCATCAGCCATGGCATCCAGCTTGTCACGGTTATCCGTGAGGATCTGCTTGGCGGTGCCGTAGCACTGATCGATGATACTGCGCACTTCGGAGTCGATCAGCTTGGCTGTCTCACCCGAGAAGCTGGCAGCCTGACCGCCACCGCCGCGACCGAGGAACACTTCACCCTCTTCTTCGGCGTACATCAGCGGACCGAGTTTTTCCGACAAGCCCCACTTGGTCACCATATTCCGGGCAATCTGACTTGCACGCATGATGTCGTTGGAGGCACCGGTGGTCACACCATCGAAGCCCAGCGTCATTTCCTCAGCGATACGGCCGCCGTACAACGAGCAGATCTGACTGATCAACGCACGTTTGGACAGGCTGTAGCGATCTTCTTCCGGCAGGAACATGGTCACACCCAGCGCACGACCGCGCGGGATGATCGATACCTTGTAGACCGGATCATGCTCAGGTACGACGCGACCCACAATGGCGTGGCCAGCTTCGTGATAAGCAGTGTTCTGTTTTTCTTTCTCGGACATGACCATGGATTTGCGCTCGGCACCCATCATGATCTTGTCTTTGGCCAGTTCGAACTCTTTCATCTCGACGATACGCTTGCCGCTACGGGCAGCGAACAGCGACGCCTCGTTGACCAGGTTGGCCAGGTCAGCACCGGAGAAGCCCGGAGTACCACGTGCGATTACCGCCGGAGCAACGTCGTCGCCCATTGGCACTTTGCGCATGTGCACTTTCAGAATCTGCTCGCGACCACGAATGTCCGGCAAGCCAACCACCACCTGACGGTCGAAACGGCCCGGACGCAGCAGCGCAGGGTCGAGTACGTCGGGACGGTTGGTTGCGGCAATCACGATGATGCCGTCGTTCATTTCGAAGCCGTCCATCTCTACCAGCAACTGGTTGAGAGTCTGCTCACGCTCATCGTGACCACCACCCATACCGGCGCCACGATGGCGACCCACGGCATCGATTTCGTCGATGAAGATGATGCACGGTGCGTGCTTCTTGGCCTGCTCGAACATGTCGCGGACACGGCTGGCGCCGACACCAACGAACATTTCGACAAAGTCGGAACCGGAAATGGTGAAGAACGGCACTTTCGCTTCGCCGGCAATCGCCTTGGCCAGCAAGGTTTTACCGGTGCCCGGTGGGCCTACCATCAGCACACCGCGCGGGATACGGCCGCCCAGACGCTGGAATTTACCCGGATCACGCAAGAACTCGACCAGTTCGCCGACTTCTTCCTTGGCTTCGTCGCAACCGGCAACGTCAGCCAACGTGGTCTTGACCTGATCCTCGGAGAGCAGGCGTGCCTTGCTCTTGCCGAAGCTCATCGGCCCGCCCTTGCCACCGGCACCGCCCTGCATCTGGCGCATGAAGAACATGAACACCGCGATGATCACCAGGATCGGGAAGCTGGCCACCAGAAGCTGGGTCCAGATGCTTTGCTGTTCAGGCTGCTTGCCTTCAACCACAACGTGATTGTCGACCAGATCGCCGATCAGGCCATTGTCCTGGATTGCCGGACGAATGGTCTTGAAGCTGTCGCCATCGGTGCGCTTGCCGGTAATCACATAGCCATCGACGGCTACGCGCTCGACCTTGCCATCCTTGACCTGCTGGATGAAGTCGGAATAGTTGAGGGTCTGCGGCTCGTTAGGGCTGGAGAAGTTGTTCATCACCGTCACCAAGACAGCCGCGATGATCAACCACAGGATCAGATTCTTTGCCATATCGTTCAATTAACTACCCTCTGAAGCAAGCTCCGCTACTGGCGCGCGCTTCGCATGATATTCACCGGCCTAACTTACTACATTACCTACAACTCTGGCAGGCGCCGTCTGTAACCCTTTGTGAAACACTTTCTACACAATATTCGCTTATGCCCGCAGAGCGAAATATGAAAAACCTATCGCCCCGCCGAAAAACCTCGTTTTACGCATCACCGCCGCGATAACCCCAGGCCAGCATGTACTGCTCACGGGAGCTGCCACGGGAAGAGTCTGGCTTGATCATCTGGATCTTGTCGAATTTCTTGCGAGCATCCTTCAGATAAACATCGAACCCTTCGCCCTGGAAAATCTTGATGACGAAATTGCCACCGGGCTTGAGTATCCGCTCCGCCAGATCCAGCGCCAGCTCACAAAGGAACATGGCCTTGGGCATATCCACTTCGGGCGTACCACTCATATTGGGGGCCATATCGGAAATCACAAGGTCCACCTGCGAATTACCAACGGCCTCGAGGATTTCGGCAAGCACCGAGTCTTCCGTGAAGTCACCCTGAATGAAGGTCACGTCCGGAATGCCGTCCATTTCAAGGATGTCAGAAGCGATCAGACGCCCCTGACCACCGATCAGCCGACTGGTGACCTGCGACCAGCCGCCCGGGGCCGCACCGAGGTCGACCACGCTCATGCCCGGACGGATCAATTTGTATTTTTCCTGGATCTCCAGAAGCTTGTAACTTGCACGCGAACGGTAGCCATCCTTCTGCGCCTGCTTCACATAAGGATCGTTGACATGTCTTTTCAGCCAACCAAGGCTTGTCTTGGAACGCGCCATTGGGCACCTCGATGATTAGGGTCGTGATTAGTTGGGCGGATCCACGAACCCTCGGGTAAAATGGCCGCCATTTTACAGAATCCAGACGAAAGGGTCAGATTATGCCGCTCACTCCAGAGCAGAAGAAACAGTACAAATCCATCGGCCACCACCTCAAACCAGTGTTGACGGTGGCGGACAACGGTTTGACTGAAGGTGTTTTAGCCGAACTTGAACGCGCCCTGGCGGATCACGAGCTGATCAAGATCAAGCTCAACATCCTCGATCGCGAGTCGCGCTTGGCGCACATCGCCGAACTGTGCAAGGTCGGCAAAGCGGACCTGGTTCAGGTCATCGGCAAGATGGCTCTGGTCTATCGCAAGAACTTCAGCGCCAACAAGCAGCTGTCGAACGTTCATCGCTTCAAGTGATGCGCAGGGTCAAGGGTGTGCTTCGCGCACCCTGCCACTCCATCCCGGCACCGGCTGCATGACCAGCACCAGCCCGGAAAACCCCAGCACCAGATAACTGAATACCTGCCAGCGCTGCGCATCCGGCCAGCCGACACGCACAGCGACATACATCGCGCACGCGTACAACGCCATCAACAGCACCTGCCCGCGAAAATCCCGCCATAGACTGCCAAGGCCTTCGGCCTGTACCAGCACTAAAGCCTGAAAGATCACGCACAGAGCGGCGAATCCCACCACCAGCACTTCGAATGCACTGGCTACTTCGTCGATCAACAGCGGCGCCAGGCCGATCTGGCCTAACGCCGGCTGCAAACCAAGGTGAATCAACCATAGACCACCGACCCAAAGCATCTGGGTCAGCTGCCAAAGCATGGCGCCCGCGTGCAGCGGACGCCTTCTTTCAGATGTGACGAACTTCGACAATCTCGTACTCGATCACGCCGCCTGGCGTTTTGACGGCAACTACATCGCCCTCTTCCTTGCCAATCAAGGCGCGGGCCAGCGGCGAACCGACGGAAATCTTGCCGAGTTTGAAGTCAGCCTCATCCTCACCCACGATGTGGTAAGTGACGCTTTCATCAGTCTCGACGTTGGCGATTTCCACGGTGGTGCCGAAGATCACTTTGCCGGTATGCGGAATGGTCGTGACATCGATGATGACCTGATTCTGGATCCGGCCTTCGATGTCACGAATCCGCGCTTCGACCATGCCCTGCTGTTCGCGAGCGGCATGGTATTCAGCGTTTTCCTTCAAGTCACCCAACTCGCGGGCCGTACCGATGTCCTGGCTGAGCTTCGGACGAACGACCTTGGTCAGGTGAGCATGTTCTTCTTCCAGGGCTTTGGCGCCCTGAACAGTCATTGGGTACTTGGTTATGCTCATGCCTTCAATCCTGCGTGTAGATCCTGCAAGCGGCGCACGGTTTTTTCCGGACCGAACTTCAGCGCTTCGCAGATCGCTTCGCCCGCAGCGATGGTAGTGGTGCAGTAGATCTTGTGCTGCAGGGCGTTGCGACGAATGGAGTACGAATCGGCGATCGACTGACGACCTTCGGTGGTGTTGATGATCAGCGTGACTTCGTCATTCTTGATCATGTCGACCACGTGCGGACGCCCCTCGGTCACCTTGTTCACGCGGCGCACTTTCAGGCCTGCCGCTTCGATCAGCTTGGCAGTGCCGGCAGTGGCGACCACTTCGAAGCCCAAGTTGATCAGATCACGGGCCACGCCTGCAACCAGCGGCTTGTCATCATCGCGCACGCTGATGAACGCGGTACCGCCGGTCGGCAGCACTTCGCTGGCGCCCATCTGCGCCTTGGCGAATGCTTCGCCGAAGGTATCGCCGACACCCATTACTTCACCGGTGGACTTCATCTCTGGGCCGAGGATCGGGTCAACGCCAGGGAATTTGGCGAACGGGAACACCGCCTCTTTCACGCTGTAGAAGTTCGGGATGATTTCCTTGGTGAAGCCGATTTCCTTCAGGGTCTTACCAGCCATCACGCGGGCAGCGATCATCGCCAGGGAAACACCGATGCACTTGGAAACGAACGGCACGGTACGCGAGGCGCGCGGGTTGACTTCGATGACGTAGATGTCTTCGCCCTGCAAAGCCAATTGCACGTTCATCAGGCCGACAACGCCCAGTTCAAGGGCCATTTTCTTGACCTGTTCGCGCATCTCGTCCTGGATGTGTGCCGGCAGCGAGTACGGCGGCAGCGAGCATGCGGAGTCACCGGAGTGAACGCCCGCCTGTTCGATGTGCTGCATGATCGCGCCGATCACCACGTCTTTGCCGTCGCAAACCGCATCCACGTCCATTTCGATGGCGCAGTTGAGGAAGTGGTCGAGCAGCACCGGGCTGTCGTTGGACACTTGCACCGCGTCACGCAGGTAACGCTTGAGCTCGTCTTCCTTGTAAACGATTTCCATCGCACGGCCGCCCAGGACATAGGACGGGCGCACCACCAACGGATAACCGATTTTCGCGGCAGCACGAACGGCTTCGTCTTCGCTGCGCACGGTGGCGTTTGGCGGCTGACGCAGGTTCAGGCGCTCGACCATTTGCTGGAAGCGCTCGCGGTCTTCGGCACGGTCGATGGCGTCAGGGCTGGTGCCGATAATCGGCACGCCAGCAGCTTCCAGCGCGCGAGCCAGTTTCAGCGGAGTCTGGCCGCCGTACTGGACGATCACGCCTTTCGGCTTCTCGACGCGGCAGATTTCCAGTACGTCTTCCAGGGTTACCGGCTCGAAGTACAGACGGTCGGAAGTGTCGTAGTCGGTGGAAACGGTTTCCGGGTTGCAGTTGACCATGATGGTTTCGTAGCCGTCTTCGCGCAGAGCGAGAGCAGCGTGAACGCAGCAGTAGTCGAACTCGATGCCCTGGCCGATACGGTTCGGTCCGCCACCCAGGATCATGATCTTGTCGCGACCCGACGGCGCGGCTTCGCACTCTTCCTCGTAAGTCGAGTAAAGGTAAGCGGTGTCGGTGGCGAACTCGGCGGCGCAGGTGTCAACGCGCTTGTAGACCGGGAATACTTCGAGCTTCTGACGATGGGTGCGCAGGTTCTTCTCGGTGACGCCCAGCAGCTTGGCCAGACGCTGATCGGAGAAGCCTTTGCGCTTGAGCTTGAACATCAGGTCGCGGTCGATCGAGGACAGACCGAGGGTCTTGACCTTCTCTTCGTCCTTGATCAGGTCCTCGATCTGCACCAGGAACCACGGGTCGATCATGTTCATGCCGAAGATGTCTTCGACCGACAGACCGGCACGGAAGGCGTCCGCCACGTACCAGATACGCTCGGCGCCCGGCACGGTCAGTTCGCGCTTGAGCACGCTCATGCTTTCCGGGTTGCTCAGATCGAGCTTCTCGTCCAGGCCGCAAACGCCGACTTCCAGACCGCGCAGGGCTTTCTGCAGGGATTCCTGGAAGGTGCGGCCGATGGCCATGACTTCACCGACCGACTTCATTTGCGTGGTCAGGCGCGCGTCAGCCTTGGCGAATTTCTCGAAGGCGAAGCGTGGCAGCTTGGTGACGACGTAGTCGATCGACGGTTCGAAGGACGCCGGGGTCTTGCCGCCGGTGATGTCGTTCGACAGCTCGTCGAGGGTGTAACCCACAGCCAGTTTGGCCGCGACCTTGGCGATCGGGAAACCGGTGGCTTTCGAAGCCAGTGCCGAGGAACGCGATACCCGCGGGTTCATTTCGATCACGACCATACGGCCAGTGTTCGGGCAGATACCGAACTGCACGTTGGAACCGCCTGTCTCGACGCCGATCTCGCGCAGGACCGCCAGGGAGGCGTTACGCAGGATCTGGTATTCCTTGTCGGTGAGGGTCTGGGCCGGAGCCACGGTGATCGAGTCACCGGTGTGCACGCCCATCGGGTCGAAGTTTTCGATCGAGCAGACGATGATGCAGTTGTCCTTTTTGTCGCGGACAACTTCCATTTCATATTCTTTCCAGCCGATCAGCGATTCGTCGATCAGCAGCTCTTTGGTCGGCGACAGGTCCAGACCACGAGCGCAGATTTCTTCGAACTCTTCACGGTTGTAGGCGATACCGCCACCGGTGCCGCCCATGGTGAAGGACGGACGGATGATGCACGGGAAACCGAGAGTTTCGAGAACCGCATTGGCCTCTTCCATGCTGTGGGCGATCCCGGAACGCGGGCACGCCAGGCCGATGGATTTCATCGCCTTGTCGAAACGCGAACGGTCTTCAGCCTTGTCGATGGTGTCGGCGTTGGCACCGATCATCTCTACGCCGAACTTCTCCAGAACGCCTTCGCGCTCCAGGTCCAGGGCGCAGTTCAGTGCAGTCTGGCCGCCCATGGTTGGCAGTACGGCGTCCGGACGCTCCTTCTCGATGATCTTGGCAACGGTCTGCCACTTGATCGGTTCGATGTAGGTAGCGTCGGCCATGTCCGGGTCGGTCATGATGGTGGCCGGGTTGGAGTTCACCAGGATGACGCGGTAACCCTCTTCGCGCAGGGCTTTGCAGGCCTGGGCGCCGGAGTAGTCGAATTCGCAGGCCTGGCCGATAACGATCGGGCCAGCGCCGAGAATCAGGATGCTTTTAATGTCTGTACGTTTTGGCATGGTTTGTCACTCAAATCCGCAGGTCAGTCGGCAAGCCGTCTTGATCGATTTCTGAAGTCCCGAAGGGGCCGCCGGGTGCCGGGGCCGCCCTCAAGGCTTCTCTCTACAGTCTCAAGGCGAACGCTTAGCGTCGCTTGGCCATCTCGTTGATGAAGCGGTCGAACAGTGGCGCGACATCGTTCGGGCCCGGGCTCGCTTCAGGGTGACCCTGGAAGCTGAACGCGCTCTTGTCGGTGCGCTCGATGCCTTGCAGGGTGCCGTCGAACAGCGACTTGTGGATCGCGCGCACGTTGGCTGGCAGGGTGGCTTCGTCTACCGCAAAACCGTGGTTCTGGCTGGTGATCATTACCACGCCGGTGTCCAGGTCCTGCACCGGGTGGTTGGCACCGTGGTGGCCGTGGCCCATTTTCAGGGTCTTGGCGCCGGAGGCCAGAGCCAGCAACTGGTGGCCGAGGCAGATGCCGAACACCGGCGTCTCGGTTTCCAGCACTTGCTTGATCGCCTGGATCGCGTAGTCGCATGGCTCCGGGTCACCAGGGCCGTTGGACAGGAACACGCCGTCCGGCTTGAGCGCCAGTACATCGGCGGCTGGCGTCTGAGCCGGCACCACGGTGACGCGGCAGCCGCGCTCGACCAGCATGCGCAGGATGTTGACCTTGACGCCGTAGTCGTAGGCGACCACGTGGTATGGCAGTTCGGAGGCTTCGATAGTCGCGTGGCTGTCGGTTTTCAGATCCCAGACAGTCGAGCGCCATTCGTATTGAGTCTTGGTGCTGACGACTTTCGCCAGGTCCATGCCCTTCAGGCCCGGGAAGCCTTGCGCAGCGGCGATGGCCGCTTCTTCGGAGATGTTGTCGCCGGCCATGATGCAGCCGTTCTGTGCGCCTTTTTCACGCAGGATGCGGGTCAGGCGACGGGTGTCGATACCCGCGATTGCCACTACATTGTTGGCTTTCAGGTAGTCGGACAGGGACATCGTGTTACGCCAGTTGCTCGCTACCAGCGGCAGGTCACGGATGACCAGGCCAGCGGACCATACGCGGTCGGACTCGGCGTCTTCCGGCGTGGTGCCGGTGTTGCCGATGTGCGGGTAAGTCAGGGTAACGATCTGTTGGGCGTAGGAAGGATCGGTAAGGATTTCCTGATAGCCGGTCATTGCGGTGTTGAACACCACCTCACCAACGGTCTGACCGTCGGCTCCAATGGCTTCGCCGCGAAAAATGCTGCCATCAGCAAGGGCGAGTATGGCTGGCTTAGTCAAGAAGACCTCCCGTAAATAACGCATGAAAGGGCAATCGCAGGTTGTAAAAAAGCGGAGTGACGTATGGACACGTCACCCCGCTTCTTCACTGAAATTATTCTGCGCGCTTTTAGTGGACACACTAAAGCTGTAGCTTACAGAAAAGGCCGTTTTTGGTCCACCGCTAAAGAG